>NZ_JBEXZT010000016.1:0-159700 GCF_040631275.1 Streptosporangium sp. NPDC020145 | reverse complement strand
GGAGGAGTTCACCTACGCCACCGCCGAGACCGTGCTGGCCTACGGCGACGTCATCATCGTCTCCGGCAAGACCAAGCAGATCGAGCGCTTCACCGACCTGCCCTGAACACCGGTTCTGACCTGCGCGGACGGCGGTCAGGGCCGGGTGGGCACTCGATGATGTTATCCCGAAATGGGATTTTCCCTAGGAAAACCGGGTTCATACGATCCACCGTGACGACGAAAGAGCGGCGGCCGTCCGTGCCCTGCCTGCCCGGCGGCGCGTCCACTCAGGAATGAGGGCCCGGTGAGTCGAAAACGCATTCTGTCTCTCGTGACCGCGCTTCTCGCGCTTCCCCCGCTGGCGGTGACCACCACCGCCTCCGCCACCGCCACTGCCGCCCCCTACTGTTACGAGGAACCCTCACAGCCGACCGCGGACGTGAGCGACCTCAGGGCGAGGTTCACCTCGTCCAACTGGATGCAGACGCTCCAGGCGGTGTACGGCAGGCGGTGGCCGAGCGGCCAGGCGCTGGCCGTCGCCCAGGCCAGGGACAAGTACTGGACCCAGTTCGTCCAGACGAGCAGCTTCGAGGCCTTCGCCGAGTCGATGATGGTGGCGATCCACGAGGAGACCCACATGTGGGACCTCGACCCGGCGCGGACCAGGTGGAACGTGCACACCGCGGCCTGGATCAACGCCTCCCGGCAGGACACGGTCGTGCCGCTGTACGACGGGTTCCCCCGCAAGGAGATCCTGCCGCTGATCCAGGACCGGCTCAGCGACTCCATGGACGGCATCTACCTGCGTGACCGGACCCAGGGGGAGTATCACCTCCAGGGCGTGCTGGCCGAGCTGAACGCCGGACTGACGGGCCTGCCCGCGGTGACGGTCCTCCAGGAGTACATCAGGGGCATCGGCGCCAGCAACGCTCGCGACATCGCCGCGACCAACCTGCGCTACCTGCTGCTCTACCTCCGGGTGGCCAAGAGCAGGCACCCCGACTACTGGACGAGGATCAAGAACGAGCCGAAGCTGCGTGAGCTGGTCCTGACCCAGTTCCTGCGCACGGCCTACTGGCTGGAGAAGTCGGCGCCGTACACCGGCAAGCTGGGCAGCGCCGACGCCGACCGGATCACCGCGACCAACTACTCCCCGGCGAACATCGCGATCCTGGAGGAGTTCACCGGCAGAAGCGTCCGCACCGACACCCAGAAGAACTGCACCCTCTGAACGCCGAACGATCCCCTCCGGGTGCGGCCCCGGGGGGATCGTCTGCGTATTTCAGGAAATTTCCGTAATGCCTTGGATGGACTCCTGTACGTTCGCCGGGGCCGTACGCGAGGGGCGGTCAGGCGCAGCGCCAGTCCCCGTCCCAGTCGTGGGAGTCGTACGCCTCAAGGACGAACCGGTGGCCACCGGCGACTTCCTCGTCTTCGAAGAAGAGGGAGATCTCCGCCTTCGTCTCGGCTCCCGCGACCGACACGTTTCTGTAGAAGCGTTGGATCTCCTGCGGCGTCAGCGCCGTCCGGAGCGTGAGCCTGACGCGGTAGTCGCAGGAGGACCCGCTACCGCCGACCAGGTTCGGTCCGAAGACCACGTCACGGTCCGTCGAATAGACGCTCCGCGTCCGTGGCGGGAGAGGAAGGTCGAGAACGCGTTCGCGGAAGGCTTCGAGACGAACCGTGTCCCGCCAGATGGGAGCGATGACCAAGGCGGCCCCAAGGACGGCCGGCACCAGCACGAGCGCCGACCTCGTCCACACGGTCCACGTGCTTCGTCTCATGAGATCGAACCCTAGGGCTGCCGGCGACCGTATCCATGCGGAACAGGATTCAGGTGGCTCCTCATCATGGAGAGGAGCCACCTGGCGATCGATTGGGACAACTCAAGGCCCGCGGTGTTCACCGTCATCTTCATGACGGCTGTTTCGGGAGGAAGCCCTGGTTCCCGGTTATCTGGATGAGTGGGGAGACGAGCTTCGCACGACCGGGAATCCCGGGCGACCCGGTTACTCGGGCACCGTCAGGGTCACCGGGACCCTGACGACCGGCTGGCGCGCGCTGGTCGAGTGGATGACGAGTTCCCCCTCCCGCGTGTCGCCGGGGGCGAGACCGGCGGTCGAGACGGTGACGGTCAGGGTCGCCGACTGGTTCTTGAGGAGTCCGCCCGTCAGGGGCGAGACGCTCAGCCAGCCGGACTGGGCGGATTCGGCGGTGACGTCGTAGGGGGTCGGCCAGCCCTGGTTGGTGAGGGTGACCGTCGCGGTCCTGGTGGTGCCGGGCGGGGCGGTCAGGCTCACCTGGGTGGGGGCGGCGACGACCTTTCCGGTGATCAGCTCGGTGTCCATGGTGGTGCTGTCGCCCGCGACGACGGTCACCTGCCGGGTGGTCGTGCCGTAGTTCTCCCCGGAGACCTGCGCGGTGTGGTTCCCGGCCCGGATCTGACCGGAGAAGGTGCCGTCCTGGCCGGTGGTGAACGTGGCCACGTAGGGGAAGGTCACCGTCGCCCCGGCCACCGGCCGGCCGTCGTTGGCGTCGGTGACCGTACCGCGCACCACGCCGTGGTCGGCGGCGACGAACGTCAGGCTCTGCCCGTCGGTGAGGGAGGCCGTGTTGTAGGAGTAGAGCAGCGCGTCGGTGCCGTCGGCGTTCTCGATGCCGATCGTGGCGCCTCTGCCCCCGCTCCGTTCGGTGCCGATGCCCTTGTAGCGGTAGCTGATCGTGCCGTCCTCACCGAGGAGCGCGGAGAACGAGACGTGATCATCCGAACCCACGATCGCGACATCGCGCCATTCGATCACGAAGGACCGGTGCGGGGCCGTACCCACCGTGGCGGTGTAGACGCCCGCGTTGCCGCTTAGCATGAGGCTGTCCCAGAACGGATAGATCGCCAGATCGGGAACATCGGCGTACGGCAGGGAATCGTTTTCGCCGCCGACGATCAAGAGTTCGGTGAAGGTCGCGAGGCCGACGGGGGCGACCCAGATCTCGTTTTTCAAAGCGCCGTAGAACGGCACGGGGAACGGCAGCGCCACCCGTTCGGTCGTGGTCTCCGGGGGCAGTGCGAGGCGCTGGGTGCCCGCCACGTACGGTTCGGTGCCGACCTCGCAGGTGTAGCCGAAGTCGTCGGTGCGCCGCTGAAGGCTGACGTTCCTGGTCATGTTCCCGGCCACGGTGATCTGCTCGTCGGCGGAGGTGTCGCACCGTGAGGCGCCGACCAGCAGGTGGTAGGAGCCGGACGGCAGCCTGATCTGGTAGTGGCCCGTGGCGTCGGTGACCGTCCTGGCCCCCGTGCCGGTCACGACGACCGTGGCGTCCGCGGCGGGGGCGCCCGCCACGGTGACCGTCCCCGAGACGACGCCGCCCGGCTTCTGGGTCAGTGTGACGTCGGCGGTCGCCGTCTGGCCGTCCGTGACGGTCGCCGTCCCGGTGAAGTCCTGGTAGCCGAACCTGGAGACGGTGACCTGGTAGACGCCGGGAGACAGACGCGGCATGGAGTAGACGCCGTCCTGGCCGCTGACCGCCGTACGGCCGGACGGACCGGTGACCCTCACCTCGGTGTCCGGCACGGGCTGCCCGTTCGACGTGACGGTGCCGTGGAGGTCGCCGAGCGGATCGTCCGGCGCGGCCAGCACGGCGGCGTGGACGTCCATGGAGCCCTCACCGGCGACGTTGTTGTCGTCGGCCGTCCCGCCGCAGCTCGTGTCGGGGATGTCGACGGCGGTGTCGTCGAACAGCGCCCGGATGGCGCTGACGTTTTTCCGCAGGGAGGGGGCGGCGGACAGGACGAGCGCGACCGCGCCCGCCACGTGTGGAGCCGCCTGGGAGGTTCCGGTCATGTGCCCGTAACCCCCGTCGGGGGTCGAGGAGCGTATCTCCGTCCCGGGGGCGGAGATGTTGGGCTTGATGTCCCCGTTCTCACCCGGCCCTCGGCTGGACTCGTCGAAGACGTTCCCGGTGGAGTCGAGGTTTCCCACGCTGTAGGTCTCAAGGTAGCTTCCGGGGTGACGGCTCGTGTCGCACGGCTTTTCCTTCCCCTCGTTGCCGTTGGCGAAGACCGGGAAGATCCCCGCGGCGATCCAGGCGTTGACGGAGGCCCGGAAGTCGATCCCGACCTGGTTCGGAGCCCAGCCCCAGGAGCTGTTGACGACGTCCGGAGCGAGATCTTCGCGGGGGTTCTCGCCGTTCAGGTCGGTGGGCCTGATCATCCACTGGGCGGTCGCCAGCAGCCCGGGTTCCGTACAGTCGCTGCCGCAGCCGTTGGAGCCGATCCACCTGGCACCCGGCGCGACCCCGATGCCGTTCGCTCCGGCCGCGATGCCGGTCACGTGTGTGCCGTGCCCCATCGAGTCACACGGAGCGGCGGAGGGGCACTTCCCGTAGGCGTCGAACCAGTTGTAGTTGTGGTCAACGGACCCGTCGGCCCGTGTGCCGCGGTAGGACCCGATCAGCGCCGGGTGCGTGAAGTCGACTCCGCTGTCGATTACGCCGATGACGATGCCCTCGCCCCGGTTGTGCAGGTCGTTCCACACCTGCGGGGCCTTCACCATGTCGATGTTCCACTCGACCCCGGCTGCCGCCTTCGAACGAGCCTTGTCCGGCTTCGGTCCGGGCTCCTTCGGAATATCGATCTTGGCCACCGGCTCGACGGCGGTCACCTCGGGCAGGGCGGCGATCTCCTCGGCCAGCTTCTCGTCGGCGGTCACCTTCACCGCGTTGACGATCCAGAACGGCGTGAACTCCGCGTGCCGCCTGGTCAGCAGCGCGCGGAGCCCGGCCTGGGACCGGTCGGCGTAGGCGGTCTTGGCGTCGTAGACCGCCTTGCCCTTGGCGGCCTTCGTCGTGGCTCTGGACGCGGGGCTGAGGTCGGCCTCGCCCTTCAGCCGGACCCAGAGGGCGGCCTTGCCGTCCTTCAGGCTCGCGCGGGCCTTCGCCGTGATCTTGCCGGGCTCGTACGGCTTGGCGTTCGCCACGTTCTGGGGGAGGAGCAGGCACAGCAGGGCGAGCACGCCGACGAGTGCCCGGGATAAGGAAGTACGTCGTAGGGCATGGGACATGTGTTCTCCTAGCGTCCGCCGGAGTTCGGGACACCGGACCTCCCCCGGGGAGGTCCACGTGACTTTCCCGCGGCCGAGGAGGGACCTTCCTCGGCCGCGGAGCACTGGTGGGGGAGGACACGCCTGTCAGGCGGTCCTTGGTCGCGGCCCTCGTGGGCCGGCCGTCATGGGGCAAGCATGGCGGCGGGGGCACGCCGTGATCGATCCCGCCCGCTGCCGGGGCGGGGTACAGCCTGCGCTACCCGTGCGTGACGCGGGCCTGGATGCCGTGGAGCACGTTGTGGGTCGCGCGGATGGAGCCCTCCTGCCAGCCGTTGATGTGGCTCATGTGCTCGCCCGCGAACCAGTACGGCCCGTCCGGCGGCAGCAGTACGGAGTAGATGTCGCGGCGGGTGGCCGGATCGTCCCCCCAGTCGATCCAGGCGCCTCCCTGGAAGGGCACGTTCGGCCACGCGACGGAGACGGGACGCCGGACCAGGTTCCGGTAACCGGGGTGGAGGTGTTCGCCGTCGGCGACGGCCGCGGCGGCGCGTTGCGCGGGCGTCATCGCCGAGAAGGAGTTCCCGATGTCGTGTGTCCAGATGTAGGCGCCGACGAGGATGCCCTCGCGGGCGTGGAGGTTCGAGCTGGGGTACCACATCTGGGTGATGTCCCGGCTGCTCCACGAGATGCCGCCGTAGATCTGGTGGTCCTTCTCCCACCACCGGTCCGCCTGGAACGCGATCTTGACGGCCGGGATGTAGTAGGGGACCGCCGCCTCGACGGCCCGTTTCACGGGCGGCGAGAAGTCGCTGTCGATGGCGTTGACGACCGTGAGGGGGACCGTCACGATCACGTGGTCGGCGTCCCAGACCTGCACGCGCCTGGTGACGCGGTCACGCCAGGTGACCTGCGCGCCGGACCCGGCGCGCCTGAGCTTCGTCACCTGCGCGTTGAGCGTGATGAACCGCCGGGTCCGCTGGTAGAAGGCCCGCGCGACGGCGTCCATGCCGCCGGTCGGCTCCACGACGGTCGACTGCTGCGGGTACTGCTCGCTGAACAGCGCGCGCCAGCGCAGCGACGAGCCCTTGGAGATCTCGACGAGGTCGAGGGGTTCGAGGACCTGGCCCGGTTCCGGTCCCCCCGGCGGCTCGGAGTATCCGGCGTCAGGCGACCCGGTGTAGCGGTAGTTCCCGTCGAGCCCGCCGAACCCCTGGATGAAGTCACGCACCCGGGCGAGGTCATCCTCCGACATGGGACGGTCCAGGTCCTGCTTGAGCGCGCGCGCCGCCAGCTCCGCGACGGCTCCCCGCGTGTCGGTGATCACCCGGCGGGCGCGCTGCGGTCGTCCGCCGAACGCGGCGGCGTCGTGCAGGTAGGCGGCGCGGTTGTCGTTGACGAACACCTGCAGGGGGATGTCGAAGTCGCGGCACTACCCGAGGAGCGCCTCGTGGTGGTGGGGGATCCTGGCGGGCCCCGCGTTGAAGTAGAGGCCCGGGTCGCGGTCCCAGCCGACGCGCTGGACCGAGCCGTTCTCGACGACGGTGTCCCCGCCGCGGTAGGTCCTGATCCGGCCGCCGACCCGCTCCTGCGCCTCGAAGACCCGCACGTCGTACTGCGCGGCCGACAGTTCGAGCGCGGCGACCATGCCGGAGACGCCGGCGCCGATCACCGCGACCCTGACGCCCCGCCCGCCGCCGTGTCGTGCCAGGTCCGGCCGTCCGGCGTAGGCCTCGGGTACGGCCAGCAGGCCCATCGCCGTCAGCGTCCCGTACGCGGCTCCCACGCCACCGGCGCGTCCGACCAGGTTCACGAACGCCCGGCGTGTCAGTCGGTCACGGTACATACGCCCTCCAGTACGGGGATGAGTGCGTCGGGATCGGTGGGGCGCCGCCCGGCGGAGCGTGGGCGGGAGAGAGCCCACAGCCGTTTGACGGCGACCTGGCCGGGGTCACGAACCGGGAGGCGTCGACGCGCTGAGCTCGACGGGGCCGATACGCCTGTTCTCCAGACGCGCCTCTCGGGAGAGCAGGAGGTTCTGGGGAGGCGCGAGGCCAGTTTGTCGTTTTATGACGGGAATGTCATTGACGGTTTCTGTATTGGTTGTTGATGGTTTCTGCACGCTCTCTCGGCGGGCGGGGCATGGCCGTTCGCCGGGGACGGCCCCTGTCGTCGCCCGCTCTCGCCGGGTGGGCCGCCGATCAGGGACTTCCGCCGCTCTCGCCCCGCGTGGCGCCCTCGTGGCTCGCCTGCACCGGAAATATATGGATATATCCGACTATTCCTCACTCAACAGGTGTAACTCTCCCTGAGGTCGGTAGCACCTGAAGTCAGGAGAGGAGGAGCCATGGAATTGACGGCCACGACGACAATCCGCAAACCGGCGCGGGACGTTTACGCGTTCTGGCGTCACCTGGAGAACCTCCCGACGTTCATGTGCCACCTTGACGAGGTACGTGTCACGGGCGAACGGACGAGTCACTGGACGGCGAGCGCCCCGTTCGACCGGACGGTCGGATGGGACGCCGAGATCACCGACGAGGTGCCGGGAGAGCTGATCGGCTGGCGCTCGACCGGCGACGCCGACGTGCCGAACGCGGGAAGGGTCCGGTTCGCGCCGGCCCCGGACGGCGTGAGCACGGAGGTGTACGTACTGCTCGTCTACGACATCCCGGGCGGCCCGCTCGGCAAGGCGGTCGCCAGATACTTCGGCGAGGAGCCGCACCAGCAGCTCGACGACGACCTGCGCAGGCTGAAGCAGGTTCTGGAGACCGGTGAGGTGATGCGATCCGACGGGGCGCCCTGGGGCAAACGCGCCCGCCGGGAGTTCCCGCAGCGCCCGGCGCGGCCCCTGTCGGCGGAGGAACTCGCGAAGGGGGCGGGGGCATGAGGGCCAACACCTGGGCCGGACGCAACAAGGTCGAGGTCCGCGACGTGCCGGACCCGACGATCCTCAACGGCCGTGACGCGATCGTCCGGATCACCTCGACCGCGATCTGCGGTTCCGACCTGCACCTTCTCGACGGGTACGTGCCGACGATGCAGGACGGCGACGTCATGGGCCACGAGTTCATGGGCGAGGTGGTCGAGGTCGGGAACGGCGTCGACCCGTCGCGGCTGCGTGTCGGCGACCGCGTCGTGGTGCCGTTCCCGATCGCCTGCGGCGCCTGCGCGGCGTGCGCGGCGCGGCTGTACTCGTGCTGTGAGAACAGCAACCCCAACGCCGGGATCGCGGAGAAGATGTTCGGCCACCCGGTCGCCGGGATCTTCGGATACTCGCACCTGACCGGGGGGTTCGCCGGAGGGCAGGCGGAGTACGCACGCGTGCCGTTCGCCGACGTCGGGCCGCTGCGGATCGAGTCGGAGCTGAGCGACGAGCAGGTGCTGTTCCTGTCCGACATCCTGCCCACCGGTTACATGGGCGCCGAGATGTGCGACATCCAGCCCGGCGACGTCGTCGCCGTGTGGGGCGCGGGCCCGGTCGGGCAGCTCGCCATGGACAGCGCGAGACTGCTCGGCGCGGCCGAGGTCATCGCGATCGACAGGGAACCGTACCGGCTGCGCATGGCCGAGGAGGCGGGCCACACCACGGTCGACTTCGAGGAGACCGATGTCCGCTCCCGGCTGCTGGAGCTGACCGGCGGACGCGGCCCGGACAAGTGCGTGGACGCCGTCGGCCTTGAGGCCACGCACGGCAGCGCCCACATCGGCGCCTACGACCGCGTCAAACAGGCCGTCCGCTCCGAGACCGACCGTCCGCACGCCCTGCGGCAGGCCATCCTGTCGTGCCGCAGCGGCGGAGTGGTCTCGGTCATCGGCGCGTACGGCGGGCTGGTCGACAAGTTCCCCGCGGGGGCGTGGATGAACCGGTCGCTCACCCTGCGCACCGGGCAGTGCCATGTGCAGCGGTACATGGAGCCGCTGCTGAGGCTGGTCGAACGGGGCGAGCTCGACCCGACCCGGATCATCACCCACACCCTGCCGCTCGAACAGGCGCCGTACGGCTTCGACATCTTCAAGAACAAGCGGGAGGACTGCGAGAAGGTCGTCCTCAAGCCCTGAGGGGGCCCTGGGCGCCACGCCGCCGGAGCACCCCGCGCCCCGAGGGCGGGGGTCAGACGCCCGGCGAGGCGTGGACGGGGGCCAGGTCGGTGAACCCGGAGATGTTCAGGACGGGGAGCAGGAGAGGAGGGGCGATCAGTTCGATCCGGTCGACATGGGCGAACAGGACCGACAGGCCGGCGCTGTCGAGGTAACCGACGGAGGTCAGGTCGAGGACGACCGCGCCCGTCGTGCGTTCGAGGGCGGCGGCGAGGACGTCGGTGTTGCTCATGTCGATCTCACCGACGGCCGTCAGCAGGGCGACGCCGTCCGGGCGGAGATCGGGGACCAGGGTGAGCGGTGTGGCCATCAGGTGATCCTCGTGTGCATGTCGACGGTGGTTCCGGTGGAACCCGGGGTGACGGTGACGTGCTGCATCATGGCGCGCATCAGGGCCATGCCACGGCCGCGATGGGCGTTGATCTCGGGACGGGGAGGCTTCCAGTGGCCGCTGTCGGTCACGGTGAGCCGCAGATCGTCGACGGAGGCCTCGGCACGCAGGCGGATCGTGCCGCCGGGGGCGTCGCGGTGCCCGTGTTCGATGGCGTTGGCGCACGCCTCACCGGCGGCGAGCAGGATGCCCTGCAGGACCGGTGGGGAGAGCCTGCACTGGGTGAGCCAGCCACGCAGGGCCGTACGGATGGGTGCGAGCTGGGACGACTCAGCGGGGAAGACCACGTCCAGGGGAGCGGGGTGCCGGTACAGCAGCAGGGCGACGTCGTCGTCGTAACCCCCCTCCGGGGCCAGGCGGGTCATGACCTGGGTGGCGAGATCGTCGACGGCGATGTTCCGGCCCGCCTGGACCGCCGCGCCCGCCTGGTCGATGCCCTCGGTCAGGGAGCGGCGACGGCGCTCGACGAGGCCGTCGGTGTACAGCAGCAGGGTGGCGCGCGCGGGGATGTCGCACTCGCCTTCGGGACGCGCCCTGCCGGGGAGGACGGCCAGCGGGGCGGAGCGGCCCTCTGACAGGAGGCGGACGGTGCCGTCGGGGTGGGCGAGGATGGCCGGTGGATGCCCGGCGCTGGAGTAGGTCAGGTGCCCGGTGCGCGGATCCAGGACGCTGCAGAAGACCGTGGTGCACCTCGCGCCGGGGAGGTCGGCGGCGAAGTGGTCCAGGGCCATGAGGGTCCGGCCCGGCCGGGCGTCCTGCAGCAGCAGGGCGCGGCAGGCGCTGCGCAGCTGCCCCATGACGGCCGCCGCCTCCAGCCCGCGGCCGACACAGTCGCCGACCACGATGCCGATGCGGCCGTCGGGCAGGGTGACCGTGTCGTACCAGTCGCCGCCGACCTCCAGGGGAGGGGTGGCCGGTTCGTAGCGGACGGCGAAACCGTCGGGCAGGCTGGAGGGGCCGAGGATGGCGCGCTGCAGGGCGAGGGCGGTCTCGCGCTGCTGGTCGATCTGGTGGGCGCGGACCAGGCCCTGGGCGAGATGCCCGGCCAGCAACGACAGCAGCAGCTGGTCCTCGCCGGTGAAGGGCCGGTGGTCGCCCAGGTCGATCCACAGGGCCAGCGGGCCCTCGGGGTGCTCCAGGAGGACGCCGGCCCCGGTGCGGTCGGTCACCGAGGAGAGCGGAGGCCGTCCGCGCAGTTCGGTGAGGGCGTCACGGCGCCGCTCGGGCAGCAGCCGCCAGACGGGTGAGCCGTCGGTTGCGGTCAGGGCCGGCTCGTCGTCGCCGTCGAAGACGGCGGCCAGCACCGACCGGGCGCGCCAGAGGTTCTTCAGCTCGGTCAGCGCGCCGCGCAGCGCGTCGTCCAGGCTGGTGGCCCGGGACAGGCACGTGCTCAGCGACGCCAGGGCGCTCTCCCGCTGGACGGCGTAGTGCTCCGCGGTGACGTCGCGGAAGGTGCCGACGGTCACCCTGCGGCCGGTTTCCGGGTCCTGGGCCTGGTTGAAGGTGGCGCTGATCCACAGCCGGTGCCCGTCGCGGTGGGTGACGGGCAGGGTGTGGCTGCCCCGGCCCTGGCCGAGCAGGTCCGCGAAGGACTCGGCGACCTGCCGGTGCGCCTCGGGATCGGTCTCGGCGTCGGGCCACCAGGGATGGGCGGGCGCGTACGGCAGGCCGTCGGCCCCGTAGCCGAGGATGTCGGCGAAGGAGGCGTTGATCTCGATGACCGCGCCGTTCTCGTCACAGACGAAGAACGCCTCCCGAAGGGAGTCGATCAGCGCGGTGCGCCAGCGGGCGTGGTGGCCGCGCAACCGGGCCAGTTCCACGCTCGCCCGTACACGTGCCAGCAGTTCGGCCGCGATGAACGGCTTGACGAGGTAGTCGTCGGCACCGGCCCGCAGGCCCTCGATGGAGGCCTCCTGCCCGGCCCTGGCGGACAACAGCAGGATGGGGACCGAGGCGGTGCGTGAGTCGGCCCGGAGCGCCGCGACCAGCCCCAGGCCGTCCAGGTGGGGCATCATCACGTCGCTGACCACCAGGTCGGGAGTGGTCGTGCGGACGGCCCGCAGGGCCTGCCGTCCGTCGCCGACCGCGTCGACCAGGTAACCGGCCCCCCGCAGGATGCGGGCGAGGTACTCGCGCATGTCGGCGTTGTCGTCGGCGATCAGCACCCGTGCCGGGGGGTCGGAGGCCGGAGCCGTCCCCGCCGCCTCCGTCGTCTCGGCGGTCGGATCGTCGGGCAGCCAGCGCAGCGCCTCCTGCAGGTAGGGGTCGGCCGCGGCGGAGGTCACGGAGAGAGGCCCGGCGAGGGACGGGGCCGTACCGGTGGCCGGGGTCAGCGCCTCGGGGGGCAGGTGGGTGTGCCCGAAGGGCAGACGGATGGTGAAGGTGGTGCCCTCTCCTTCGACGCTGTCGGCGGTGATGGTGCCGCCGTGCAGACCGACGAGTTCCCACACCAGAGCCAGCCCGATTCCGCTTCCCTCGTTGGAGCGGGACCGGGTGTTCTCGATGCGGTGGAAGCGCTCGAACAGCCTGGGCAGTTCCCCGGCGGGTACGCCGATGCCGGTGTCCTCGACGGTGACCACGGCGTGGCCGTCGCAGGCGCGCACGCGGACCCGGATGGAGCCGTCGAAGGTGAACTTCAGCGCGTTGCTGAGCAGGTTGAGGATCACCTTCTCCCACAGGCCGTAGTCGATGTGGACCGGATCGTCCAGCGGAGGACAGTCGACGTCGAAGGACAGACCGGCCTTCTCGACGGCCGAGCGGAACACGCTGGCCAGGTCGGAGGTGACGGCGGCCAGGTCGACCGGCTGGTAGCGGGCCCGCATACGGCCGGCCTCGATGCGGGAGAAGTCCAGCAGGGTGTTGACGAGCTTGCCCAGCCGCAGCCCGTTGCGGTGGACGGTCTCCAGCTCCTCGCGTATCCGGGGATCCGCCTCGGCGAGCTGCCCGCGCAGCTCCTCCAGCGGCCCCATGATCAATGTGAGCGGGGTGCGGAACTCGTGACTGATGTTGGAGAAGAACGTGGTCTTGGCCCGGTCGAGCTCGGCCAGTTCCTCGGCCCGCCGCTGCTGGGCCTGGTAGTTGCGGGCGCTGGCGACCCCCGCCGCGATGTGCCCGGCGACCAGCTCGGCGAATCCGCGGTAACCGTCGTCCAGCGGCCGGTACCGGTTCAGCGCGGTCACCAGGAACCCGTACGGCCCGCCGCCCTGTCGCAGCAGCGGCAGGACCAGCGCCTGCGTGGGCGGCTGCGGCCAGTCCCCGGTGGGCAGGGCGGTGAACGGAGCCCTCCGGAGGTCCACGAGCGCCGGTTCTCCCTGGGCGAGTGTCGCGGCGGGCCACACTCCGTCCGTGTCCCCGGCGGGCAGGGCCGCCGGGGCGGCGGGGTGCCCGGGGGCGACGCCGGTCGCGTTGGCCAGCCGGGCGGAGCCGTCGTCCTGGAACAGGTAGGTCAGCGTGAAGGGAAGGTCCCGCAGGTTGCGGCCGAGTTGCCTGCCGGTGAAGGCGAGCATCTCCTGCTCGGTGCGCACCACGCTGAGGTCGGAGCCCAGGTGCCGCAGCGTCGTCATCCGCCGTCCGCCGACGACCCGCTCGGTGTCCTCGCTGACCACGCACAACATGCCGACCACCTGGCCGTCGTCGTCACGCAGGGGGCTGTAGGAGAAGGTGTGGTAGGTCTCCTCCGGGTACCCCGACCGCTCAAGGAACAGCAGCAGGGCCTCGTCCCAGGTCGCCCTGCCGGTGGTCAGCACGGTGTCGATCCGGGGGCCGATGTCGTCCCAGATCTCCGCCCACACCTCGTTCGCCGGGCGGCCGAGCGCCCACGGGTACTTGCGGCCCAGCGTGTCGCGCCGGTAGGCGGCGTTGCAGAAGAACGTCAGGTCCGGCCCCCAGGCCATCCACATCGGGAACCGGGACGACAGCAGGATGCTCACCGCCGTCCGCAGGCTCTGCGGCCAGCGAGCCGGTGACCCGAGGGGGGTCGCCTCCCAGTCAACCAGGGCGAGATCACCGCCGATCTCGCCGTCGACGGCGAACACGTCGGCTCCCGCCGTCACCGACGGTTCACGCCCAGCGTCTTCAGAACGCGTCACCGAACGCCCTTTCACCCACCTGACCGGATCCCGAAGCCGCCACTCGTCCCGGTCGCGTCCACGGCCCATGATGCACGTCCCGTTCTCTTGCCGATGTGGGGAAGAAAACACCGGCATCGCCCCGCCACCTTGGCCGCTGTATTATTTTTTCACCCATTGTAGAACAATTCGGTCTTTTTCCGGTGCGTGTGGCCGGGCCGACAAGGTACGAAAAGCACCCCTCGGGAGTACGGTGGCCAGGGCCTGAGGGCCCGGGGCAGGAGAATCCACCCCGGAGCGCAGGCACATATCGGCCGTCCATGGGCAGTAACCGGTTCGGCGCTCGTCGCCACGACCAGTAAGCATCACACAAGACAGGTGAACACCGATGTCGACCAAGGGCGCCGAGGACAGGCGGTGCGAAGAGCGAGGACGGACCGGCCTGTCGGCCAGGGCGGACACGAACATGGAGCGCTTCGCCGCTCTGGTGGCCCGGACGTTGCGGGCACCGGTGGCGCTGGTGTCCCTGGTCGAGGGAGACCGTCAGGTCTTCCCCGGCCTGGCAGGCCTGACAGGACCATGGGCCGAGAGCCGGCAGAGTCCGCTGTCGCACTCGCTGTGCCGGTACGTCGTGACGGACGGCGAACCGCTGGTCCTGACCGACGCCCGCCTCGACGAGCGGGTGCGTGCCGTCCCGGCCGTCGCCGAGCTGGGGATGGTCGCCTACGCGGGGATGCCGCTGACCGACGAGGACGGGCGGGTGCTGGGGTCGCTGTGCGCGGTCGACACCACCGCCCGCCGGTGGACCAACGCGGAACTGACCGACCTGGCCGACCTGGCCGCGGCGTGTTCGAGTGAGTTGCGGCTGCGCCTGGCCTCCCGCGCCGCGGAGGACGCCCGCGCGGCCGCGGAGGAGGCGCGCGCGACCGCCCAGGCCAACGCCGCGATGCTGCTGCGCGCCTCCCAGGAGATGGCCGAGGCCACCAGCGTCCAGGACGTGCGGCAGCGACTGCGCCACCTGGTGATCGGCGCCCTGGCGCCGCACTACATCGGACTGAGCCTGCTGCGGGACGGCAGGCTGACGCGGGTGCCCGACACGGACGGCCCGCACGAGGTCGAGGAGGTCCTCGGCCAGTACGACACCGAGGCGCCCTTCCCCTCGGCACGGGCGCTGCGCGATCGCCGGATGATCGCCATCCCCAGCCGGGAGGACCTGGCGGCCCGGTACAGCCCCGAGGCGGTGGCCGCGTTCGACTCCCTGGGCCTGACCTCGGCGGTGTGCCTGCCGCTGATCGCCAGCCGCGGCCCGGTCGGCGTGCTCATGGTCGGCTGGAATCGGCACCACCAGCCGGACCTGGTGGAACAGGCGACACTGAACGCGCTGGCCAGCTACACCGCGCACACCGTGGCACGCGCGCTGTTCCTCGGCGAACGCATCACCGTCGCCCGTCAGCTGCAGAGCGCCATGCTGACCGACCTGCCCGCCACGCCCGGACTGGACAGCGCCGCCCTGTACCGGCCCGCCGCCACCGACGACATGGTCGGAGGCGACTGGTACGACAGCTTCCCGCTGCCCGGCGTCCCCGGCGGGCCGGTGACGTCCTCCCTGGCGATCACCGTGGGCGACATCACCGGCCACGACATACGGGCCGCCGCCCTGATGGGGCAGGTGCGCAGCATGCTTCGCCAGGCCGTACTCGACCACCCCGCGCTCGGGCCCGCGGCCGCGCTGACCGCTCTCGAACACGCCTGCCTGAGCCTGCGGCTGCCCGCGACCGGCAGCATCCTGCACGCCCGTCTGGAGCACGGCGCCGCCGGATGGGCGTTGACCTGGTCGAACGCCGGTCACCCGCCTCCGCTGCTGCTCCTGCCCGACCGGAGCACCCGGCGGCTCGACCAGCACGACGTGCTGTTCTATCCGGGTCTCGGCCATCCACCGCGTACCGACCACCGCATGGACCTGGTGCCCGGCTCGACGCTGCTGCTGTACACCGACGGCCTCGTCGACCGGCCCGGCCGGGACGTCGAGCAGGCCATCGGCACCACCCGCGCGTTGCTGGCCGCCCACGGGGAGCGGCCGCTGCCCGAGCTGCTGGAGACACTGGCCGACGAGATGGCCGGGCCGAAGGCCGACGACGACGTCGCCATGCTCGCCGTACGCGTCCCGCTCCGTCCGCATGTCTGAGCCCGGCGGGCACCCGGGGCCGGCGCGGCGCACAGGACGCCCGGATGTGCCTTACCGTGGTCCCAGAGCCGTGTACCGGCAGGGGGCGCCTGTCAGTGGAAGGGAAGCCATGTCGCACCACGCCGACCAGAACGACCAGACGGGGCAGGCGCAGCAGGCCTTCACCGTGGAGGCCGGTACAGACGGCTATCCGACGATCGTGCACGTGTCCGGTGCGCTGGACTACGACACCTCTCCCGTGCTGGGCGCCGTGATCGACAGGCTGTGGGAGGAACTGGACGGCGACCACCTGCTGCTGAACCTGGAACGAACCACCTTCTGCGACTCGGTCGGCCTGAGCCGCCTCGTCGCCGCCTTCACCGGTTCCCAGCAGCGGGGGGTGACGCTGCTGCTGGTCGCCCCGCAGCCCTTCATGCGCCACGTCCTTGACCTGACCGGCCTGTCGCGGATCCTGATGATCCGCGACAGCCTCGCCCAGGCGCTCGACGAGGCCCGGGAGCGCTCCACGAACGACCAGGGCCACGTGCCCTCCCTGTGAGGCCCTCGGCCGGCGCCACGCCCGGACCCCGGGTCGCGGGACCGGCTACCCGTGCTGGGGCACCGGCCGCGTGTCGGCGAAGGGGACCGCGGGAAGGGGGAGCGTCACCTCGACCGTGGTGCCCTCCCCGGGGCCGCCGCTGACGAGGCAGAGCCCGCCCAGCTCCGCGGTGCGCTCGCGCATGGAGGTCAGGCCGACACCCGCGCGGCGATCCGGCGCCAGCCCGGCGCCGTCGTCGACGATCAGCAGGCGCAGCGCCTCGGGTTCGCGGCGCAGTTCGACCCGGACGTGGGTGGCGTTCGCGTGCCGCCGGACGTTGGTCAGCGCCTCCTGCGCGATCCGGTAGACGGCCACCTCGACGGCGGCGGGCAGGTCGTCCAGCTCGCCCTCGACGCTCACCTCGGTGACGGGCCCCTCGGGGGTGGCGGGTCCGGCGAGCGCCCGTACGGCGGCGGCCAGCCCGAGGTCGTCGAGGGCGGGCGGGCGCAGGCCGTAGACGAGCTGCCTGATGTCGCCGGTGACCGAGTCCATGCCGGAGCGCAGCTCACGCAGCAGCCCGTCGGCGGCGTCGGGGGAGGTCTTCAGGCTGAGGCGGGCCATGTTGATGGTCATGGCCAGCCCGCTGAGCGTCTGCCCGAGGCCGTCGTGCAGGTCACGGCGCAGCCGCCGCCGTTCCTCCTCCCTGGTGCTCAGGATGCGCTCCCGGGAACGTTGCAGGTCGGCCGACATCCGCAGCGCGTGCGCCACGTCGGCCGCGTAGGGGACCAGCGTGGCCAGCACCCGCTCGTCGTGCGCGGCGGGGAAGCGGCGCGGGGTCGGCGGTCCGACCAGCAGCCGCCCCACCCGCTCGCCGTGCCAGACCAGCGGCACCTCACGGGGAGCGTCGCCGATCTGCCCGCTGGTCGCGCTCGCCACGCCGACCCGCTGTCCCGGCTCGCCGCCGGTCACCTCGACCGTGACCCCCTGTACGGCCAGGCCCTCACGCAGCACGCCGATCACCGACGCCAGCGCCTGCGCCGGATCCCCCCGGCGTACCTCCTGGACCAGCCGTTCCGCGAGCACACGCGGGTCGCCGACCGGACCGTAGAGCAGGCGGTCGATGGACCGTTGCAGCGTCCGGCGCAACGGCTGGAAGAACGCGCCGGTGAACAGGGCCGCGGCGAGCCCGGCGATCTGGTCGAGGCCGGAGACCAGCAGGCTCGACAGCGCGGCCACGCCGAAGTAGACCCCACCGACCACGGCCAGCAGCCCCGCCGCGACGAAGGTCCGGCTGACGATGGTGTCGATGCCGTACAGCCGGTAGCGCATCACCGAGAACAGCAGCGCGACCGGGATGAGCATCGCCCACAGGATCGACAGCCAGGTCAGCTCAGGCGCGGCGACGCCGACGAACATGAACACGATGTACCCGGCGAACGCCAGCAGCGGCCAGCCGATCTGCCGCCTGACCTCCGGGTCCGCCCCGCGGAAACGCAGCAGCATGGACAGCGCCGCCAGCGGCAGCGTCGCCAGGATCCCCGTCCAGTTCACCACCAGCATCGTCTGGTGGTACGGCGCCAGCTCGGGGATCTGCAGCGGGTTGTGGATGACCGCAGGGAACAGGTAACCCTCAAGCGGCGGGTCGGGCCGGATGAACTGGCGGGTGGTCTCGGCGACGGTGGACACCGCGCCGAGCAGCACCACCGCCCGCCAGCGCCGCGAGGGCAGCCTGCCGTCCGGGGAGTACAGCGGCAGCAGCATCTCCAGCGCGAGCCCGGAGACCCCCCAGCCCAGATACACCGCGAACCTCAGGAACCCCGCGAGCGTGAGGTTCCCGTGCGAGGCGGTCAGCAGCATCATCGCCTGGCAGAAGTCGTGTACGGCGCCGCCGAGCCCGCCCAGACACATCAGCCACGCCAGCTTGAGCCTGGGCCGGTGCGCGATGAGGAACGCGCCGACCGCGGGGAAGGTCACCCCCGCCGCCGTCAGCGGCGTGACGGTCTCGGGCGACTTCCACTCCTCGGGGAGGGTCGCGTAGATCCATATGGCCGCGGTCACGAGCAACGGAGACACCACGGCCAGGACGACGGTGACCGCCCTGGCTGCCCACGCCATCCCACTCCCGCTTTCCGGCGCCTGTTTTCGCCTGACCCTAGTGTGCCTTTGGGGCGGTACAAAGGTCACGATTCACCACCATTGTGGCAGGGGCGTTATCAAGGGAAGCGCCGGATTTCACACTGATGACCGCCAGCTCGTTCACACGACGACGGGAATGAGATACAAACTCTCAGTGATCCCGATCGATGGCACTGATCCTCGGCGAATCGGTCCGTACCACATCATGGGCAGATTGGGAGCGGGCGGCATGGGGGTCGTGTACGCCGGTCTTGCCCCGGACGGTGCTCGTGTCGCGGTCAAGCTCGTCCACGACTCCCTCGCCGGAGACCCGGAGTTCCGGATGAGGTTCGCGCGGGAGATCTCCGTCCTCACCCGGGTACGGGGCCTGTGCACCGCGCGGATCCTCGAATCCGACGCGGACGCGGCACGCCCCTGGCTGGCCGCCGAGTACGTGCCGGGGCGGACGCTGGGCGACCACGTCCGGGCCGACGGCCCCCTGACGGGGGATCAGTGGTTCGGCCTCGTGGTGGGGCTGGCGGAGGCGCTGGTCGCGGTCCACGCCGTGGACGTCGTGCACCGTGACATCAAGCCCTCCAACGTGATCCTCGCGCCGAACGGCCCCAAGCTCGTGGACTTCGGGATCGCGCGGGCCCTCGACGGGACGTCCGTGACCCGCACCGGGGCTCTGGTCGGCACCCCCGGCTGGTTGAGCCCGGAGGAGTACCGCAGCACGTCGGCAGGACCGGCCGCCGACGTCTACGGCTGGGGACTGCTCGCCGTGTACGCGGCGACCGGCAGACCGCCCTACGGCACGGCCCGTCCCGAGGTCCTCGCGCTCAGGGTCCTCAACGACCCGGTGGACACCTCCGAAGTCCCCGAACCCCTGCGCGAGCTGGTCGGCAGAGCACTGGCCAAGGACCCGGCGTCGCGGCCCTCCGCGCGGGAGATCCTGGCGGAGGCGTCGCAGGCGTGGCGGATCGACGGGACCGACGAACTGACGACACGGCTCGACCACACCTGGGAGCCTCCCGTCGAGGATGTCTCCTGGCGGAAGGAGGAAGAGGAGGAGCAAGCCGGGCAGGAAGAGCAGGACAGCCCGGACAAGCAGGGGGAGCAGGGCAGGCGGGAGACGCGGAAGGGCGGCCGTCGCCGGGGCGTGCTGGCCGGTACCGTCGCCGTCGCCGTCGTGGGGGTGGCGGGGGCGGTCCTCTGGTCCCTGCCGGACGGGGCCGGCCTGTTCGCCGCGCCCTCGTCCACGCCACGGTCGACCCCACCGTCCGCCCCGGTGTCCACCCCACCGGCCAGCCCGTCGACTGTGCCCGCCTCGACGACTCTCTCGACGCCCCCGCCACCTTCGACGACCCCGGCCACTCCGGTACGGCCGGAAGCGCCGAAGACGACCGCCGACCTTGCCGCCGCCCTCGACCTGGCGCTGACCATGACCCCTTCGGCGAGTTTCTCCTACGAGGGCGGTTTCACCCAGAGTTCCGCCGTCGCGACGGTGACCGGCAGGGTGGTGAACCGTACCGCTCACGCCGGCCGTGACGATTTCGACATCAGGATCGGGGGCGACGAGTTCGATGATCGTCACGTCGTCGTCCGTGACGGTGTCCTCTATCCCGGTAAGAAGAACCTGTTGAGCCTGAAGGCGGGCACCGCCGAGTGGGCCGTGCTCATGGTCGCGGGAACAGCCGGGCCGTCCGTCATCGGTGAGGTGGTGGCCAACTCCACCCGGATGGAGCGCAAAGGACACACCTACTCGGGAACCCTGGCCGTCGACAAGACGAACGGGCTCCTGCGGGAGCTTCTCGACTCGTGGATGGGTGGGGACGTCATGAAGGAGGGTTCTCGTTCGTACCTCACTTACCTGCTGACCACTGACACGCACGACAGGCCGAAGGCGTTCCACCTCGTCTGGAGCTTCCCCACCGGAAGCGCCGGCATCTACCGGGCCGACTTCACCACCACCTACAGCGACTGGCGCTCCGCCGAGTGACCTCGGGGTCTGGGTGTTCTCAGCGGTTCGGGCTGATCAGGCCCGGCTCGTAGGCGATGATCACGCGTTGGGCTCTGTCTCGGGCGTGGAGTTTCGCCAGGAGCCGTCCGATGTAGGTCCTCACCGTGGCCGCTCGGCGAGTTCGGCGCCGGACAGGTCGCGCGCCATCAGGACGCTCAGGACCGTGATCCGTTCGGTGAGGCGACAGGAGCCCGCAGAAGGTCCCGCCAGTCGGCGGGCCAGTTGGCCAGTGCGAGAACGCCCATGATGAGGAGGTGGGTGGGCGCGGCCCAGCTTTCCACCGCCGGGTCGTGGTTGACGATGTGGGTGGTGACCGCGCCGGTGAGCACGAACATCAGCGTTGTGGCGCCCAGGAAGCGCGTTCGCCGGTTGGGGATCACGAGCAGGACGGCGGCGGCACCTTCCAGGGCGCCGACCACGAAGCGCATCCAGAAGGGGTAGCCCCAGTCGGCGAACTTCACGGAGTACGCCGTGCTGAATATCGTGTCTCCCGGCCAGTACTTGGTCACGGCGCCCAGCATGAACTGAAGGGCTATGAACCAGTACAGGCCAGTCTTCAGGTGTTTCGACATGTGCTCTCCCCTTTCGGGGGCAGGTCAGACCTCCGCGTTGCCGGAGGCGTCTTTTCTCTTCGCTGGGATCGCGACACGCCCCGCGCCGGGGTGCAGCCGTCCGGGACGGCGGCGCGTGGTCCACCGTCCCGGGCTTGGCGCAGAAGGTCGCGGTCACTCCGCGTAGGGCTGGTCCGTTCCCCGGGGGCTGTAGCCGAGACTCCAGACGTAGCCGTCCGGGTCGGCGAAGGTGCCGCCGTACCCGCCCCACGGCAGGGCACCGGCGGGCTTGAGGACTGTGGCGCCGGCCTTCTCGGCCTCCGCCATGATCTCGTCGACCCGCGCCTCACCACGGACGACGTAGGTCAGGACCAGTCCGCTGAAGCCGCTGCCCTCAGGGCTTGTGCCCACCTGGTCGGCCAGGCCCTCGCGACCGTAGAAACCGACGGGCGAGGCGCCGTCCGACTCGAAGAACACCGAGATGCCGTAGTCGTTCTTGATCTTCCAGCCGAGTCCCTCCGTGTAGAACCGCTTGGCCCGGTCCATGTCCCGGACTCCGAGAAGGATCGAGCTGACGTGCGCTTTCATGCCTTGCTCCCTGTGCGTGGGGTGGTGTGCGTCGGCGGGCCGGACATCCGGGCCGGGGCCCGGATGTCACATCGGCGTGCGTTCGCCGGTCAATTGGTATGACAGGCACGGACGGAGGAATGTGACAGATGGCTGAGCAGGACTGGCTGAGCGAGCGGTTCGCCGAGCACCAGAACCGCCTGTACGCGGTGGCCTATCGGATGCTCGGCTCCTCGACCGAGGCCGAGGACGCGGTGCAGGAGGCCTGGCTGCGGGTCGGCCGCGCCGAAACCGGCCAGGTGGAGAACCCGGCCGGTTGGCTGACCACCGTCGTTGCCCGGGTCTGCCTGAACATGCTGGAGACGCGCCGGGCCCGGCGTGAGGAGTCGGCCGGGGCGCTGCCGCCAGAACCGGCCGAACCGCGACCGAGCACCCACCCGGTCGGCCAGGCCACCCCCGAGGAGGAGACGCTTCTGGCCGATTCGGTCGGTGTCGCGCTGATGGTGGTGCTGGACACGCTGACTCCCGCCGAGCGGCTCGCGTTCGTCCTGCACGACGTCTTCGCCGTGTCGTTCACCGAGATCGGCGCCATCCTCGACCGCTCCCCGGCGGCGGCCCGGCAACTCGCGAGCCGGGCCCGGCGCCAGGTGCGGGGAACGGCCGACGCCTCCGACGCCGCGCGATCGGCGAAGCGGGAGATCGTCGAGGCGTTCCTCGCCGCGGCCAGAGGAGGGGACTTCACCGCCCTGGTCGAGTTGCTCGATCCGGAGGCCGTGGCCATAGAGATCCGCGGCGCCGAAGCGGTGGCGGCGTTCTTCGCCGGACGGGCCCAGGCCGCCAGGCTCGCCCTGGTCGACGGCGTCCCGGCGGCCGTCTGGTCACACCGGGGCCGGCCGAAGGCCGTCATCACGTTCACCGTCCACGACGGGAAGATCACCCGCATCGCCGTCGAAACCGATCCGGACCGGCTCCGCGACCTCGACATCGTCCATCTCCTGGCCGGTGACGAGGAGCGGCGTTGACCGGCGTCCGGTCAGGGCGCGGAACGCCGTTTTCGGGGAGGGGGGTCAGCGGTTCGGGCTGATCAGGCCCGACTCGTAGGCGATGATCACGAGTTGGGCTCTGTCTCGGGCGTGGAGTTTCGCCAGCAGCCGTCCGACGTAGGTCTTCACCGTGGCCGGTGACAGCTGTAGCCGCTCGGCGAGTTCGGTGTTGGACAGGCCGCGCGCCACCAGGGTCAGGACCTCCCGCTCCCTTTCGGTCAGGAGCTGGAGTTCGCGGGTCAGCACCGGGGGCCGCTCGGGGGAGCGGGCGAACTCGGCGATCAACCGGCGGGTGACGGTCGGGGCGAGGAGCCCCTCTCCCCGGGCGACGAGGCGGATCGCGTCGCACAGTTCCGCAGGCCGGGTGTCCTTGAGCAGGAACCCGCCCGCCCCGGCGCGCAGCGCGGCGTACACGTGGGAGTCCAGGTCGAACATGGTCAGGATCAGGACCCGCACCCCCTGGGTCTCCGGCGTCCCGCAGATCCGCCTGGTGGCCTCGATGCCGTCCATCGTCGGCATGAGCACGTCCATGAGCACGATGTCGGGCAGGTGGGCGAGGGCGAGTTCGACGGCCTCCGCGCCGGTGCCCGCCTCCGCGACGACGGTCATCTCGGGCTCGTTCTCGATCAGCGCCCGGAAACTGCCCCGCAGCAGGGCCTGGTCGTCGGCGACGAGCACCCGGATCGGCTCGATCACGGCGCCTCTTCGTAGCGCAGGGTCGCGTTCACCTGGAATCCCCCATCCGGCAGCGGCCCCGCGGCGAACCGCCCGCCGTACATCGTGACCCGCTCCCGCATGCCGATGATGCCGTGTCCCGGGGAGGTCGCGGGAGGCGGGGCGCCGTGGCCGTCGTCGGTCACCTCGATCGTCACGACCCCCTGCCCGGCCAGGACGTTCACCCGGCAGCGGGCCGGGGCCGCGTGCTTGACGACGTTCGTCACGGCCTCCTGGACGATCCGGTAGGCGGCGAGCTCGACGGGTTCCGGGAGGTCGTTCCCGCCCTCGACCGACAGTTCGACGTCCACCCCGGCCATGGCGGCCCGCTCGGCGAGTTCGGTGAGGCCGCCGAGGGTCGGCACGGGGGCCGGTCCGGTGTCCTCCCGGAGCACCCCGAGCAGCCTGCGCGTCTCGGTGAGCGCCTGCCTGCTCGTCGCCTCGATGACCCGCAGCGCGTCGAGGGCCTCCTCCGGCCGGTTCCGCGCCAGGTGGTTGGCGACGCTCGCCTTGACCGCGATCAGCCCCATCCCATGGGTCATCACGTCGTGCAGCTCACGGGCGATCCGCAGCCGCTCGTCGACCAGCACCTGGTGCTCACGCTGCCGTTCCAGGCGTGCCTCCTGGTCACGGCGTTCACGCACGTTGAGCGCCCACCGCCAGGCACCCCCGAGCAGCGGCAGGGCCAGGACGTACCACCACGCGCCGCCGGGGAGCGGCAGGTCACCGACGGCGGCGGCGACCACCGTCGCGGCGGCGGCGCAGGCCATGGCCCGTGCCGCGAGTTCCCTGCGGGCGCCGAGTGTCAGCGTGTACAGAGCGCAGGCCGTGGCGACGAACGGGTCCCACAGCAGGCCGAGCGCGGCGGCGGGGGCCGAAAGCGCCACGATCACGATGAACGCCCCGAACGGCCGGTACCGCCTGAGCGCGAGCGGTACGGCGATCGCGGCGGCGACGGCCAGTGAGACCGGGAGCCGCCACGGGGACCCGGTCTGGTCCATGAGCAGGTTGCCCGCGAGACCGATGTCCACGGTCAGGAGCGCGACGGCCGTCATGACATCGGCGGCGACCTGACGGCGGGTGGGCTTCTCTGCGGGCATGACCGGTACGGTAACGCGCCGCCGAACCAGGACACATCCACCCAGGGAGGATCATCCCTGGGGATGAACGACAGCCCTGGGGCTGACCGGGAAGTGTCCACGGAGGGCTGATCCGCCCTGGGTGGACGCGGTGCGATCGTCGGGCCATGCCAACCGACCACAGCTTCCCCGGCCGCCGGATCAGCGCGGTCTCCATGATCGTCGGACCCCTGCTCCTGCTGGCGGGGGCGTTGACGCGGGTGCCGTTCCCCTTCTCCTTCACCGAGCAGCTGGCGGCCGTACAGCGGGCTCCCGGCCTGGTGATCGGCGGCTACACCGCGTTCCTGGCGGGCAACGTGCTGATGTGGCCCGCCGTCGTCACGCTGGCCCGCGGGATCGGGCGGACCCATCCCATGTGGGCCGCGTGGGGCGGGGCGTTCGTCATCTTCGGGCTGTTCGAGCGCACCTTCCACGCCGGGATCAACCAGACCGCGTTCCGGCTGGTGCTGCGGCGCGGCCTGGACTCCGCGACGGCCTTCGTCCAGGACTCCTACCAGGACACCCATCTGTTCAGCTACCTGTCGTTCACGATCATGTTCGGCTGGTACGTCCTGGCCTTCGGCGCCTACCGCAGCCGGGTCCTCGGCCTGACCGGCTCGATCGCGCTCGCCTCGATGGGGACGGTGCCGCTCGGCGTGCTCAAGGGGACGGACGCGTTCACGATCGCCGGGACCCTGGGGTTGTGCGTGGCGTTCCTGCCGCTGGGGTTCAGGCTCGTGCGTGAGGGGCCGAGGCCGAGCCGCCGCTCCGTCCTGCTCACCCTGCTCGGCACGGCGGTCGTCGGCCTGCTCGCCTACGCGAGCACCCTCGGCTGAGCCACTCGAACGCCGTTCTCACCCGTTGTTAGACTCCCGGAATGCGGATTCCTGGAGACGAACAGATTCGCGCGCTCCACGAGAAGTACGCGCCCACGCGGGAGGCGTTCGAGCTCGTCTTCACCCACTGCGAAATCGTGTGCGGCATCGCCGAGCAGATTCTCGCGCGTACCGGATCCGACCTCGACAGGGACCTTGTGCGGGCGGGAAGCCTGCTTCACGACATCGGGGTCTACCGGCTTTACGGCGCCGACGGAGAACTCGATCACACACGTTACGTACGGCATGGCGTGCTCGGCCACGAACTCCTCCGTGAGGAGGGATTCCCTGAGGAGATCTGCCGCTTCTGCTCCTGCCACACCGGAGTGGGGATCAGTCGGGACGACGTGCGGAACCAGGGGCTTCCCATCCCCGTCGCCGACTATGTCGCCGAGTCGGGTGAGGAGAGACTGGTGATGTACGCCGACAAGTTCCACAGCAAGTCCACCCCGCCCACATTCGTCTCCGCCGCGTCCTACGCCACCCGGGTCCGGCGCTTCGGCGAGGACAAGGTCGTCGCGTTCAAGGCGATGTGTGAGACCTTCGGCGTTCCCGATCTCACGCCTTTCACCACGACCTATGGGTGCGCCGTGGTCTAGGACCTGTTTTGTGGATCTTTACGCCTACTGCGGTCGTCCAGGCGGCCCCCCGCCGCGTTGTCGTCGTCGCCCATAACTCCGTTATGAGCTCCTCCTCCGCCTTGCGGGGCATCCACCTGGACGATCCTCGCCACGGCGAAGATCCACAAAACAGGTCCTAGGAGGGCGGGCGTACGGCAGGGCGGCCTCTCCCGTCTGACGAGGTCGTGGTCCCGTCAGGAGAGCCGGGGGTGATCCCACTCGGAGGCCTCCAGCGGGGTGGCCGTCTCCACGGGGACGACCAGCCCGGCCCTCCCGCGCGACCCGCCGGGGCTCGTGGGGTCGCCGACGCGCAGCAGGACCCGGGCGGGCTCCCCCAGAACCTCCTCGGGCACCTCGTACAGGGCGAGGGTCAGGGCCGGGTCGCGGGGGTCCTCCGCCGAGGCGACCAGCGGCAGTCCGGTCTCGGCGACGTAGCGGTCCCAGCCGAGGGACTCGATGGCGCACCTGCGGACCTCGGCGTCCTTCTCCGTCGCGATGGCCTCGCAGTTCGGGGCCTCGATCACCCACTTCGGAACGCGGGTGCCGTGCCAGGCGTAGAGCGTGTGCCCGTCGGGCCAGGAGAGCGCGGGCCCGTTCTCGCAGTGGAGCCGCAGGTCGCCGTCACGCCGGATCGCGACGGGACGTCCGGACATGACGACCGCGCCGGCCAGGGGGATCCACCAGCCGAGCCTGCGGGTCACCTCCGCCAGCGCGTCCAGGCGTTCGTCGGATCCCGCCCCGGCCACACGCAGGGCGGAGGTGTAGAACGCGATCCAGTAGGCGTCCCTCCAGATGTCCTTGGCCCCCCACACGTACCTGGACGGATCGGATCCGGCCCGGTCGCCCAACTGGCTCAGGAGCTGCCCCCGTAACTGGGCGCGGAGCTGCCCCCACAGCGGCTCCCAGAGCCGGGCGCGGAGCTGACATCGGAGCCGGTCCAAGAGCCGCTGCCCGAGCCGGTCCCTGAGCCGGCCCTCCAGGCACTCCTTGAGCCGGTTCTCGAAGTGCCCACAGCGGACGATGGAGCCGCCAAGGGCGGAGACCATCGGGAAACAACCGGGTGGCGAGTCCACCCACACCTTGAGAAGGGGCGGCTCCAGGCCGACCAGCGCGTACATCTCGCGCACCGCCCGCTCCGCCTCGCCCCTGTCGACGGGGCGGGTGGACAGGCCGTCGCGCATCCACTGGTCACGGATGTCGTCGACGAGGGTCTCGTGCTCGGCGGTGAGGATGCCCTCGAAGGGGGGCAGGGGTGTGCCGCTCATCTGCAGTCGGTCATCCATCTCGGAGAGTCGCTCAGGACGATCGGTGACACCGCCGGTCCGGACTTCTCGTCGGCCGCCTCCGGACGCGTTCGCCGGGTCGAAGGAGCCGGGTGAAACACGAAGCGTGCCGGCGCTCTTCTTCGAGCGGCTCGGTCCGGAGAGGAAACCTGCGTTGTTCCGATGTCGCCAGGTTCACCGAACATTCTTGCGAGCCACTTGGAATTCGCTGGGGGACATTCTTGCGAGCCACTTGGAAGCCGCCGGTGTCAAGGAAGTCGCCGGTCAGGGCGCCGGATCTCAGTCGCGGTGCGGTGCCCGCGGTTTCAGGGGGGCGAGGTGGCGGCCGACGGCACGGGCCAGTGCCTCGACGTCACCGCCGGGCTCGGGCTGCACGTTTCCCTCGACGAGCAGGCTGGCCAGGCCGTGCATCATCGCCCATGTGGCGACGGCGGCGGTCCAGTCGGTCGAGCCGTCCGGCATGGTGGTGCCGCTCAGCCACTGGTGCCAGGCCCGGTCGCGGGCGGCCACGAAGTCGGGGTCACGGCTGTTGAGCAGGTCGGGGACGCGCATGACCGCGAAGTGGGCGGGGTGGGCGGTGGCGAAGAGGACGTAGGCGACGCCCTGCTCGACGAGTCCGCCGGTGACCCGGACCCGTTCCAGCTCGTCGGCCAGCAGGTGGTAACCCTCGACTGCGATCGCGGTGAGCAGGCCGGCCTTGTTGCGGAAATGGTGAGTGGGAGCGGCGTGGGAGACGTCCGCCCGGCGGGCGATCTCGCGAAGGCTCAGCGCGACCGGCCCGTCCTTCGTGACGGCCTCCAGCGCCGCGTCCAGCAGGGCCCGCCGCAGGTCCCCGTGATGATAGGACTGCTTACTCACGGCGATCAGCCTACCGGGGCCGCCTGAACGCCGTAATGCCCCCCTCAGGGCTGCGGACCTGCTCAATCATCGGCCGGGCGGCCGCCCCGGGTCCCGGTTCTCGCGGGAACCCCACGACGCGGGCCGCCTCCGGGATCACGGCTTCGCCGGTCCCGTTCGGCTCCCTTCGGCGGCCGGAGAAGAACCGGGACGAGGGCCGCGTGGCCCGCCGTGCCGGACGGCTCGCCGTACGGGCTCGGGGCCGGGCGGACATCGGCCCCGGAATGACCCACCTCAATCTTGCCGTTGCCAAGATTGAATCCGCGTCGTATCTTGTCGATGTCAAGTTCGGCATCGGGGGGCCGGCCGGCAGGGGTGGTGCCGGCGGATCCCACGACGGCCTCGGCCGGGGGCCGGCCTGCTCAAACGGTGGTCTCGACAGGCCGGTGAGCGGACCGGTGCCGACGCCGCTCACCCGGAGCCGAACCCGGACGGTGAGCGGTTCGCGTCCGTCGTGGACGGCGCGGACCAAGATCGAGCGAAGACGATGGGGAAACGTGGACATGCAGGCTGTCAACGGGGGAAACCGGTTCGATGAGGACCGTCACGTCCTGCTGGACGTCGCCACGGCGGCGCTGGCGAGGGCCGTGAGCGGACCGGGTGACGCGGAACCACGGGCGGAAGGAGGGGTCGTCCCGGGCTGGGAGATCCAGCAGGGCTCTCCCTGGACCTACGTGACACCGCAGGACGCGGCCACCCGCCCGCAGGGCTGGAAACTCCACGTCTCGGCGACGCCGCTGTCGGCGCCGCTGGTGCTGACGCGGGTGGTGGAGGTGCTGGCCCGTCACCGCTGCTCGTTCAAGTTCGCCGCCACGCTCACGGAACTGAGCGGACTCGTCTCCCGCGACCAGAACCGCGGGTCGATGGGCAAGTTCGTCACGGTCTACCCGCCCGACGACGAGGCCGCCGTGGCGATCGCCGAGGAACTGCACACCGCCACGTACGGTCTGCCGGGCCCGCCGATCCTGTCCGACCGCGCCTACCGGCCCGGCAGCCTGGTGCACTACCGCTTCGGGGTGTTCTCCGCCCTCAGCGAGCTCGACAACGACGGCACCTACGCCTCCCGGCTGACCGCCCCCGACGGCACCCCGGTGACCGACGAACGCAACGCCTGGTACTCCCCGCCCGCGTGGGCGCCCTGCCCCTTCGAGTCGGGACAGGCGACGGTCAGGACCACCGCGCCCGAGGCGGTCCTGCTGGCGGACCGGTTCGTGGTGCGCCAGGCCCTCCGGCACAGCGCCAAGGGCGGGGTGTTCCTGGCGGAGGACCGCACCGACGGCGGCATGGTCGTGATCAAGCAGGCCCGCCCGCATCTCGGCGCCTCGATCGACGGACGCGACGAACGCGATCTGCTGCGTCACGAGGCCCGCATGCTGGAACTGTTCGGGCCGCTGGGGGTCACCGCACGCAAGGCGGCGCTGTTCGAGACCGGCGGCAACCTGTTCCTCGCGCAGGAGCACCTCACCGGGACCCCGCTCAGCGCCTGGGTCAACGAGCGGCGCCCTTCCCTGCCCGACGCGGAGTGGCGCAAGACGGTGGTCGGCCTGGCGCAGAGGATGACGGCGCTGGTCTCGACGGTCCACGAACAGGGATACGTGCTGCGCGACCTGACGCCGAACAACGTCATGGTCCTCCCCGACGACGAGTGCCTGCTGATCGACCTGGAGATGGCCGCTGTGCCCGGCACGCCGGTCGGCCGGGCCTACACACCCGGTTACGCCCCGCCCGAGCAGGTGCGGGCCGCCCACTACGGCCCCGCGCCCGATGCCACGGTCGACCTGTTCGCGCTGGGAACGACCCTGTTCTTCCTGGCCACCGGCTGCCAGCCGTCGGTTCCCGAGGACCTGTCCCCCGAGGTCAGGCCGTGGGAGTCCCGGCTGCGCACGCTGCTGAGCGTGGTGACCGCCGACGACGCGACGGCGACCGCGCTGGCGCCGATGATCCTGGGACTGATGAGGGAGGAGCCCTCCCTGCGCTGGGACCTGACCCGGGTGCGGGCGTTCCTGGACGAGTTGGCCGACGGGACCGGGCCGTCTCCCTCCGCGGGGGGCGCCTACCGCCTGAGCGTGGCCGACCAGGATCGTCTGCTCGGGGACGGGCTCGCCCACGTCCTGCGGACGATATCGCCGTCCGGACCCGGGGGCGGTGTGACGCGGCGCGGTTCCCTGTGGCCCGTCACCGGGTTCGGCATGACCGCCGACCCGTGCGCCCTGCAGTACGGCTCGGCCGGGGTGCTCACCCTGCTCGCCGCCGTGGTGGATCCCGAGCTTCCGTCGTCCTCCGAACCGGGCACGGGCGGTGACCTACTGGCGGGCTCACGCGAGGACCTGACGGCGGGGCTGCGGCAGGTGGCGGACTGGACCGTGCGCCGCCTGGCCGGTGAGCCGCGGCCCTCGCCGGGGCTGTACTTCGGCCGGGCGGGCATCGCGTGGAGCCTGTACGAGGCAGGCCGCGCGCTCGACGACGCCTCCCTGCGAGCCCAGGGGCTCGACATGGCCCGGGGCCTGCCGGACGACTGGCCGAACCCGGACATCTGTCACGGCCTCGCCGGAACGGGACTGGCCCTGCTGCACTTCTGGCACGCCACCGGTGACACCGAGTTCCGCGACAAGGCGGACAGATGCGCCGACGCCCTGCTGAAGGTGGCCCAGCGCACCCCGGAGGCCGTGCTGTGGCGCATTCCCCCGGACTTCGACTCCGCACTGGCGGGAGTGCTGCACTACGGCTTCGGCCACGGCGTGGCCGGGATCGGGGCCTACCTGCTGGCGGCGGGAACCGCGCTCGGCCGGGACGACTGCCTGGAGACCGCCGTGGCGGCGGGGGAGACCCTGCTGGCCGCGGCCATCCGCCAGGACGACGCCGCCTGGTGGGCCGAGAGCCCCGGCGGCGTGGCCCGCAAAACCCACTGGTGCAGCGGCTCCTCCGGGGTGGGAACGTTCCTGGTCCGGTTGTACGCGGCCACCGGCGAACCGCGCTTCCGTGACGCGGCCGAGGCCGCCGCGGTGGCCGTGCACTCCGGCCGCCTGCACATGGGTACGGCCGCCTGCCACGGGCTGGCCGGTGACGGGCAGTTCCTCCTGGACATGGCCGACCTGCTCGACGAGCCCGCCTACCGCGAGCGGGCCGAGGAACTGGCCGCGTGCCTGTGGGCACGCGCCATGCTCCGCGACGGGCTGCTGGTCGTGGCCGACGAGAGCGGGCACGAGGTGAGCCTCGGCTGGAACACCGGCATGGCGGGTGTTCTGGACTTCCTGCTGAGGCTGCGCCACGGCGGGCCACGCCCCTGGATGGCGGATGAGCCGAAGGGCGTTCCGGTGCCCGCGGCTGCCACGGGCCGGGCGCGATGAAACTCGGCACGACGGACGCCGGCCGTACGGCGGTCGGTCTCACGAGCGGCCTCGCGACCGGAGCCGACCGCCTTCCCGACGTCCGCCGGATCAACTTCCGCTTCTCCGGGCGCGGCCGGTACCTCGCCTGCCTGGCCGACCACGGTCACGGCCGCCTCGCCCCCGAGCTGTGGGACCTGGCCGACACCGGGCGGGAATCCCGGGAGCTGCGCGTCCGCGACGAGCAGACGCCGATGACGGTGCCGATCGCCACCGACGACGGACACCTCCTGCTCTGCCACATCGGCACCGAGGGCGTGCACCGCGTCCTGCTCGCCGTCCCCTCCCGGGACGGCGGGCGGACCGAGGAACACGAGCTGGGCACCGTCCTCGGCAACGGCCTCGGGATCGTCGCGGGGCCAGGCGGGGGAACGGCGGCCGTGGCCTTCGCGACCGGCGTCGAGCAGAGCAGGGTGCTGCGCCTGTCCGGCAGGCCCGAACCGCCCGAGCTGGTCACCGTACTGCCGGACCTGGTCGGCGGAGGGGTCTGGCTCGACGAGAACGGCACACGCCTGGCCGTCCGCTCCATGGCGGGAACGGGCACGGCGGTCCTGGACCTGGCGCGCGGCGCCCTCGAACCCCTGACCGGATTGTCCGGCGACGAGCACCTGCTGCTGGCCGCGCCCCGTACGGGTGCGCTGCTCACCGCCGCCCGGCGCGACGGCGCGTACCGGCTCGGCGTGCGACTCCTGCACGACGACAAGCCCACCGTCTTCCTCGACCGGCTGAACGCGATCGAGGGAAGCGTGACACCGCTCGCCCTGTCCCCCGACGGGCGACGGCTGGCCCTGGCGGTCACCCGCCGTGCCCGTTCCCACCTCCTGCTGCACGACCTGGTCGGGGACGTCACGGAGGAGAGCGGCCTGCCGGGCGGGACGCTGTTCCCCCTGGCGCACTGGAGCGACACCCACCTGCACCTGATCCACACCACGCCCGACCGGCCCCCCGGCCCGATCACCGTGTCCCGGCGGGCGCAACGGATCCCGTCCGCCCCCGAACCCTCCCGGCCCCGCTGGGCCGGTGCCCGCGTCCACACCTACGACGGCCCCGCCGGAGCCATCGAGGCCGTCGTGTACGGCGAGCCGGCCACCGCCGCGCAGGTCGTGATCGCCCTGCACGGCGGCCCGGAGGCGGCCTGGCAGCTCGGCTTCGACCCGCTGTTCCAGAGCCTGGCCGCCGAGGGGATCGCGGTGGTCGCCCCCAACCAGCGCGGCAGCACCGGATACGGCGCCGCCCACCGTGACGCGATCCAGGGCGCGTGGGGCGGTCCCGACCTGGACGACGTCCTCCACCTGGGACGCGCCCTGGGCGCGGTCAGAGGGCCGCTCCTGGAGCGACCGGCGCTGTACGGCGCCAGCTACGGGGCCTACCTGGCGCTGCTGGCCGCCGCCGCGCGGCCGGAGCTGTGGGCCCGCGCCGCGGTCGTCGCCCCGTTCCTGTCCGGGCGGGAGCTGTACGAGGACGGGCCCACCACGGTGCGCACGATGCTCGACCGGCTCGGCGGCCGTGAGGAGATCCACGACGACCTCGGGCCCCGCGACCTGCTGCGGCTGGCCGACCGCCTGCGAACGCCCCTGCTCATCGTCCACGGCGAACGGGACCCGATCATCCCCGTCTCCCACTCCCGGCGCCTGCGCGACCGGCTGCTCGGGAATCGCCACCACGCGGTCTATCTGGAGATCCCCGGCGCGGGCCACGACCCGCTCTCCGAGAGCGACGGGAAGGCCGTCCGCGACGGCCTCGTCGGCTTCCTGCGCACCGGGACGCCCCCGTCCGCCTAGCCGGCGTGGACGGGGCCACAGCCCCGGCCGGCCCGGGGGCTCCCACGGGCTCGCCCGGTGGAGGAACCCGGGACCGGCCGGTACGGAGGGCCGTCGTCATCGAAGGCGGCCGGCCCTGACGACCAACGAGAAAGAAGGAGAAAACGATGGAACTCGACATCACCGCTCTGGACCTGCTCCCCGCCGAGGAGGAGTCCCAGCTCTACCCGTGCCAGGTCACCTGCTACCCGCGTACCTGCGGCACCGGCCGTACCTGCCAGATCACCGAATGGTGACGTCTCCCTCGCACTGATCGGTATCAGAACCAGCGGATAAGCAGAAAGGCACCACCGTGGAACTCGACATCACGGCCCTGGACATGCTCCCCGCTCAGGAGGAGTCCCCGCTCTACCCGTGCAACAACACCTGCTCTCCGCGCACCTGCGGCACCAACAACCCCACCTGCCTGTACACCTCCGCGTGAGGTCCTCCTCGCGTCACCCGGCATCGGAATCACCGAATCAGTAGAGAGGCATCGCCATGGAACTCGACATCACGGCTCTGGACCTGCTCCCCGCCGAGGAGGCCCAGCTGAAGGACTGCCAGGTCACCTGCAGTGTCACCTGCCACGGCCGCACCTGCATGGTCACCTCGGCCTGAGGCCGTCCGTCCTCGTGTGGCCGCCGGGTGTCCGGCGTGTTCCGAGGACGGTCCTGACGGTGCCGTGCCCGGGCACCGGCCTGGGCACGGCCCCTTCCGGCGCGGTGGTGTTCACGCGACGCCACCGGAGAAGGTGCGCCTTCGCGCCGGACATCTCCCAGAGAACAGCAAGAAAGGCAGAAGCCATGGAACTCGACATCACCGCTCTGGACCTGCTCCCCGCCGAGGAGTCCCCCCTCTACGTGTGCACGGTGACCTGCGCCAGGACCTGCAGCATCGGCGGCACCTGCCGGGTCACCAGCAGCTGACGCCTCTCCTCGCTCCGAGAGAGCGGGAAAGAGGCGGGCACCCGCGGACCTTGACGGCGACCGGAGAGAAAGGAGGAGAAGGCGATGGACCTCGACGTCACGGCCCTGGACATGCTCCCCGAGAGGGAGGAGTCCCGGCTGTACCCGTGCAACCACTCCTGTGAGTACACCTACCACTGCCAGCTCAGCTGCGAGGGCACCAACCGGTGACACCTCCTCCCCAGCGGGAGGAGCGCGAGGAGAACGCGGATCTCCGAGGCGAAGGAACGTCACGGACCATCCCCGGAGTCCGCACCTCCCAGAAGGACACCGCGGGCGTGTCCACGCCCGCGGTGATTCCGACCACGGAAAGGAAGAAGACATGGAACTCGACATCACCGCTCTGGACCTGCTCCCCGCCGAGGAGGAGAGCCCCCTGTACCCGTGCCAGGTCACCTGCAGCGGCAAGTCCTGTGAGCACACCTGCACCGGTCCCACCTGCGACTGGACCAACCCCTTCTGACGTCTCCCGCGTCGGAAGGGTCCCGGGGGACGACGGCCCCGAGTGGGGCCGTCACGACCACGGTGGCCCGGACCTCCTCCGGGGCGATACGCGCCCCGGAGGAGGCACACCTGAACATCGCTCGCGAGGCGGCCAACGCCCGCGGCGACTTCCATCACAGAAAGGCAGAAGCCATGGAACTCGACATCGTCGCCCTGGACCTGCTCCCCGCCGTCGCGGAGGAGTCCCAGCTGCGGGAGTGCAGCGGCCCCACCTGCGGCATCACCTGCAAGGGCCGCACCTGCAACATGACCACCACCTGAGCACGTCCGCCTCGTGGGAGGCGCCGGAGCCCGGCGTCTCCCCGGGAGGACGGCCATGACGGCGCCGCGCCCGGTCACCGAACCGGGCGCGGCCCTTCCCGGCCGGGTGGCTCCCCAGCCGTGACGCCGCCGGAGAACCGAGAGAGGACAACGATGTCAGACCATGCGTCGGACGCGCCGGAAGAGCGAGTGACGCACAAGCACGGCGACCGGCTTCTCTGGTCGCTGACGCGTGGCGCGTGGGCGCCGCTGGCGGTGGCCACGGTGTCCGTCCTCACCTCCTCCGCCGCCGCACTGGCCCTGCCCGCCGCACTCGCCGCCGCGGTCGACGCGGTCCTGACCGGGCGGGGAACGGCGGACGCCGTGACATGGCTCGCCCTCGTCATCGCCGTCGCCACGGGCGCCGAGGTCACCGGCGCGCTGGCCGGGGTGACGGCCACCGCGTCCGCCACGTCGGCCCTGCGCTCCCGCCTCACCGCCCACGTCCTGGGACTCGACACCGTCCAGGCGCGCCGGTTCCCCACCGGGGAACTGGCCAACCGTCTGGTGAGCAACACCGCGATCTCCGGATACGTCCCGCTGACACTGCTGTACACGGTCACCGGGCTTCTCACCTCCATCGGCGGCGCCGTCGGGCTGTTCCTGATCGACTGGCGGGTCGGTCTGACCTTCCTGGCCGGTGTGCCCGTCGCGATCGTCGTCATCCGCGTGTTCGTCGCCCGGGTCTCGGGGTTGTACGACCGCTACCAGGACGCGCAGGGCCGACTGGCCGCGCGCCTCACCGACGCCCTGGCGGGCATCCGTACCGTGCGGGCCTCGGGCACCGCCGACCGCGAGATCTCCCGGGTGCTCGCCCCGCTGGCGGAGCTGTCCGCCAGCGGGCACGCCCTGTGGCGCGCCCAGGCCCGAAGTGTGTGGCAGCTCTCGCTGTTCCTGCTGCTCGTCGAGGTGCTCGTGCTCGCGGTGACCGGGCTCGGCATCGCCGACGGGCGTCTTGAGCCGGGCCGACTGCTGGCCGCGGCCGGTTACACCGCGCTGGCCCTGGCCGTCGTCGAGAGGATCGACTCGCTGATGGATCTCGCCCACGCCCGTTCCGCGGCCCGGAGGGTCGGGGAGGTGCTCGCCCTGCCCGCCCAGGTTCCCGGCTCCCGCCCGCTGCCCGAGGGCGCCGGAGCGCTCTCGTTCCGTGCCGTCACGGTGGCCGGCGACGGCCTGCCGCTCCTGGACGGCGTCGACCTGGAGATCCCCGCCGGGGCGCTGACCGCCGTCGTCGGGCGTTCCGGCGCGGGCAAGAGCACCCTCGCCCTGCTGGCGGGACGGCTGATGGACCCCGACCACGGCCAGGTGCTGCTCGACGGCCTGCCCCTCACGGAGGCCGACCCCGACGCGCTCAGGAACGCCGTCGCCTACGCCTTCGAACGCCCCGTGCTGCTGGGCGGCGACCTCCTGTCGGCCGTCGCCTACGGCCTGCCCGCCGACGCTTCCGACGTCCGCGAGGCGGCGCGCGCGGCGCACGTCGACGGCGTCGTCAGCCGCCTTCCCCAGGGGTACGGCACGCCCGCCGACACGGCCCCGCTGTCCGGCGGTGAGCTCCAGCGGCTCGGGCTGGCCCGCGCGCTGGTCAGGCGAGCCCGCCTGACCGTTCTCGACGACGCGACCTCCAGTCTCGACACGGCGACCGAGGCCCAGGTGATCCGGACCCTGACGGAGGAGATGCGCGGGCGTACCCGGCTGGTCGTCGCCCACCGCGCCACGACCGCCGCCCGCGCCGACCTGGTCGTGTGGCTGGACGACGGACGGGTGCGGGCCCGCGGTCCCCACCGGGAGCTGTGGCGGGACCCGGCCTACCGCGCCCTGTTCACCGCCGCCGCCCCGGTGCCCGGCGCCTCAGTGTCCGCCGCTCCGGCGTCCGGCGTCCCGGTGTCCGGCGCCGGCCGGGAGCCGACCGGCGGCGACCCGCTCCACGAGGAGGAACCGTGCCCGGTCCGTCCCTGACCCGCCCACGGCCCGGGCGGGACATCCCGCCGTCCGGGGCCGCCCCCGCGCAGGCCCCGCCGTACGACGGTCGTCTCACGGGGGACGGCGGGCTCCGGCTGCTGGTGTCGCTGCTGCGTCCGCGCCCGCGTCCCCTGGCGGTGGCCGCGCTCTGGTCCGTCGTCGAGGCGCTGCCGACGCTGCTGTCCGGCCTCCTCATCGCCACCGCCGTCGACCGCGGCTTCCTGGCCGGGAGCCCGGGGACCGGTCTGGCCTGGCTCGGCCTTCTCGGGCTCACGATGCTCGTCCAGGCGGCGGCCGTCCGGATGATGTTCCCCGCCCTGGCGGCGGTGGTCGAACCGCTCCGCGACGACCTGGTCACCGCCGTCGTCACCGCCGCCGTCACCCGCGCCGCGAAGAGCGCGCGGCCACCGGACGCAGCCGCCGTGACCCGCCTCACCGAACAGGTCGAGACGGTGCGAAACCTGGTCTCCGCGCTGTTGCGGAGCACCCGTGCGCTGGGTGTCTCGCTCGTCGCCGCGCTGGGCGGCCTGCTGCTCCTGTCGCCCCTGCTCGCCGCCGTCGCGGCCGTGCCCGTCACCGTGGCGCTGGTCGTCTTCGTCCGGCTGCTCCGCGTGCTCGTGGCCCGCCAGCGCGCGCTCATCCTCGCCGACGAGGAGCTCACCGGACAGGCCACCCCGATCCTGGCGGGCCTGCGCGACGTCGCCGCCTGCGGAGCGCGCCGGCAGGCCTACGCGACCGTACGGGCGGCCGTCGACACCCAGGTGGCGGCCACCCACGCCCTGGCCTGGGCCGGCCTGAGCCGTCGCCTGGTCGTCGCGCTCGGCGCGCACCTGCCGCTGCTCGCCCTGCTGCTCGCCGCCCGGCCCCTGATCGGGGACGGTCACCTGAGCGCGGGAGAGGTCGTCGGAGCGGCGACCTACCTGGCCACCGGCCTCGACCCGGCGCTGCGCGCCCTCACCGGCGTCGTCGGCGGCTGGGGCGTGACCCTCGCCGTCACCCTGCGCAGACTCGGCGAGACCATCGCCCCGCCGCCGGGACCGTCCGTCCCCGCGCCCGTCCCGCCCTCGCCGTACGGCACCGCCCCGGCGGCCGTCGCGGACGTGGAGCCGGTCGGCCACGGGCTGCGCCTGGAGAACGTGGGCTTCACCTACGCGCCCGAGGCCACACCTGTGGTGCGTCACCTGGACCTCACGATCGCCGAAGGAGAGCACCTGGCCGTCGTCGGCCCCAGCGGCATCGGCAAATCCACCCTGTCCATGCTGCTGACCGGGATTAGCCGCCCCACCGAGGGCCGGGTCCTGCTCGGCGGCCTGCCGATCGAGGCGGTCCCCGAACACCGGCTGCGGTCGTTGATGGCGCTGGTGCCGCAGGAGGCGTACGTCTTCACCGGCACCGTGGCGGAGAACCTCGCCTACCTCCGCCCCGAGGGCACGAGGGTCGCCGGCGAGAGGCTGGAGGCCGCAGCCGAGGCCGTGGGAGCCGGAGCGCTCGTCGAACGGCTCGGCGGGCTCCGGGCCACGATCGAGGAACCCGCCGCGCTCTCCGCCGGAGAACGGCAGCTCATCGCCCTGGCCCGCGTCCACGCCTCCCCGGCCAGGATCGTCGTCCTGGACGAGGCCACCTGCCATCTCGACCCGGCCGCCGAGCAGCGCGCCGAGGCGGCCTTCGCCGCCCGCGAGGGCACACTCATCGTGATCGCGCACCGCATGAGCTCAGCGGGCCGGGCCGGGCGGGTCCTGCTGATGGACGGCACCGCCGCGCTCACCGGATCACATCGGGAGCTGGCGGCCCGATCGCCCCTCTACGCCGACCTGGTCGGCCACTGGCACGGCGGTGACCCGTCGGGGCACCGGCCGCCTGAGGGCTCCCGCTGACCTTCCGCTCCGCCCGCCGCCGACGGCGGCAGGGCGGAGCCGTGCCCGCAACGACGAAAGGAACCTCTGACATGGACGACATCCTCTCCGGACCCACCGACGTCATCTGGGACGTCACCTACGCCTGCCCTCTGCGGTGCGCGCACTGCTACTCGGAGTCGGGCAGGCGTCCGGCCCGGCAGCTGAGCCACGGTGAGATGCTCCGGGTCGCCGACGCGATCGTCTCCCTGCGCCCGGAGGCGGTGGAGTTCGGCGGGGGCGAACCGCTGCTGGTCAGGGAGATCTTCGACGTCGCCGAACACATCAGGCGGGCAGGCGTCCAGGTGAACCTCTACACCGGCGGGTGGACGCTCACCGCACAGATGGCCGAGCAGGCCACCCGGGTGTTCTCCCGGATCACCGTGAGCGTCGACGGGGCCGACGCCGCCGTCCACGACCGGATCCGGGGGAGGGTGGGCTCCTTCGACCGGGCGATGAACGCCCTGGCCCTCCTCGACGACGTCTCCGGCAGGCGTGTCGCGGAGGGCGCCGACCCCGTGGAGTTCGGGATCGACTGCGCGGTCGTGCGGAGCAACCTCCACCAGACGGAGGAGTTCTGCACGGCCGTCCTGCCCCGCTTCCCGCACGTCCGGTTCCTGAACTTCGGCGCCGCCGTACCGTCCGGTCTGGCCAGCAGGGCCGATTTCGCCGAGCACGAGCTGCTCACGAACGACCAGATCCGCGCGCTGACCGGCGCCGAGCACGTCGAGCGCCTGGTGTCGGCGGCGCCGCCGTCGGTGCGGGTGTCGGCCTCGGACAACGTCATCCTCCAGATGCGTCCGGCCTTCGTCGAGCAGGGTTTCGTGATTCCCCTGATGCAGGTCGAGCCCGACGGGGAGGTGCGCGCGATGCCCATCTACGAGGGGACCGTGGGCAGCCTCCTGACGGAGGAGCCCGCCGTACTGTGGCGGCGCGCCGTCGCACGCTGGAGCGACCCGTTCGTGGCCGAAGCCCTGTCGTCGGCCCGGTCGATGGGCGACTGGGCCGAGGCCACCCGCCGTATCGACCGCCACTTCGGCTCCCAGGAGGTCCTCCTGCGCATCGACCGCCGCCCCGCCTACCCGGCCCCCGCTCTCGGGAGGTGACGGAGAATTCGGAACCGCGGGAGCGATGCAGGTCGTCGCGCAGCCGCTGACCGGGAGGCGCGTGTAAGACCGAGCCGAAGACGAAGCAGTGGGGCAAGTGACAGGAGCCGACTGAAAACTCACCGATCGCGCTGTTCGGGCACGACTTGAGCTGAGCATCCGCCTGCTGGATCCGTAAGCGTAGACTTGTGGTCATGAGCGCCGGGCATGCGTATGAGGAGCTTCACCACCTGGTGGATCGGCTGTCGCCGGACCAGGCGCGTCGGCTCCTGCGCTTGGTGAAGACAGATCCGGAGCTGGCTGAAGCGACAGAAGAGGAGCGGTCCGGCCCGGTTCGGCGTCGTCGGCTGTCGATTGCCGGAATCGGCGCGTCCGGTGAGGGCGATCTGTCGGAACGGGTCGAAGATCTGCTGGTGGAGCGGTTCAATCGCTCAGTGTGAGCGCCACACTCCTGGATACCGGCCCTTTGATCGCTGTTGTCGATCGAGACGACAAACACCATGCTTCGTGCGTACGACTCCTTGAGGAGTTGGAGGGGCCACTACTTCTGCCGTCAACGATCCTGATCGAGGCCGGATGGACGATCAACCGGCATATGGGTCCTGCCGTGCATGCGCAGTTCCTCGATCTCGTTGTCGAAGAATTCGAGCTGGTCGACCTGCTTCCCGCAGATGTACGACGCATGGCTGAACCGGTCCGGCTTTACAGGAGCGCCCGACTTGACCCGGCCGACGTGTCCGTGGTCGCCATCGCGGAACGTCTGGGCATCACCCAGGTCGCGACGATCGACCGGAGGGACTTCAGTCTGATTCGCCCTCGACATGCGTCGGCGTTCAGATTATTGCCGGAGGTGCTTGTGTGACGGCCGTTATGGTCGTTCTGTGACTTTTCGGGTTGAGCTCATCACGCCCGCCAACGTCGAGGCGGCCATGAAGGTGAACGTCCGTCCTGAGCAGGAGCGGTTCGTCTCGCCGGTGGCGACCTCGCTGGCCGAGGCCTACGCGCACGGGGAGGCGGCCTGGCCGCGTCTCATCCTCGACGGTGATCGTCCGGTGGGTTTCCTCATGGCGTTCCTGAACATCGACTGGGACGGAAAGGGGGTCGACTTCCGTTCCGGGCTGTGGCGGCTCAACGTGGTTCCCGAGGCGCAGGGACGTGGGGTCGGCCGTTTCGCCGTCGAGGTGGTGGCCGCCGAGGTGCGGCGCCGGGGCGAGAGGCGGATGTACGTCACCTGGGAGCCGGGGGAGGACGGCCCCGAGGGCTTCTACCGGAGGCTCGGGTTCGAGCTGACGGGCGAGACGTCCGGGGGCGAGACGGTCGGGGTGCTGGACCTGGGCGAGGTCCCCTCCGGCGACCGGTCGTTCTGATCTGGCTCTGATCTGCGCTGCCTACTGTCGCGGACAACGCACCGGTTCCGCACCGACGGCCCGGTGACCGGACAGGTCCACGAAGGCAGAAGGCAGAAGACAAGAGGAGCCAGTCATGTACGAGTTCCCGTCGTTCACCGAGTCCGTCCGGCCCGCGGGGTCCCCCGAACCGCCGTTCCCCTACGCGCTCCTTGACGCGCTGCGGAGCTCGCCCGACAGTCCGATCTTCGAGCAGGGGACGCGGGTCGTCTCACGGGGTGAGCTGCTGGACCTCGTCGGGCACATGGCCGGTGCGATGCTCGACGCCGGACTCGACCCCGCCCGGGGCGTCGCCGTCCACACGGGCGTCTCGCCGGAGGCGTTCGCCGCGCAGACGGCCGCGCACGTGCTGGGCTGCCGTGTCGTGTTCGTACGCCCGGGACAGACGCCGGGCCAACTCGCCCACATGCTCGACACGGGGGTGGACGCCGTGGTCGTGGACGCCTCGACGGCAGGTCCCGAGGTGTTCGCCGCCGCGGGGGCGGCCACGATACTGACCCTCGGCCCCCTCCCCGGGGACGTTCCCGGCGCGGTCGACCTGCTGGCCCACCAGGGCGGTGTGCGGCTGCCCGCCCTCCTGGGGCACCCCGACGACGTGGCCCTGATGGCCTTCACCAGCGGCAGCACCGGGCAGCCCAAGGGGTGCGCGCTCACCTACCGCGCGCTGGGGGAGAGCTGGTCGTGGCAGCCCAGGCTCTGGTCGCCGCTGGCGACCGAGCTGGCCGGGGCGTTCCGGCGCTATCTGCTGCTCGGCACCCTGTCCAGCCTGGTGGTCCAGGAGTTCCTGGCGTTGTGCCTGCTCGGAGGCGGTGTCGCGGTCATCCCCGAGGACGACGGACGGCCGCCGTTCCCGTACGCGATCGAGCGCCACCGCATCACCGGGGCCATCCTCCCGGTGCCCAGGCTGTGCCGCATGCTCGACCTGCTCCGCACGGAACAGGTCGACGTCAGCAGCCTGCGGGCGCTGATGGTCGCCGGGTCGCCGATCAGCCCGCACCGGCTGGCGGAGGCGGTCGAACGGCTCGGGCCCGTCGTCTACCAGGCGTACGGGTCGAGTGAGGCCGGGATGATCTCCATGCTCACCCCCGGGGACTTCGCGAGGTTCCCCGACCGAGCCCTCGCCTCGGTCGGCCGCCCGCAGCCCAGGGTCGAGATCAGGGTGCTCGACGAGGAGGGCCGTCCGGTCGCCACGGGACGGACCGGGGAGATCCACGTCCGCAACGACTACCTCATCGCGGGCTACTGGGGGCAGCCGGAGGAGACCCGCGCGGTGCTGCGGAACGGCTGGCTGCGCACCCGCGACCTCGGCTACCTCGACGAGGACGGCCTGCTCTACCTGGTCGGCAGGACCAGGGACGTCATCATGGTCAACGCGATGGTGGTCTACGCCGGGCCGATCGAGCGTGTGCTGGCCGGTCACCCCGACGTGGCCGAGGCGTACGTGACCGGCGCCATGGACGAGCGGACCGGGGAGGCCGTACACGCCTTCGTCGTGCCCGCCCCCGGCCGTGTCCCGGACCTCGGCGAGCTGACCGCGCTGGTCGGCACCGAACTCGGCGCCGACAGCGTCCCCCGGACGATCATGTCGATCCCCGCCCCGCTGGTCGCGGCCAGCGGGAAACCGGACAAGCGCGCCCTGCTCGAACGGTACGGCTCCGGCCGTGCCGAGGAGGCAGGACGACTCTGATCAATCTCTGAGAATCACGCGCCAACACTGATGTCGTCCCGTTCGACCGTACGCAGTGACGGAGGCATCAGTGTCTGACAACACCCTTGACTATCTGGTGATCGGCGCCGGGCCCGCGGGCCTGCAACTGGGCCACTTCCTGCACCGGGCGGGGCGGAGGTACCGGATCCTGGAGGCGGGCCCCGAGCCCGGCCAGTTCTTCCGGACCTTCCCCCGCCACCGGATGCTCATCTCCATCAACAAGAAGCACACCGGACACCACGACCCGGAGCTCAACTTCCGGGTGGACTGGAACTCGCTGCTCTCGGACGACCCTGATCTGGTGTTCACCCGCTACAGCGACCGTTTCTTCCCCGGCGCCGACGACCTCGTGCGTTACCTCGGTGACTTCGCCGCCGCCCTCGACCTGCGGATCACCTACGGCGCCCGGGTCGTCGACGTCTCCCGCCCGGACGCGAAGGGGCCGTTCCGGGTGATCGACGGGCAGGGCCGGACCCACCAGGCCGAGCACGTGGTCGTCGCCACCGGGGTCTCCAGGACCAACGTCCCGGAGATCCCCGGCATCGAGACGGCCGAGGGCTACGACACCGCCTCCGTTGACCCGGCGGACTACACGGCCAAGCGGGTGCTCGTCATCGGCAAGGGCAACTCGGCCTTCGAGACGGCCGACAACCTCATCGAGACCGCCGCGGTGATCCACGTCGCGGGCCCCCACTCGGTACGGCTGGCCTGGCGAACCCACTTCGTCGGGCACCTGCGCGCGGTCAACAGCAACTTCCTCGACACCTACCAGCTCAAACTGGGAAACGCGGTGCTGGACGGCGACGTCAGGCGCATCGAGCGCCGCGCGGACGGCACGTACCTGGTGACCGTGAGCTTCGCCAGGGCCGACGAGGTCACCAAGGACATCCCGTACGACCGGGTGATCGTCTCCACCGGGTTCCGGTTCGACGCCTCGATCTTCTCCCCCGAGTGCCGTCCCGAGCTGACGATCAGGAACCGCTTCCCCGCGCTGACACCCGCCTACGAGTCGGTCAACGTGCCCGGCCTGTACTTCGCCGGGACCATCACGCAGTCCCGCGACTTCAAGCGCGGCACCAACGCCTTCATCCACGGTTTCCGGTACGGCGCCCGCGCCCTGCACCGCATCCTGGAGACCAGGCACCACGACGCCCCCTGGCCCGGCCGGGACCTGCCCGCCGACCCCGGCGCGTTCGCGGACGCCGTACTCGAACGGGTCAACCGCAGCTCCGGGCTGTTCCAGCAGTTCGGGGTGCTGGCCGACGTCATCGTCCCGGACGGCGACGGCGGCGCGCGCTACCTGGAGGAGCTGCCGGTCGACTTTCAGGGCCCGCCGATCGGCGACGGCGGCCACTTCGCGATCACCCTGGAGTACGGCCCCGACCACGACAAGGTCGACCCGTTCGACATCTCCGTGTCGCGGATCAGGCAGGGCGACGCCTCCCGGGCCCACGAGGGCCACTACCTGCACCCGGTGGTGCGCCACTACCGGGGAGGGGTGGTCGTGGCCGTACACCACGTCACCGAGAACCTGGAGAACGACTGGACCTCCGAGGAGGTCCACCTGCGGCCGCTGCGGGAGTTCTTCCAGCGCCAGAGCCTTCCGGTCCCGGCGTGACGGCCATGCGCCCCCCACTGAACGTCAGGGAGTTCGAGGAGGTCGCCCGCGACCGCCTGCATCCCGCGCACTACGACTACTTCGCCGGTGGAGCCGGTGACGAGACGACCGTCCGGGCCAACGAGGCGGCGTTCGCGCGGCTCGCCCTGCTGCCACGTGTGCTGCGCGGCGCGGGCGAGCCGAGGACCGGGGTCACCCTGCTGGGCGACCGGGCCGCCATGCCGGTGCTGGTCGCGCCGACCGCGTTCCACCGGCTCGCCGACCCCGAGGGTGAGAAGGCCACGGCCCGCGCGGCGGCCGCCGCCGGGACGATCATGATCGTGAGCATGGCCTCGACCGTCGCCGTCGAGGACGTCGCGGCGGCGGCTCCGGAGGCCACCCTGTGGTTCCAGCTCTACGTCCAGCCGGACATGGCCTTCACCGAGAGGATCGTCCGGCGCGCCGAGGCGGCCGGATGCACGGCGCTGGTCGTCACGGTCGACTCTCCCGGCAGGGGACGGCGGGAGCGGGACCTGCGCAACGGCTTCGACGACCTGCCGGAGGGCATGTGCTGCGAGAACCTGCGCGACGGCGACCGGGTGCGGCCGATCGTCATGTCGCCGGACATCTCCTGGCGGCACATCGACCTGCTCAGGCGGATGACGGAGCTGCCCATCGTGCTCAAAGGCGTCGTGCGTCCCGCCGACGCCTGCCGCGCGCTCGACCACGGCGTCTCCGCGCTGTTCGTCTCCAACCACGGAGGCAGGCAGCTCGACACCCTCCCGGCGACCGCCGACCTGCTGCCGGGGATCGTGGCCGCCGTCGGCGGGGCCGTACCGGTGCTGCTCGACGGCGGGGTCCGGCGCGGGGTGGACGTGGTCAAGGCGATGGCGCTCGGAGCCTCGGCGGTCGCGGTCGGCCGCCCGGTGCTCTGGGGTCTCGCGGCCGAGGGCGAGCGCGGCGTGGCCCGGGTGCTCGGGCTGCTGCGCGAGGAGGTCGAGCGGGCCCTCGTCCTGTGCGGCGCCGCGTCGGCGCACGACCTCGACCCAGAGCTGGTACGGCCATGCTGACCGCGCTGACCGTGTCGTTCGCAGCCGTCCTGATCAGCCTGCCCTGGTGGCTTCCCGCACGGATCGTCGCGCTGCGGGTGCGCGTCCTCACCAGGATCAACGGCGAGGAGAGCATCCCGGTCCCCGGTGACCTGGTCGGCGTCGACCGGTTCAGGGAGGTCTACTCCCACCCGGCCGCCTCGGGCCGGAGCAGGGGAGCCGTCCTGTCCGACCTGTTCTGGTACTGGCTGGCACCGGGACCCGAGATGCACCAGGAACACCTGGAGGCGGGGGAGCGCTACGACGCCGTCGCCCTGGCCACCCGGCGGATCCTGGCCGTGCCCCGGACGAGGGTCGAGGAGCTCACTCGCCGCTGCGTCAACCGGGCGCTGCGGGACAGGCGGGGGATGGTACGGCTGCGCGACCTGATGATGCCGGTCTGGGCGGAGTTCTCCTACGAACTCGTCTTCGGCGAACCGTGTCCGCCGAAGGCCCGTGACCTGATCGTCGGCAACGCGGACGACGTCGTCACCTCACTCAAGTGCTGCGGCCTGCGGCACATGGACCGGCGTGACCGGCTGACCGGATACCTCGTCGAACGGCTGCCCGAGGTGCGGCACGAGCTTCCCCAGGACCTGTCGGCCAGGGAACAGGCGCTGTACCTGCAGGGGGCCTTCTTCAACACGGCGGTCGTCCAGATGTCGGAGGCGACGGCCCACGTGCTGATGGTCCTGGCCCAGCACCCCCGGGTGCAGAAGGCGGCGCGGGGCGGCGACGACCGGTATCTGGACCAGGTGATCTCGGAGACGCTGCGGCTCTACCCGCTGTTCGGCATCGCCCACCGCGTCACCACCGGGGAGATCCCCCTCGGCGAGGGCGCCGCGATCCCGGCCGGTTCCGTGCTGTGCTTCAACTACCCCGAGTTCCACCGCGCGGGCCTGCCCGACCCGGACCACTTCGACCCGGCCCGTTTCGCGGCGCGTCCGGCCAGGGAGATCAACCACATCCCCTTCGGCATGGCCGCGAACCGGCCCTGCCCCGCGTGGCGGCTGGCGCCGATCGCCCTGCGGGTGGCCGTACGGGAGACCCTGCACGCCTGCGAATTCGACTCGACCGCCTCCCACACCCGGTCCCTGCCCAACAGGGGGCCGTGCCTGCTGACCCCCCTGGGAGCCGGACGTGGCCCGGAGGTCCGGGTGAAGTTGCTGTTCATGCGGTTCAGGGACCGCTGGGAGGACGTGTGGCGCAGCCTCGTGCAGCTCGTCCTCGGCACCTACATGGTGTGGGACGCCCGCAGGCTGCGGCTGTGCGAGCGCCACTTCGCGCAGGAACCCCATCCGGTCGGCGTACGGAGGCACGAGTCATGAGCGGTTTCCTGGCCTTCACCCAGACCTCCCCGGTCGATCCCAACCTGGGGCTGGTCCTCAGGGTGCTGCCCGCCCTGGTCGTGATCCTGCTGGCGGCGGCGGTGTGCGGCCGGCTGGCGACCATGGTGATGCAGCCACGGGTCGTCGGTGAGATGGTCGCCGGGGTCCTGCTCGGGCCGACGCTGCTGGGCGCCGTGTTCCCCGGCGCGCAGGAGGCCCTCTTCCCCGCCGACGTCCGGCCGATCCTGTACGTGCTCAGCACCATCGGGCTGACGCTGTACATGTTCCTGGTCGGGGCGGGGATGGACCACAGCGTCCGGATGCCGGGGGAGACGCGCAGGGCCACGGCGCTGGCCGCCTCGGGGATTCTTCCGTCCCTGGTTCTCGGCAGCGCCCTCGGGTTCCTGCTGTGGGATCGTCTCTCCCGGTCCGACGTCGGCCGTGTGGAGTTCGCCCTGTTCCTCGGCGGCGCGCTGTCGCTGACCGCCTTCCCCATGCTCGCCAGGATCCTGTACGAACGCGGCCTTGAGAACACCCGCATCGGCAGGATCACCCTGGTCGCGGCTTCCATCGACGACGCCGTGGCGTGGTGCCTGCTCGCGGTGCTCTCGGCGGTCCACCTGGGCACGGGCGGCGGTGACGCGCTGCGCACCATAGGTCTGGCGGTGGTGTTCACGGCGGTGATGCTCGGGGTGGTCGCCCCGCTGCTGCGCCCCTTGGGCCGTGAGGTCGAGCGCACCGGCCGTCTCGGCGCCGGCGCCGTCTACGTGATCGTCCTGGTGCCGCTCACGGCCGGTTGGCTCACCGACTGGATCGGCGTCTACTCGGTGTTCGGCGGCTTCGTCGCCGGGCTGGCCATGCCCCGCGAGGCGGCGTTCCGTCAGGCGCTGCACGGCCGCATGATGGACGTCGTCTCGACGCTGCTGCTGCCGGTCTTCTTCGCCTTCTCCGGGTTGAACACCCATCTCGGCGGCATCACCGGCGGTTCGATGCTGCTGGTGCTCGTCGCGATCCTGCTCACGGGTTTCTGCGGGAAGTACTTCGGCTGCGCGCTGTCCACGAGGGCGCTGGGGTTCGGCTGGCGTGAGTCGTGGGCGATCGGCGCCATCATGAACGCCCGGGGGCTGATGATCCTCATCTTCATCAACATCGGCCTGGCCCAGGGCCTGATCACCCAGGAGGTCTTCGCGATGCTCGTCCTGGTGGCGGTGCTCACCACGGCGGGGGCGCTGCCGCTGTACAAACTGGCCATGCCCGAGCGCCACGAGCGGGCGAGCATTGAGGAGATCGCGGAGACCGGTGAGGGGGCGCGCGGACGGGAGGCGACACCGGTGAGCTGATGATCATGCCTGGTCGCCGGGGTCGTGACCGGTCGTGGCGCAGGTGTGGCGCAGGCGCGACGCACGCGCCACGCCTGCGCCACGCCTGCCTTTGCGTCAGAGTTGACTAGAAATTTACCAATATCAGTGCAATTGTTGACCAGTGGCACGGATACCGGCGACATCCGAACCGCGCTCTTCCCGGCTGCTGCTCGTCGAAGACGACCGTGATCTGGCGGACATGCTGGCCGAAGTGTTCGCCGACCAGGGATACACCGTAGACCTGGCACCGGAGGGGCAACGTGGCCTGCACCTGGGTTTGAGCCGCGGTTACGACATCATGATCATCGATCGGGGACTGCCCGCGATCGACGGGCTCGACCTGCTGCGACGGCTGCGCAGGCAGGCCGTCACCGTGCCGGTGCTGGTGCTCACGGCCTTCGGCACGACCGCCGACCGTGTCAGCGGACTCGACGCGGGCGCCGAGGACTACCTGGTCAAACCCTTCGAGATCGACGAGCTGCTGGCCAGGGTGCGCGCCCTGCGGCGCAGGAACCTGGACCAGGCCAGACTGCTGCCGCTCGGCGCGGCCTGGCTCGACTCCGACTCCCACCTCGTACGGTTGCCCTCCGGCGAGCAGGTGACCCTGTCCGGTCAGGAGTGCCGCCTGCTCCACGCGCTGGCGGTCCGCCCGAGGCAGGTGCACACCCGCGACTCGTTGCGGCAGCGGGTCTTCGACGGCGCCCAGACCGAGTCGATCGTGGACACCTACGTCTACTACCTGCGCAACAAACTGGGGCACGGCGTCGTACGCACCGTACGGGGCGTGGGGTACCGCCTGGGTGAGCTGTGAACGGGCGGCGGCGCTTCGACCCGGAACGGCGGCTGCTGATCCGGACCCGCCGCCGGATCACCGTGCAGATCGCGGGCGGATTCACCCTCGTGCTCGCGCTCATGGGCGCGATGGTCTACTACGTCACGGTCAACGGCCAGGACGTCGCCGCGCGGCGTGACCTGTTCGTGGCGGCACGGTCGGCCTCGATCACCCAGCCCCCGCCCTGCATGTGGCTGTTCGAGCTGGGCGGAGGCACCGTACGGAGGTCTCCCGGGTCCCCGGACCGGTTGCCGGTGCGCGCGTTCATGGACCTGGTCGCCGCGGACGGGCGGCCCCGGGTCGAGGTCGCCGAGGTCGGCGGGCTGACCTACCTGATCAGGACCCAGCGACGTGACGACGTCGTGGTGCAGGCGGTGATGGACCTGCGCTTCCGGATAGCCGACCGGGAACGGCTGCTGAGCACCCTCGGCGCCGCCGAACTCGCCGGGCTGCTGGCGGCGCTGCTGATCGGCCAGGTCCTCGCGGGCCGGGCGATCGCGCCGCTGGGCGAGGCCCTCGACCGGCAGCGGCGCTTCACCGCCGACGTCAGCCACGAACTGCGCACCCCGCTGACCCGGCTGCACGTCCGCGCCCAGCTCACCGCCCGGCACCTGCGCCGGGGGTCGGAACCGCTCCTGGCCGTCGGCGACGTCGACCAGCTGGCCGCGGGCATCGGGCAACTCGGCGAGGTGATCGAGGACCTGCTGCTGTCCACCCAGCTCAGACGGCGGCTCCAGCCGTTCGGCCCGGTCGACCTGGCCGCGCTGACCGAGGAACTCGCCACGGCGGAGGCGGCCCGCGCCGAGCAGCGCGGGGTGACGATCGAGGTGAGGAAGGGCCCCGGTGAGCACGTCGTGCGCGGAGCGCGGTCCGCGCTGCGCCGGGTGATCTCCGCGCTGCTCGACAACGCGCTGCGGCACGCCCGCGAGGGCGGCGACATCTGGATGACCCTCCGCTCGGGTCCCGAATGGGTCCAGCTCAGCGTGCGGGACGACGGCGTCGGACTGGACCCGCGTGACGGTGAGCACCTGTTCGCCAGACACGTCGGCAAGCCCCACCAGGGAGGCCTGGGCATCGGTCTCGCCCTCGTGAGCGAGGTGGTGGACGCCCACGGCGGCACGGTCGGCGTGGACGGACGGCCGGGCGCCGGCGCCACGTTCACCATCCGCCTTCCGGCGCACCCCGGCGGCGACGGCGCACCGCGCTCCCCCCGGATACGGCTCCCGCAGCAGGTGCGGAACCGGGCGCACAGGAAGACGCGGGTGCCGGTCCCCGAGTACGGCGAGGGCCGCCCGTAGGCGGCACGGTCGGCGTCACCGGCCTGCCGGGACGGCACGCTCGGAGGCCCCCGTGATCCGGGCGAGTTCGTCCGGCAGGGGATAGGGGCGTTCCACGGGCAGCATGTCCGTGATGTCATGACCGTCGAGCAGTGCCTGACGGATGTCGTGGACCCGGCGGGTCAGGTCGGTGATCCGCAGTGTCCACCGGTCGAGATAGCGGGTCACGGCGTCGCCGGAGAGGCCGATCTGGATCGACCGGTATGACAGGGGATTGTGGCGCGGGCCGCGTTCCGGGTCCCACTGGACACGCACCGGGCTCTCCCGCAGGCGCCGACGCCAGACTTCGGGATCGACGCCGTCGCCGGGGTGGCTGAGGCAGGAGTGCCGGAGTGCCCACTCGAAGCCCTCCCGGCTGATGTCGACGGCCAGGACCCTGGTCTGACCGGGCTTGGTGGCATAGCCGCAGCGGTACATCATCCAGAGAAAGGAGGGTTTGATCCAGGTCATCCGTTCGCGCTTGAAGGGCGGCACGAACCGCTGGGCGGCGACGGCCGGGTCCGCGATGGCGGGGTCGTAGGCCTGGTAGACGGTGATGGCCTCCTCGGCGAAGGCCGCGCGGATCTGGCGATAGGGGATGGTCATGTCCCCGAGCATGGTGAGCCGTGTGCAAGCCCCGCAACGGGATTTAGCGGGCGGTCACCGCCGGTTTCGCAGCACCTCAAGGCGCTGCCGGTACTCCTCGGCGTCGACCTCTCCCCGGGCCAGCCGTTCGGCCAGCACCTCCTCCGGAGGGACCCGCCCGCCCGCCGCGAGCCAGCCTGTCCGCCGCCCGCCGCTGACGTAGTGGAGCAGCGCGACGATCCCGGCGATGATCAACACCCACAGCAGGATCGTCGTTATGCCCATGACCAGCCAGGAGCCGATTCCGTAACCCCACATCATCGTCGGTCCCCTTCCCGAGAGGTACCTTCAGCCTTCCTCCGCCGAGTCCGTACGAAAGAGGGCCATTGGTCCCGCGACCGGCGCCGATGGTCCCGGCGCGGCTACCAGCCGAGTTCGTCGCAGCCCCGGTGGTCGGCCGGCTCGATCTGCAGGGTGGCGTGCTCGACGCCGTGGCGGGTGCGCAGCAGGTGACGCGCGCGGTCCAGTACGGCGTGGCCGTCGGCGAAGTCGGTGGCGACCAGGTGGGCGGTGGCCACGTTCATGCCGGAGGTCAGCGTCCACAGGTGCAGGTCGTGCACGTCGCGTACCCCGTCGATGGCGGCCAGGTCCGCGGCCACCGCGGCGGCGTCCATGCCCTCGGGCACGTGCTGGCCCAGGACGGCGAAGACCTGGCGGCCCAGCGACAGGGCACGCACCGCGACGAAGACGCCGATGGCCAGCGCCACGACGGTGTCCCACAGCACCTGGCCGGTGGCCGCGACCAGCCAACCGGCGATGATGACGCCGACCGATCCCGCGGTGTCCGCGACGACCTCCAGGTAGGCGCCCCTGACGTTGAGGCTCTCACCGGCGCCCGAACGCAGCAGCAGCAACGCGACCAGGTTGACGAGCAGGCCGATGGCACCGACGACGAGCATCGGGCCGGAGGAGACCTCGGCGGTCTGACCGATACGGCCGACGGCCTCGACCACCACGTACACCGCGACGCCCAGCATCAGCACCACGGCCAGCAGGGAGGCGAACACCTCGGCCCGGTAGGAGCCGTAGCTGCGCCTGCCGGTGGTGTCGGGCCGGGTGGCGATCTTCGTGGCCACCAGCGCCGCGCCGAGGGTGACCACGTCGGCGGCCATGTGCCCGGCGTCGGAGAGCAGCGCCAGCGAGCCGGAGACCAGTCCGTAGCCGAGTTCGACGACGAAGAAGGCGCCGATCAGCACGAAGGACAGGGCCAGCCGCCTGCGGTGACGGCCTCCCGCGTGTCCCTGGACGTGCCCGTGGCCGTGTCCGGTTCCCATCTCAGCCCTCTCCGTCGCGCTCGGGGTGCAGAAGCTCGGTGTGCTCGATGTGGACCAACGCCACGTCGAGGAGCATCCGCACGTGCGGGTCCGCCAGCCGGTAGTAGACCATCCGGCCCGCGCGGCGGCTGGTCACGACACGGTGGGCGCGCAGCAGCCGCAGCGCGTGCGAGGCGGCGGACTCGCTCTGCCCGGTCACCGCGGCCAGGTCGCACACGCACATCTCCCCCTCAAGCAGGGCGACCAGCAGTCTCAACCGGTTGGCGTCCGACAACAGGCCGAAGACGTCGGCCACGTCGGAGAGATCACGGGGGGCGGGCATGCGCTCCCGCACGTCGGCGACCCGGTCGGGATCGACCTTCCTGACGACACATCCGTCAATCGATGGAACATCTGAATAGGTATTCATATGAGCAGATTAGCGAGTGGGGTCACCGGCCTGTCAACCGGCCCGCGTCGGCCGGGCCGATACGGCGGGTCCGCGGTGGCCGGGTCGGCTGACCCGTGCTGGTCGGTACGGCCGGTCCGCGTTGGCCGGTACGGCTGGTCCCTGTTGGTCGGTACGGCTGGTCCGCCCGGTCGGTACGGCGCACGCCGCGGACGGTGGCGCACGCCGTGGTGCACCACCGCCGCTCTCTCACCCGGGATCACCCGGCCTCGCCGCCATGCCCACGATGACGCCGGGGTGTCCGAGGGCGCGGGGGACCTACCCCTGGGTCCCCTTGCGGCGCGTGATCAGCCACGCGCCCGCCCCGGCGAGTACGACGACCGCGCCGACCGGCCACACCCACCCGGGCAGGCCGGAGGTGCCGCTCGGCTCGGACGCGGCGGCCGGAGAGGGCTCGGCGGCGGAGGATTCGGTGGCGGCCGGGGGAGGGACGGCCTCGGAGGGGTCGGCGGAGGCCTCCGCCGTACTCGCCGGTGTGGAGACCGACGGCGACGGGGACTCCGGGGTGGGAGAGGGGCTGTCGGGGTCGGCGATCACGGTGAAGGGGATCTGACCGCTGATGGGGTGACCGTCGGAGGAGGCCACGTGCCAGGCGATCTGGTAACGACCCGGGGCCAGCTGGTCGGGCACCTTGGCGCGGATCGTGCTCCCCTCGTCCGGTGCGTCGAGCTTGGTCGTCTCGTCGCCGGGGCCGGTCAGGACGACCTTGGCGAAGCGCATACGGGAGGAGAACTCCAGGGTGACGGTCTCGGGGCTGGTCACCTTGGCGTTGGCGGCCGGTGAACTGCTCTTGAGACGGTCATGGGCGAACGCCGGTGAGGCGGTGCCGATCAGCACCAGCAGGCAGCCGACGGCGGCTGCCAGGACGGTGCCGACGGTTCGGCGCGGCGATGCCGCCGAGGTCAGGAATGACAAGGTGGGGACTCCCGAAGACGGCCCGGCGATGGCCGGGGCGAAGGCGACGCCCGAGCGTGCGGGCGTCGATGACACGGGTGCGCCGCTCCCCGGAGGGGGCGGCGTCGTCCGCGGGAGGTCCACGGCGGTGGATCGTGGAGGTGGGCCACCGCCGGGCGAGGCCGGAGGAGGGCCACGACGCGGGGGCGACAGGCCGAGGCGTCGGAGGGTCGTCGGAGGCGGCGGACGGCGGCCGGAGCAGTAGGGGCCACGACGGCCGCAGCAGGCGCAGCATGAGCCAGAAGGCGCTCTCGCCCCGGTGCAGCCACCAGCCGCTCATCGCCCCGACCGCGAGGTGGACCAGCGCCATGCCGACCGCCTGGTGCCCGTGCCCGTCCTGGGCGGCGAACCCGCCGGAGGTGCGGGCGAACAGCTCGTGCAGCAGCACCTGGGCGCCGATCGTGGTGCCGACCACCGCCGCCGGTGGGTGCTCACGGCCGACGAGCGGCAACACCACGACCAGGAGGCCCGCCGCGCCGGCCGCGAGGGCCGCGACGGAAAGCGAGGCCCCCGCGCTGAAGGCGTGCCCGCCCGCCGAGACCGCCAGGCAGGCGGTGGTGAACGCCAACGCCCGTAGCAGGCGCAACGTCATCGGTAAGGGAGGCACATGTCCCATCTTGCCGTCCAATGTCGCATTGGCAACCGCCACGCTGACCCCAGGCCCGACTGACTACCCTCTGTCATAAGTCGATGACGAAGGGTGATGTACGGTTGTGGGGTGATCGCACCGATGCGACGAGCCGTACAGCGCGCGGGCCTCTCCCTCGTGCTGTGCCTGGCCGCGCTCGCGGCGGCCCTGCTCGCGCATCTGATCCTCTCCGCCGCCCACACCCAGGTGGCGCACCACCATCACGGACCCGGCCCGGGGCAGTCGGGCATTTCCGTCGCCGTGGCCGGTTCACCGCGGGAACGGGTGCCGGAGCGCTGCCCCGCCCCCGATCCGCCGGAGCACGACCACAGCCTGTGCGGGGCGGCGACGGTGGCGCCCGCCACCGAGGCGCGCCCGCTGTCGTCCGGTCCCTTCACCGGCCTGCCGGTCATGGCGTCGCCGCAGGCCGCACCGGCGCCGACGACGCGGCGCGCACGACCGGTCCACGCCCTGCCCGGAACCACCGTGCTGATCTCCAAATCCGTCTTCCGCATATAGGCCGTCCCGTGCGGGCGCGCCCTTCGACGACTCACCTTCCGGTCCGAGCCGTGGCTTCGGCGTGCCCGAGAACCAGCCGACCATCTCACGTCCACGGGAAACGGATCATGACAGACACACTCAGCGAAGCGCGGACCATCACCCCCGTCCTCAGCCGGTTGGTCACCGGCGGCACCTGCCACACCCTCGAACACGTGGTCGGTAACACGCCGACCCTGTGGATCCCGGACATCGCCGCGGGCACCGACCGCGGATTCTGGGCCAAGCTGGAGGGAGGCAACCCCGGCGGCATCAAGGACCGCTCCGCCCTGTACATCGTCGAGCGCGCCCGCGAGCGCGGGCACCTGGCTCCCGGCGCGCCCATCGTCGAATCCACCAGCGGAACCTTCGGGCTGGGACTCGCCCTGGCGGGCATCGTCCACGGCCACCCGGTCACCCTGGTCAGCGACCCGGGCCTGGAGGCGCCGATGCGGCACCTGCTGGCCGCCTACGGCGCCCGCGTGGTCACCGTCACCGAGCCCCACCCGGCGGGCGGCTGGCAGCAGGCCCGCCGCCTGCGGGTCGGGGAACTGCTGGCCGAGTCTCCCGGCGCCTACTGTCCCGACCAGTACGCCAACCCCGACAACGTCGCCGCCTACACCTCGCTGGCCACCGAACTGGCCGGGCAGCTTGGCCGGATCGACGTCCTGGTCTGCGCGGTCGGCACCGGCGGCCACAGCGCGGGAACCTTCCGCGCGCTGCGGCGTTTCCACCCTGACCTGCGCCTGGTCGGCGTCGACTCCGTCGGCTCGACCATCTTCGGCCAGCCCGCCCGCCACCGCTTCATGCGCGGCCTGGGCAGCAGCATCCATCCACGCAACGTCGACTACGCGGCCTTCAGCGAGGTCCACTGGGTCGCCCCGGCCGAGGCGGTGTGGGCCTGCCGTCGCCTGGCCGCGATGCGGTACGCGACCGGAGGCTGGAGCGTCGGCGCGGTGGCCCTGGTGGCCTCCTGGCTGGCGCGTACCTCACCCGGCCACACCCGGATCGCGGCCGTCTTCCCCGACGGCCCCCACCGCTACGCCGAGACCGTCTTCAACGACGACTACTGCGCCGCCCACGGCCTGTGCGGCACCCCGGCGGCCGACCCCGACCGGATCGGCCATCCGACCGAGCGGGAGGTGACGCGCTGGACCCGGTGCGCGAACGTGCTCGACCCCGTGGGCCTGCCCGCCGTACAGGGGAGCGTCGTGCCCGCCGTACAGGGAGACGCCGCGCGGGGGAACTCCGCGCGGGGAGGCGTCACGCGGGAAGCCCCCGTCCCGGGAGGTCCCGCGCCGGGCGGCCTTCCGCCGGGAAGCCCCACACCGGAAGGTCCTGAGCCGGGAAGTCCCACGCTGGGGGACCCCGCGCCGGGAGGTTCCGTTTCGGGAGGCCGCAGGTGAAGAGCACCCTGGCCCTGACCCGTTCCTTCGAACGCCCCATACGGCTGCTGCTGGTCAACCAGCTCACCATCAACATCGGCTTCTACATGCTGATGCCGTACCTCGCCGGGCACCTGTCGACCACCCTGGCCCTGCCCACCGCGCTGGTCGGTCTGATCCTGGGTGTGCGCAACCTCAGCCAGCAGGGCCTGTTCCTCCTCGGCGGAACGCTGGCCGACCGGCTGGGCTGCAAACCCCTGATCGTCGCCGGTTGCGCCCTGCGCACCGTGGCCTTCGCCCTGCTGGGGGTCGCCGACTCCCTGCCGGTGCTGCTGGTCGCCTCGGGGTTGGTCGGGCTGGCGGGCGCGTTGTTCAACCCGGCGGTGCGCACCTACCTCGCCGCCGAGGCCGGGCCCCGCAAGGTCGAGGCCTTCGCCGCCTTCAACGCCTTCTACCAGCTGGGCATCCTGATCGGGCCGCTGATCGGCCTGGTGCTGGACGCGATGGCCTTCAGCGTGGTGTGCCTGACCTCGGCGGCGATGTTCGCCGTCCTGACCGTCGCCCAGGTGCGGGCCCTGCCCGCCCGGGCACCGTCCCGCCCCGACGACGAACGGCGGCGGCCCGGTGTGCTGCAGGACTGGCGCGCCGTGCTGACGAACCGGTCCTTCCTGCTGTTCTCCCTGGCCATGACCGGTTCCTACGTGCTGGGCTTCCAGGTCTATCTGGGGCTGCCGCTGGAGATCCGCAGGGTGAGTTCGAGCGAACTCGGCGTCACCGGCGTCTTCGTGGTCTCGGCGGTGCTGACCGTTGTCCTGCAGGCCCGGCTGACCGCCTGGGCGCAGGCGCGTTGGCGGCCACCCCAGGCCATCGCCAGGGGTCTCGCCCTGATGGGTCTGTCCTTCGTGCCCGTCGCCGTGAGCACCCTGTGGCTGCAGGGGCCGGTCCCATCGGGCCCCGTGGCCTGGGCGTTCACCCTGGCACCGGCCCTGACGACGGCGGCCCTGCTGAGCGTGGCCACCATGATCATCTATCCGTTCGAGATGACGACCATCGCGGCCTTCGGCGGTGACCACGCCGTGGGCACCTTCTACGGCCTCTACAGCACCCTGGCCGGAATCGGCATCGCCACCGGCAACCTGCTCACCGGATGGACCCTGGACGTCGGCGCGCGCGTCGGCCTGCCCGCCCTGTCGTGGCTGGCCCTGACGGTGATCGGTCTCGCCTGCGCCACGGCCGTCGCCGCCCTCGACCGTACGGCGGGCCTGCCCCAGCCCGCCCAGGCCGTCACGGCGTAACGCGCCGGGTGCGGGGCGCGGGGGGCGCCTCCCGCGCCCCGCGCTCAGCTCCCCATCCGGCGCGCCAGGTCACGTATCCCCCGGGCCAGCAGGTCCACCTCGTCCCGCGAGGTGAACAGCGCCGGGGTCACCCGCACACAGGCGCCCCCGACCAGCCCGCCACGACGAACCGTGAAGATCCGGTACCGGTCCATCAACTCGGTGGTGATCGCGGCGTTGTCCGCCTCGGACGTACGGCCGGCGATCCGGAAGGCGGTGATGGCACCGTACATGCCGTCCTCCTCGGGGGTGAGGACCTCCACGTTGGGCACCTCCAGCACCTGGCCCACCCAGCGGTCCCGCAGGAACCGCAGCCGCGCCTGCTTGACCGCGGCGCCCAGCCGGTCGTGGAAGTCCAGGGCGGCGCCGACCGTCAGGACGGGGGCGACGTCCTGGGTGCCGCAGTGCACCCGGGAACGGATGTCGTCGGCGGGATAGGACTCGTCGCAGAAGGCCGGTTCGACGTCGGCCAGACGGCTCGCGCGGATGTGGATGAAGCCCGTGCCCAGCGGCGCTCCCACCCACTTGTGCAGGGAGAACACCCCGAAGTCGGCCCCCAGGTCGGCCATCGTGAAGTCCAGATGCCCCCAGGAGTGGGCGGCGTCCACGATCACGTCCACGCCGCGCTCGCGCGCCATCGCGACGATCCGCTCGACCGGTGTCACCAGGCCGGTGATGTTGTTCATGTGGCTGAGCAGCAGCAACCTGACCCGCGGGTGCTCCTTCAACGCCGTGGCGTAGGCGTCGAGCACCGCCTGCCGGGTCGCGGGCTCCGGGATGGTCAGCCGTTCGACCTGGACCCCCCGCCGCTGCCGTAGCCAGTTCATGGCGTACCGCCCACTGTGGTAGTCCAGGTCGGCGTACATCACCGCGTCGCCCGGCCGCAGCCGCCGATACCCGGCGATCAGCAACTGCAGGGCCTCCGTACCGCCCCGGGTCAGGGCGATCTCCCCGGGCTCCACCCCCACCACGGCCGCCACCCGCCGCCTGACCTGCTCCGCCTCGTCCTTGTAGGTGGTGCGCAGCAGGTGGGAGCTGTACTCGTTGAGCCGGTCCGTCGCCCGGTGGTAGGCCAGGCGCACCGGCTCGGGCATGATCCCGTAGTAGCCGTTCTCCAGGTTCACGAAGTCGTCGCTCACCCGGTACTGCCGTGCCACCGACCGCCAGAAACCCTCGTCCCGGGCGACCTGTTCAGGCGTGGCACCGGCCGGAACGACCGGGACCGGCGTGTCGTCCCCACGACCGGCGAGGGCCGACGCGCCACCCCCACGACCGGCGAGAGGTACGGCCAGCGCCCCCAGCCCGGCCACCATCCTCCGCCTCGACAGGCTCCCCGAAACGTTCATCGAACACCTCCACGCCGACCGGTTCGTCATCACACTGTGCGACCGACCGGCTCCGGGACCGGGCATTCGCGCGGTACGGGCGTGGCGCGGGGCCCGCAGGCCGTACGACCCACGGGCCCGGTCCGGCCGGTCGCCCGCGACGCCGCTCCGGCGGCGGGCCGGTCATGGAACTCCAACCATGGGCACTGTTTGTTTGGAAGCAGCTACGAAGAGAAGTCGCTCATGATCGGAATCGCACCGCCGACACGGCGACGTCGGCCTTGGACGCGAGTCGCCGCCGCGACGGTGTCGAAGCCCGTATAAGGGGATTTTTGGGTTTTTCCTGGCCTTTGGTTGGAGGGGGTGGGGGCAGCACGGTTTCATGGCAGACCTTCCCTTTCACGACCGTGCCGACTTCGACAACGCGGACCGTGGCTTCGTCGCGAAACTCAGCCCCGCCCTGGTGAAGGGGACCGACGGGAAGGTCGTCTGGGACAACGACGTCTACGCCTTCCTGAACGGCGACTGCCCGCAGGACGCGCATCCGAGCCTGTGGCGGCAGGCGCAGCTGTGCGCCAAACAGGGGCTGTTCGAGGTGACCGAGGGCGTCTACCAGGTACGCGGGCTGGACCTGTCGAACATGACGATCGTGGAGGGCGAAACCGGGGTCATCGTCATCGACCCGCTCGTCTCCACCGAGTGCGCCGAGGCGGCGCTGCGGCTCTACCGGGACCACCGGGGCGACCGGCCGGTCACCGGCCTGATCTACACCCACTCCCACGTCGACCACTTCGGCGGAGCCCGCGGCGTGACCGACGGCGAGGGAATCCCGATCCTGGCCCCGGCCGGCTTCATGGAGCACGCCGTCTCGGAGAACGTCTACGCGGGCACCGCGATGAACCGCCGGGCCCTGTACATGTACGGCCAGCGCCTGCCGCGCACCGCCGAGGGCCAGCTCGGCTGCGGACTGGGGATGGGCACCTCGGCGGGTACGGTCACCCTCATCCCGCCCACCGTCGACGTCACCCACACCGGGCAGGAGGAGACGATCGACGGGATACGGATCGTCTTCCAGCTCACCCCGGGCACCGAGGCCCCGGCGGAGATGAACTTCCTCTTCCCCGACCGGCGGGCCCTGTGCATGGCCGAGAACGCCACCCACAACCTGCACAACCTGCTCACCCTGCGCGGCGCCGAGGTCCGTGACGCGCGGGTCTGGGCCCGCTACCTGGACGAGGCGATCACGCTGTTCGCCGACAAGGCCGACGTCGCCTTCGCCTCCCACCACTGGCCCACCTGGGGCAGGGACGACATCGTCGCCTTCCTGTCGCAGCAGCGTGACCTGTACGCCTACCTGCACGACCAGACCGTACGGCTGATGAACCACGGCCTGACCGGCGTCGAGATCGCCGAGACCATGCGGATGCCGCCCGCCCTGGAGCAGGCCTGGCACACCCACGGCTACTACGGTTCCGTCAGCCACAACGTCAAGGCGATCTACCAGCGCTACCTGGGCTGGTTCGACGGCAACCCGGCCCACCTGTGGGAGCATCCGCCCGTTCCGCAGGCCAGACGCTACGTCGAGTGTCTGGGCGGCGCCGCGGCCGTCGTCGCACACGCCCGCCGCTACGTGCGCGAGGGGGACCTGCGTTTCGCCGCGACCCTGCTCAACCACGCCGTCTTCGCCGACGAGGACAACACCGAGGCCCGCGAACTCCTGGCCGAGGTCTACACCCGCCTCGGGCACGGCGCCGAGAACGCCACCTGGCGCAACTTCTATCTGGCCGGTGCCGCCGAACTGGCCGACGGCCCCTCGGCGGGTACGGCCGACACCACCTCACCGGACATGCTCAGCGCGCTGTCCGCCGAACAGATCTTCGGCTCCCTGGCCATCCGCGTCAACGGCCCGAAGGCGTGGAACGAGCGGTTCGCCATCGACTGGCACCTCACCGACCTGGACGAACACCACCGCACCACGATGTCGAACGGCGCGCTGACCCACCGGCGGACGTCGCCGGGGGAGAGCGCCGACCTGACGCTACGGCTGACCAGGCAGCGGCTGCTCGACCTGATCGTCGGGGACGGCTCCGGCGGTCTTGACGGCGTCGACCATGACGGGGACGCCACCGTCCTGCGGAGGCTGGGTGCCGTACTGGAGGAGTCCACGCCGGACTTCGCCATCGTCACCCCCTGAGAGGCCGCCCGAGCGGTCGGCGGACTGGCTGACGGTCCGGCCGTTCGCCCGGTCGGCGGACTGGCTGACGGTCTGACCGCCCGGCCGGGCGGCGGGCCGGGCGGCGGGCCGGTTGACGGGGGCCCAGGCCGCCGCCAGCATGCCGCCCAGCAGGCCCAGGACCATACCGGCCAGGAAACCGCCCAGGTTGGAGTAGACGAAGGAGGCCAGGGAGAGCACCACGCTCACCAGGCCGAGGAAGACCCGCTGGCCGGGCTGCAACCAGATGAGCACTCCCGCGAGCACCATGACCAGCGCGACCAGGTAGCCCGCCCCCACCGCGCCGAACATGACGGCCACCGGCAGGGCGTCGATCGTCAGGGAGACGGACAGCAGCTCCAGGCCCGCCGCCACGATGAACAGGCCGCCCCAGAAGGGTCGTGAGCGCCGCCAAGATCTCATGGTCCTCCGTTCGCGGGTCAGAAGCGGTTCGCGGGTCAGAAGCATTCGTGCTCGCCGCGCAGGATCTTCAGCCCGAGGTCGGGCAGGCTCAGCGTCGCGGCGGAGACGGCCCGCGCGCTCAGCCGTACGTCGTGCAGGGTGAAGGTCCGGCTCTGGCCGCCGAAGGTGCCCGCCGGGCCTCGGGCGGCGGGCACCCCGTTCAGGGTGGAGGCGTCGCGGCCCAGCTCGACGCCCCGCAGTGTGGCCGCGCCACGGGCCGCCGCGGTGTCGATCACCATGTCATCGATCGTCACCTCGTTGCCGTCCTGGCCGCCGGTGATCCTGATGGTCACCGTGCCCACGGGGGTCCGCACCAGCGCGCTCTGGCACAGGCCCTTGGCGAACGCCCGCCGGACGCCGGTCACGATGACCGGGATGGTCTGGCCCTCCCGGTCGCGCACCACACCGGCGGACAACGTGAAGTCCCGTCCGGTCAGCTCGTCGGTGAAGAGCTTGAACGCCTGCCCGGAGACCACGAACGTGGCGCCGACGACCCCCTGGGCGACGGCGCCGACCAGCAGCGACGTCACCGTCGCGACGAGAAGGAGGATCAGGAGGAAGCGCCTCCAGCGCACGCGCCCCTGCTCGGCCATGATCGCCCCTCACCGCCCCCGGAAGAGCCGGCGATTCACCACGGAAAGCCGTGGCCCGACCCGTTTCAGATCATGAGCGGCATTCGCCGGGCCTGTCGACGCACACGCCGGACCCCCCACCACCTATGACCCGAAGCTGGACAACCTTTCCAAAGACCGGAAAGATCTCTGAACCACACCGGGCCAGGGACGCCGGAGGGCTGTCTCAGGGAAGGCGGTCGCCCCTGCCGATCGGCCCGTACCCGCCAACCCACAGGATCGCGACACCGGAATGCCGCCGGACCCACATGCCCCCCTCTGTCCGGCCGCGGTGGCCGCTACGGCGGCGATCGAGCCGCGGTGTGTTCCGAATGCCATGGAGAAAGGCCGCCACGGCGGAGCGCCACTGTGCGGCAGGTTGGAGGTGACCATTCGAGCCGTCGGTCCCGCGAAGTGAACAGCTATTCCAGGAAGGCGTGTTGAATCTCTTGACGGACATTGGAAGAAGGCCGGTACCTGAAATCCAGGAAAGGCGGTCGATGTTCGGAACGAATGGTCGCATCGGGCTTCTCAGAGCTGCGGTGAGAAATGAACAGGAGAAGGCCGTGAGATCGGATCGTCAATGATGAGGCGCAGCCGCCGTACCGTCGCTGTGACCGCCTTCGCGATTCTGTCCGTCGTGGTCGCGGGATCGGTCTGCGTGATCACGGCCGGTTCGGGAGCGCGTCAGCGTTCCGCGGCGGCTTCCAGGGTGGCGCTGGCCGGGGTGAGCCTCCGGGAGAGCAACCCGGAGCTCTCCCTGCTCCTCGGCGCCACGGCGATACGGCTGGATCCCGATCCACTCGTCAAAGCCGCACTGATGGACGGCATCATGGCGACCCGGCAGCAGCAGTTGGCCGGAAGCGTCGATATCTGGGCGGCGGCGTTGAGCGCTGACGGCAGACTCGCTTTCACGAGCGACAACGGGAGGGGAGTGCGTGTCCGGCCGCTGCCCGACAGGCGTTCCGTCAGGGACGAGGTGTACATGCCTGCGAGCTTCCTTCTGAAGGACGCCGCGGCGGGTGAGGTGGCGTTGTCGCTCGACGGAAAGGTCGCACTCATAGACACGGCGAACGTGTGGGACCCGCCGGTGGAGATCTGGGATCTGACGAAGCCCAAGAAGCCCCGTCATTCGGCGACCTTCGAAGGAGGTCAGCCGGAGGGGGATGTGGAAAGTCTGACCATCACACCGGACGGCAGAACCGCCCTGGTCAACCGAACCGACTCCGAGACCGATGTGGGTCATGTTCTGGTGCTGGACATCACGGACAGGTCGCATCCGGTCAAGGTGGCCTCGTTGTCTTCCAAGAAGACCGGCTCCGGGCGGCTTGGGGTCGACGCGACCGACAAGGTCGCGGTGATCGTCGGCAAGGACGGGGCCGTGGTGTGGGACATCACGGATCCATCCAAACCGAAAGAGACGGCGAGCATTCGGCGGCCGGGCACCGCTGAATGGAGAAGCGTCGCGCTGGGGCCCGAAGGGGACGTGATGGTGGTGGGGACGGGCGACGGAGCAGTCGTGTGGGACCTGCCGAACGGAGGTGATCCCGTTCAACGAGGAGCGTTCTCCCAGGGCACGGGTCCCGTTGACATGATGTCGGCGGTCTCGGACCGTCACACCGTTCTGATCCGCCAGGGAATCTATTCTGTCGCGCTGTGGGAGATAACCGACCCGTCCCACCCCTTCAAGGTCGCGCAGCTGGGCGGGGTCGACAGTTTCGCCAGGTCGGTCGCGTTGAGCCGGAACGGAATGACCGCTTTCGTCGGCGTAAATCAGGGGAGCGGGGTCTGGTGGAATCTCGCGGAAGTCAGCGGCGACCCGTTGCGTGACCTGTGCCGAGGCGGCGCGGCCCCCAGCGGGTTCATTCTCGACAAGGACAAGTGGGATCGGTACGTCGGCGAAGGCTGGGCCGACCATTTCGGAGACCGGACCTTTTTCCAGCCGTGTAGCGACCCCTTGTAGGGAGCAGCCTGACCGGGCCGGCGAGCGCACTCGCCGGCCCGTCGGCGGCGTCCTCACCGAGAATCCCGGCCTCGAACCCCGCCGCCGGGGATCACGACGTCAGTAGCGCCACAGGTGGGCGGTGATGACTTCTTCGAGGGGTTTGCCCTCGGCCCAGGCCTGGTCGGCCGCGCGGACGGCGGCGAAGGCGCCCAGGAGTTCCTCGCCCAGGGCGTCGCGGACGCGGTCGTTGCCGAGCAGGGCCGCACGCTGTTCGTCGGGGGTGGCGGGAAGACGGTGGATGTTCGCCGCTTCGCGGCGCTCCGCTGACCACGTGTCCGGGTTCTCCTGGACGGGCTCCGGCGGGGTGAGACCGTCGGCGATCCCGGCCAGGCCGGAGGCGATGACGACGGCGAGGGCGAGATGGGGGTTGGCGGAGGCGTCGGAGGGCTTGAGCTCGACGTTGGCGTGGGAGGCGCCGAGCAGTTCGGTGGCGGGGACGAACCGCAGGGCGGCCTCCCGGTTCTCCACCCCCCAGAAGGTGTAGGCGCTGGAGAAGTAGCCGGGCCTGAGCCGGTGCAGGGAGGGGACGCTGGGCGCCGTGACGGCGGTGATGGCCGGCAGGTCGCGTAGGAGACCGGCCAGGTAGGCGGCTCCCTCGGCGGTCAGGCCGTACGGGCCGTCGCCCCCGGAGAGCAGGTTGACCCCGTCGCGGGACAGCGAGGTGTGCAGGTGCCAGCCGTTGCCGACCCCGGCGCCGGTGATCAGGGGGGCGAAGCTCGCCCGCAGCCCGTGCGCCCTCGCGGCGGCGTGGATGGTCTGCCGGGCGAGCAACTGCTGGTCCGCGGCGGTGACGGGGTCGGTCGCCGCGATGCTGAGCTCGAACTGGGCCGGGCCGTACTCGGCGTGGAACTGGTTGACCCGCACGCCGTTGTCCCGCAGGTCACCCAGGAGCTGGGCGGCGAAGCCGTCGACGTCGAGCAGGACACGGGGGCCGTAGGCCGGGCCGGGGAGGGCGAGCTGGGTGCCCCCGCCGGGGCCCGGCTCGGTGTGGCTGAGGTGGAACTCCATCTCGTAGCCCGCGCGGAACTCCAGGCCGAGTTCTGCCGCCCGGCCGACCTGACGCTCCAGCGCGTCCCGCTGGTCGTACGGCCAGGCGGAGCCGTCGGCGGCGACCTGCCTGCCGGGGACCCACGCGAACGAGGGCTGTCCGGCCAGCTGGACGATCCGGTCGGAGACGGGGATCAGCCGGATGTCGCCGGACGGCGTGGCGAGCCCCGGGTGGCCGAAGGTGATGCCGTCGTGGGAGTCGAAAACCGCGAACAGCGTGGTGACGCCGACCCCGCGTTCCGCCACGGACGCCAGCTGGTCGACCGGGACCGTACGGGAGCGGGTGATGCCGTTGTTGTCCGCCCAGGCGATGGTGATGCCGACGACGCCCTCCTTCGCCAACGCCTCCGCCTTCGCCTGGAGATCGACGGTCGTCACGTTCTGTGCCATGGATCGCTCCTTGGGAGTTCGGTGGTTGTCAGGCGGTCACGGCGAGACGCGGTCCGGGGCGTGGAGGGTACGGCCGGGCGCGACGGGGATGGCCGGAACCGGTGTGCCGGGCGGGAACGGGCGGGCGTTCTTCGCGTCGAGGGGCACGCTGGCGAAGATACCGTCTGGGGTCACGGCGACGAGGGCGAAGATCCGGATACACGCCGGGAGAGCACCGGGAGCCGGGGCCGTCCCACTCCGGCAGGCGAGGCCGGTCTCCGGAGGCCACGGTTCAGGCGATCACGGCGACTGCGGCGACCGCGGCCGGTCACGGCGATCACGGTGGCCGCGGCCGGTCACCGGTGCCGTGGGGCCGGATGGCGCCTCGGTGGCCGGTCCGACCCAGGCCACCGACCGGCCCGTGGTGACGAGTTTCCCGCGCCCGCCTCGGCCACCACCGGGCGAAGAAGGCGCGCTCCTACCGGGACTCTCCCATGAGCGCGGCGAGCACCGCCGGAGGCAGTTCGCCGGGCTGACGGGGCACACCGGCCTCCCCGAGGACCTGGACGGCGTGTTCCTCGGGGAGCAGGGTGAGCCAGTCGAGGACGGCGGCCCGGTGGGCGTCGGCGGTCAGTTCGCCGTGCACCCTGAGCCTGGCCAGGCCGCCGTCGGGGAAGACGTCGAGACGGACGTGCGTCACGGGGGCGGTGGAGACCGGGCGGAAGAAGTGACGCGTGTCCGGCTGCAGCCTGGTCCTGGGGATCAGGTCGAACCACTCGGTGTCCTCGCCGGGACGATCGGCGTCGGTCCCCCTCAGCGTGGCCCAGCCCGCCGCGTTGCCGACGAAGTACGACGTGTCGATCTCCACCCGGCGGACCCGCCCCCGGGCCGCGAGCCTGATCGACACGTGGTCGTTGCCGCCGTCGCGACGGCGGGCGTTCTCCCAGCCGTCGCCCATGGTCGCGGCCCTGCCGGGCAGCAGCAGTTGCACCGGCGAGGAGTAGAAGGTGTTCGAGCAGTCGATCACCGATCCGCCGTTCTCCAGCGCGGCCAGGTCGATCGTGCCGTCCAGGAGGCGGGGGTCCGGCACGGGCTCGCCGTACACCCGGAACCGGGCCACCCCGCCGTCGGGGTAGATGCTCAGCCGGACGTGGGTCCAGCGTCGTGGGTCCGTCACCTCGAAGGCGTTCTCGGCGTCGCCCTCGATCGCGCTCCTGCCGACGATCGTCTCCCAGGTCGCCTGTTCGAGCTCGGCCGGTGACGGCGCTCCTTCGACGCTGGTCGCCTCGACCGAGGCGTAGGGCGGGTAGTTGCCCCTGAACCAGGCGGTGTCGATCACCACGCCGCGCACCACGCCGGGGACGCCGAGCCGGATGATCGCGTGGTCGTTCCCCGGTTCGCGGCGGCGCCGGGTCTCCCAGCCGTCGTACACCTTGCCCTTGTGGCCGAAGTCCTCCGTCGAGAACACCGAGGGACCGGGCTTGATCAGGTTCTCGCGTTCGGCGAACAACTCGTCGTTGGCGTACACGACGCTGCCGGCCAACGCGCGTGAGGCCAGGTCGGGAAGGTGGGTGAAGGTCATGCCTCTCCTCGGTTGAGCAGCCGGCCCCGCGGCGGGCCGTCGATGTCGATCCGTACGCCGCGCAGCCAGGTGCCGCGGACCACGCCGGTGAGCTCGCGGCCGTGGTAGGGCGTGACGGGGTTGCGGTGGTGCAGCCGGTCCCTGTCGACCGTGAACACCTGGTCGGGGGCGAACACGCAGAGGTCGGCCTGGTGGCCCGGTGCGATCCGGCCCTTGCGGGACAGACCGGCCACCCTCGCGGGGCCCTCGGCCATCCAGCGCGCCACGTCGGTCAGGGTGTGGCCGCGACGCCTGGCCTCGGTCCACACGGCGGGCAGGCCGAGCTGCAGCGACGCGATGCCGCCCCAGGCCGTGCCGAAGTCCCCGGTGTCGAACCGCTTGAGCTCCGGTGTGCACGGCGAGTGGTCGGAGACCACGCAGTCGACGGTGCCGTCGGCGAGACCCCGCCAGAGCGATTCGCGGTTGGGCTCCTCGCGGATCGGCGGGCAGCACTTGAACTGGGTGGCCCCCTCGGCGATCTCCTCCGCGGTGAACGTCAGATAGTGCGGGCAGGTCTCCACGGTGATCCGGACGCCGTCGTCCCGGGCCGAGCGGATCATCGGCAGCGCGTCCGAGCTGGACAGGTGCAGGATGTGCACCCGGCAGCCGGTCGTGCGGGCCACTTCGATGACGCGTGCGACCGCGAGGTTCTCCGCGCCACGGGGCCGGGAGCGCAGGAAGTCCCGGTAGCTCGCGCCGTGCGCCGCCGGGGCGTGATCGATCACGTGCGGGTCCTCGGCGTGCACGATCATCAGCGCGTCGAACGTCCGGATCTCCCGGAGCGCGTCCGTCAGCTCGTCCGGCTCAAGGTGGGGGAACTCCTCCACACCGGAGTGCAGCAGGAAACACTTGAACCCGAACACCCCGGCGTCGTGGAGTCCGCGCAGCTCACGCAGGTTGCCCGGTACGGCACCGCCCCAGAGGCCGACGTCGACGAGCACCCGCCCCTCGGCGGCCTCCCGCTTCACCCGCAACGCGGCCGTGTCGACGGTCGGCGGGAGGCTGTTCAGCGGCATGTCGACGATCGTCGTGACGCCACCGGCCGCGGCGGCCCGGGTGGCGGTCGCGAACCCCTCCCACTCGCTCCGGCCGGGGTCGTTCACGTGCACGTGGCTGTCCACGAGGCCGGGCAATAGCACCTCGTCGTCGCCGAGTTCGACGACCTCGGCGGCGTCGAGATCCGTGTCCGGCGGTTCGACCGCGACGATCGTCCCGTTCCGCACGCCGACGCCGCACGCCCTCTCCCCGGCGGGGGTGACGACGCGACGGGCACGGAACAGCAGGTCAAGCCTGGCCATCAGGAGGCACCCCCGGTGTGGACCGGCCATCCGGTCACGGTCTTGGGGCGCGGTTTCGCGTAGGTTCGCACCTTGCTCGTGGTGAGGCCGAGCCGGACGAGCCCTTCGGCGAGGGCGACCGCGGCGGCGACGCCGTCCACGACCGGCACCCCGGTGGCGGCGGCGATCTCCCGGTCGAGACCGGCCATCCCTCCGCATCCGAGGCAGATCACCTCGGCCCGGTCGTCCTCGACGGCCCTGCGGGCTTGGGCGACGATCGCGCCGACGGCCCGGCCGGGGTCCTCGTCGAGTTCGAGGACCGAAAGCCCGCCGGCCCGGACCGACGCGCACCGGCCGGTCAGCCCGGCGAGCCGCAGCCTGTCCTCGATCTGCGGCACGGCGCGGTCGAGGGTGGTGACGACCGAGTAGGTGCGCCCGATCAGCATCGCGACCTGCGCGGCGGCCTCGGTGATGTCCACCACGGGGACGTCGAGCAGTTCCTGGAGCCCCTCGCGGCCGTGCTCGCCGTACCCGGCCTGGATCACCGCGTCGTACGGCTCGGCGTACCGGACGACCCGGTCCATCACCGCGACCGCGGCCAGGTAGCTCTCGAAGTTCCCCTCGACCGACTCGGGCCCGAACGACGGGGTGAGGCCGACGATCTCGACGCCCGGCGACGCGTACGCCGCCGCCTGGGCACGGATCGTCTCGGTCATCGACCGGGTGGTGTTCACGTTCACGATCAGGATGCGCATGACGGCCCACCTCGTACGGCCCGCAGTTCGGCGGGGGTGACGCCGGTGAGGTCGCGCAGTTCGGCCTCGCCGACGGCGCCGCAGTCGAGGCCCCGGGCGAGGAACCCGGCCATCGCCCTGGCGGTCGCGGGCTCGTCGAGGAAGCCGGACTCCCGGCGTTCGAGATAGCCGCGCAGCCGGGCCGCCGCGCCCGGCAACCCCTCCCTGAAGAAGGCGTAGACGGCGGCGTACCGGCTGGGCAGCTGGGCCGGATGCAGGTCCCAGCCCTGGTGGACGCCGTCCTCAAGGGCACGCCGTACCAGGCGCGCGTGCAGCCTCCAGGCGGCGCGGACCGTGTCGCCGTCGCCGACCGGGAGCACGTTGGTCGAGCCGTCGCAGACGCGTACGCCGGTGCCCGCGGCGGCGACCCGCATGACGGCCTTGGCGTGGTCGGCGACCGGGTGCTCCACGCTCTGGTGGGCGGCCGAGACCCCGAGTGCCGCCGAGTAGTCGTAGGTGCCGTAGTGCAGGCCCGTGCAGCGCCCGGCCGAGGCGTGGATCATCGGCGCCAGCGGCGAGACGCCGTCCACGCCCATGATCGCCTGTGGTGTCTCCACCTGGATCTCGAACCGCAGGCTCCCGTGCGGCAGCCCGTGGGCGGCCTCCAGCCGTTCGGCGGCCAGCGTCATCGCCTCCACCTGTTCGACGGAGGTCACCTTGGGGAGCGTGACGACGAAGCCGCCGGGCGGTGGGCCGAGGGCCTCCAGGAAGATCGCCAGGGTGCGCAGGCCGCGCCGCCGGGTCGGCGCCTCGAAGCTCTTGAACCGGATTCCGCAGAAGGGCGTGCCGTCACCGGAGGCGAGGGCCTTGGCGGCGGCCCGGGCGGCCGCGTCCTCCTCGGCGTCCGGGCGGTCGCCGTAGCCGTCCTCGAAGTCGATCCTCAGGTCCTCGACCGGTTCGCGCTCCAGCTTGGCCAGGACCAGGTCGTACACCTCCGCCGCCGTCCCCGGCGGCAGGCCGAGCGCGTCGGCGAACTCCTCGGCGGTCCGGCCGTGCGCGGCCAGCGCCGCCCGGGCCTGCTCGCCCCACGTCCGTACGGTGTCCGGGGTGTAGCGGTCGGCAGGGACGTAGACGGTGTGCACCGGGTGTCTGCCGGTCGGCTCGCCGGGGTAGGCCGTGCGCAGCCGTTCGTCCGCCGCCGCCAGCCGGACATCCAGCTCGGCGGAAAGCTCGGCGGAAAGTTCGGCGGCGAGGCCGGTGGCGAGGTCGGGGCCGTTCACGATCCGGCCTGGATGACCCGGCCGTCACGGACCACGACCTGGGGGATCGGCCGGTCCACCACGGCCTGGGCCATGGACTCGGCGCGGACCAGGACGAAGGTGGCGGGGTCGCCGGGCTGGAACCTGACCGGTTCGAGGCCGAGCAGGGCGGCGCCCCCGTGCGCCGCGACCTCGTAGCACGCGGCCAGTTCCTCGTCGGTACGGGCGTCGGTGCGGTAGGCGAGCAGGTGCGCGCGGTTGATCATGTCGCCGTCGCCGAACGGCGTCCACGGGTCCCGCACCCCGTCGGATCCGAGGCCGACCGGCACCCCGGCCTCGCGCAGCGGCCCGACGGGCGGGATCGGGGACGCGCCGAGCGCGCAGGTGGTCAACGAGACTCCTGCTTCGAACAGTGTCTCGGCGAGGTCCTCGCGGCCCCCCAGGCAGAAGGCGTGGCTGATCGTGGTCGGCACCCCGCTGGACCTCGCCCTGCGGGCGATCTCGACCACCTGCGCGACACCCTCCTCGCCGCGGTCGTGCAGGTGGATGTCGACGGGTACGGCGTGCCGCTCGGCCATGCCGTACAGCAGGTCGAGGTGGCCGTGCAGGTCGCCGTCGACGCCCACGGGGTCGAGCCCGCCGACGATGTCGGCGCCCTCCCGCAGTGACCGCTCCATCAGCTCCGCCGTCCCCGGCGCCGTGAGCAGGCCGAGCTGGGGGAAGGCGACGATCTGCACGTCCAGCAGGTCCCCGCGCGCCTGGGCGGCCTCCCGCACGCCGTGCACGTTGCTCAGCCCGTACACCGGGGCGACGTCCACGTGCGCCCGCCACGCCCGGGTGCCACGGGCGATCGCGCCGTCCATGAGCGCCCCGGCCCGCTCGGCGACCGGCGCGGTCATCCCGGCCCGTGCCGCGACGTCGCCCTCGATCAGGTCACGCAGCGTCCCGGCCGGGGTACGGCTCAGCCAGGGCTGCCCCCAGGTGGTCTTGTCGGGGTGGATGTGCGCGTCGACCGGGGCGGGCAGGGCGAGCAGTCCGCCGCAGTCCACCACCTCGCAGTCCTCGGTTCTGCGTTCGAGGGGGACGACGCGACCGTCCTCGACCAGGACGTCGTGGGGGCGGACATGGGTGAACAGAATCTGAGCCATACCGGCTGATCCCCTTAACCTGAGGGCGACAGTGTCCTAGAATTATCAGACATCAGATGATTAGAGAAGCAGAGGAAGAATGCGCCACGTGGGCCGGACCTCCCTCGTCGACTCCGCCATCCACGAGCTCCGCCAGGAGATCGCGAACGGCGTCTGGCCGGTCGGCACCAAGATCCCCACAGAGGGGCGGCTGGCCGAGACCCTGGGCGTGAGCAGGCTCTCGGTGCGCGAGGCCGTCCGCGTCCTCGTCCACGCCGGTCTGCTCGCCACCCGTCAGGGCGACGGAACCTACGTCACCGCGACCGACGAGAACGAGGTCGCCCTCAGGCGCCGCCTGGACCGCGCGGCCACCATGGACATCATCGACGTACGGCGCGGCCTGGACCTCGTGGCGGCCAGGCTCGCCGCCGAACGACGCGAACCGGCCGACCTCGACGCGCTGCGGGAGACGTTGGAACGGCGCACCGCCGCCCACGAGGCCGCCGACCTCGACGCGTTCGCCGACGCCGACGTGGACTTCCACCTGGCCGTCGCCGCGGCCTCGCACAACCCCGTGCTGCTGGACCTGTACCGGGGCATGAGCGAGGCGGTGCGCGAAACGGTCCGTCGCGACCAGTGCATGGAACACGCCGTGCTCGACGCCGACTCCACCCACCGGGACCTGTACCGGGCGATCGAGGCGGGCGACGCGGCGGGCGCGGTCACGATCGCGCTCGCCATCCTCAACGAGCAGGAGAACGATCTCTGAAGCGCCTCAGGGGAGCCTGATCAGGCGCCGCTCGACGGCGGCGGTCACCGCGGCCGTACGCGTGTCCACGCCGAGCTTGCCGTAGATGTGCACCAGGTGGGTCTTGACCGTCGCCTCGGTGATGAAGAGCCTCCTGGCGATCTCCCGGTTGCCCGCGCCGCTCGCCAGCAGCTCCAGGATCTCCACCTCCCGGGCGCTCAACGCCGGGCCGGGATCGCGCATCCGCCTCATCATCCGGGCCGCGACCTTGGCGGACAGCACCGTCTCGCCCTTGGCCGCGGCCCTGATGCCCTGGAACAGCTCCTCCGGCGGGCACGCCTTGAGCAGGTAACCGGTGGCCCCGGCGTCGACGGCCCGCATGATGTCCGCGTCGGTCTCGTACGTCGTCAGCACCAGGACCTGCGGCGGAGTGGGCAGCTCCCGGATCCGCCGGGTGGCCTCGACCCCGTCGACGCCGTCGCCGAGCTGCAGGTCCATGAGCACGACGTCCGGGGAGCTTGAGGCGACACCCCGCAGTGCCTCGTCCCCACCGGCGGCCTCGCCGACGACCTCCATGTCGGGCTCACCGCCGAGCAGCGCCACCAGCCCCGCCCGGACCACCGGATGGTCGTCGACCAGAAACAGCCTCATCGCTCCTCCTCCCCGTCTCGTGCCCGCGCGCCGGTCGGGACCGTGGCCGCGATCCCCGTTCCCTCGCCGGGGACGCTCTCGACGACCAGGACGCCGTTCACCTCCGCCATCCTGTCGCGCATCGCCCGCAACCCGTATCCCCGGCCCGGCGCGGGGGCCGGGGCGTCGAACCCGGCGCCGTCGTCGAAGACGTCCAGCGTGACCTCACCGTCGAGGTAGGACAGGGTCACCATGGCCGTGCCCGCGCGGGAGTGGTCGCGGACGTTGGCCAACGCCCCCTGCGCCACCCGCAGCAACGCCGCCTGCACCTCGGGCTCCAGCGGGTACTGCTCGCCCTCCTGGCGGAAGCGCACGTCAGGCCCGGTGCTGTTCCCGGCGTCCGCGCAGAGCCTGGCCAGGGCCTCGGGCAGCGAGGCCTCGACCAGGCCCGGGGGCTGGAGGTCGCGGACGAAGCGCCGGGCCTCGTCGAGGTTCTCCGCGGCCGCTGCCGCCGCCCGCCGTACGTGGGCGCGGGCCAGTTCGGGGTCGGAGGCCCACATGCGGTCGGCGGCCTGCAGAAGGATGCCCATGCTGGTGAGCCCCTGGGCGAGGGTGTCGTGGATCTCCCTGGCCAGCCGCTCGCGCTCCTCCAGGACGCCGGTACGGTGCCGGGAGTCGGCCAGCGTTCCCCGGGTGCTGATCAGGTCGTCGATGAGGAGCTGCCGGGCGGCGCTCTCCCGCTGGAGTTCCCAGAAGATCACCGCGGTCATGGCGGCGATGCCGATCGGCGCGAGGATCAGGCTGAGATCGAACTCCCGCGCGATCTTGAGCTGGGCCGCGATCACGACCAGCGTGAGGGCGGCCGCGGCCACCGCGAAACCACGCGCGTTCAGCGACCGCAGGCACAGGAAGAGCAGGGGGACCGCGCACCAGCTGAACGACGGCGCGAGCACCACGAGCACGAGCCAGACCGCCGCCACTCCCGCCAGCCAGACGACGCGCCCGCGTCCGAGTCGGTTCCAGAGGACGACGCCCGCCGTGTAGGTCAGGGCCAGGAGACCGCCGACGACCAGCGAGGCGACGGTCCGCGTCCCCATGTCGTGCCGGGACACCAGCCGCAGGGCGGAGGCGGCGAGCAGCAGGTAGAACCCCGCGTGCATGGCCCAGTTGAGCCAGATACGTTCCCTCATCACCCTCCTTGTCTGGTCTTTCTCGACGTTATCCCCTGGCGAGGATCAGCCCGAGCGGTACGGCCACGCGTCAACCGATCGGTTGACTTCTCCCTCGACCCTTCGGCGTCCGGGAACCGCCCATGTTTGCGATGGCCGGGAACGCCGTCTCCGGAAGCCTTGGGTGTGCAAGGTTCCACCGACCCGCACCTGGAGAAACCAATGACAGTCCGTTCCGCGCGTCCCCGCCTGGTCGTCGGCTCCCTCGCGGGGCTCGCCATCATGGCGGGCACTCTCGGTTTCGCCGTCGCCTCCCCCGCGCAGGCCGCCCCCGCCAAGAACGGGCAGGCCGTCGTGCAGACCGACGTGCTCTCCGCCGACGCCGCCCTGACGATCGCCGACGCCGCGATGAAGGAGGCCGCCAGGCGGAAGCAGCGTGTCACGGTGGTGATCGTCGACCGGTCCGGTGCGACCCGCCTGGTGCTGAAGGGCGACGGCGCGGGCCCGCAGACCGAGGAGTCGGCGCGGCGCAAGGCCTTCACCGCGGTCTCCTTCGGTAGGACGACAAGTGAGCTTGGCAAGGGCGTGACCGGCGGCGGCCCGAACATCGCCGACATTCCGGGCACTCTCTTCCTCGGCGGCGGTGTTCCCGTGGCCTCCGGCGGCGCGCCCGTCGCGGGCATCGGTGTCGGCGGCGCGCCGAGCGGCGACATCGACGAGGCCATCGCCCAGGAGGGCCTCAAGGCCGTCGCCGGTCGGCTCCGCTGACCGACCTGTCCCGCCGCCGGGCCGGACGTCGTCGTCGGCCGGGCGTCGAGGCAGGGGACCAGGAGGTCAGGGATTCGGGAGACCGGAGGTCGAGAGACCGGGTATCGGAAGCAGGGGAGAAGGACGATGTGGATGAGGCGCCGGGCGATCCTGCTCTCCGGACTCGGCCTGCTGGCCGCTGCCTGCGGCGGCCGTACGGTGAGTCGCACGGTGAAAGGGGAGAAGGTGCTCAACGAGGAACTGCTGACGCGCGCCGCGCGAGGCGACGTCGCGGGTGTCCGGGACGCGCTCACCTCCGGGGCCGACGTCGGGGCCCGCGACGGGCTCCGCCGTACGGCACTGCTGCTCGCCGTGGCGGGCGACCACGTGGAGGTCGCCGAACTGCTGATCGCGGCCGGCGCGGACCCGAACGCGCTGGACTCCAGGCACGACACCCCCTGGCTGGTCACGGGCGTGACCGGAAGCGTCGCGATGCTCAGGGCCCTTCTGCCCGGCAGGCCCGACCTGACCATACGCAACCGCTACGGGGGCGTCTCCCTGATCCCCGCCTGTGAGCGCGGGCACGTGGACTACGTCCGGGAGGTGCTGAAGACCGGCATCAAGGTCGATCACGTCAACGACCTCGGCTGGACCGGCCTGCTTGAGGCGATCATCCTCGGCGACGGCGGCCGGCCCTACCAGGAGATCGTCCGCCTGCTCATCGCGGCGGGCGCCGACGTCGACCTCGGTGACCGCGAGGGCGTCACCCCACTCGCCCACGCGGTCTCCAGGAGGCAGACCGCGGTGGCCGGCCTGCTCCGCGCCGCCGGAGCGCACTGACGGCTCAGGAGGAGTGGGCCTCAAGGGTGGGCCAGGTGCCGTCCTCGGTGAACTGCTGCGCCCAGTAGTACGGGTTCACCTCGCGAAGGGTGCGGACGCCCCATCCCGCCGGGCTGGAGTCGTCGGGCACACCGACCTGCACGTCGGGCCCCCACAGGGCCAGGCGCTCCTGGCAGACGCCACAGGGAGGAAGAAAGAGGACGCGGTCCCGCGCGGACTCCCGGAAGACGCACACGGAGGCGGTGATCCTCTTGTTGAGCGTGTAGGCCTGGCAGAAGGCCCCGGTCTCATGACACAGGGAAACCCCGCCGTTGAAGTTGTCCAGGCCGACGCTGGTGATGATCTGCCCGTCCTCCAGGTAGACGGCCGCGGCGCCCCCCGGTTCGTCGGCGGGCCAGCGCCGTTCCATCTGCGCGACGGCCGCGTCCACAAGGGCTTGATCAAGTCGCATCCGGTGTCTCCCGTTGTAGAACAGGCCTCCACGATACGAGGCGCGGGCCACGGGGATCGTCCCGTGGCCCGCGCGTTCACCGGTCTTCAGGTCTGGCCGAAGGCCGGCCCAGTCAGTAGGTCAGGGCGTCAGGATGTCGTCGATGGCGGCGTGCAGGTTGGGCTGCGGGCCGATGTGGCGGGGGTCGCTCGCGGGCTGTCCCGTTCCGGTGAGCTTGAGGGTGTCGCGGGCCTGGACGGGGGTGAGCACGCCGCCGTTGGCCTTGGCCACGCCCTGCAGGGAGGCGACGGTTCCGGCGATGATGGCGCTGGCGCTTGAGGTACCGCTGAACCTGCCGGAGTAGATCTTGTTGGGGTTGGTCTCCGAGGGAGTCAGGTCGTTCGCCAAGGGGACGCCCAGCGTCGCGACGCAGGCGCCGTAGGCCTGGAGGTCGACGCGGGAGCCGTACGTGGAGAAGGACATCGCGGTCCGCTCGGCGGGCGGGGTCGAGCCGAGGCAGTTGGTGCCGCCGGGGCTGGGGGGCGCTCCGGCGCCGACGATGATGGCGCCCGAGTCGGGGCGGCCCATGATGACGGCGGAGTAGGGGTCCAGGGGATCGTCGAGGTTGCTGCTCGCGTTGCCCCCCGCCTCGACCACGGTCACTCCGGCGGCGACGGCCAGGACGATCTGGTCGTAGACGCTGCTGTCGTACTCCCAGGGGTAGTGCTTGTACGCCTCGGGTTCGGCCCCGAACTCGAAGAGCATGACGTCGCCCGGCTGGGAGTGGGCGGTGGTGTAGGCGACGGGGTCGGGGATCGCGTTGCCGGTCAGGTGCAGGGTGGCGTGCGGCGCGATGCCCGCCATGCCGACGCCGTTGTCGTCCTGGGCGCCGATGATCCCGGCGACGGCGGTGCCGTGGTAGATCGTGCCGGCGTCGGTGGAGCACGGGTCACCGAACGCGGACGGCAGCTGGACGATCTGACCCGCCGCGACGCGTCCCGCGAGGTCCTCGTGGCAGAGGTTCCAGCGGTTGGCCACTCCGCTCAGCTGGGTCGGGGTGATGTGGGTGGTGGTGGTGCCGTCGCCCAGCTGGCCGGTGCCGTTGACGCCCCAGGTGAAGAACGACGAGCCGGCCTTGCCGATGTTGTGGGTACGGCCCGCCGCGACCCATTCCAGGGAGGGGGAGATCGCGGTGGGGGAGGGACGGTCGACGGTGGTGCCGTCGCCGAGCTGTCCCTGGGCGTTGTCGCCCCAGGCGTAGGTGGTCGAGGTGAGCGAGGAGGTGGTGGCGAGGCTGTGCAGGGCTCCGGCCGAGACGTCGCTGACGTTGGTCAGGCCGGGGACGGCGACCGGGGTCTTGCGGTCCACGGTGGTGCCGTCGCCGAGCTGTCCCTGGTCGTTGTCACCCCAGGACTTGACGGTGCCGTCGTTGAGGACGGCCAGGGTGTGGTAGCCCCGGCTGCTGATCAGCCTGACGTCGGTCAGGCCGGTGACGGCGGCCGGGGTGGTGCGGTTGGTCGTGGTGCCGTCGCCCAGCTGGCCGGTGCCGTTGCCGCCCCAGGCCTTGACGGTGCCGTCGTTGATGAGCGCCACGGAGTGGCCGTAGCCCGCCGCGATTCCACCGGTCGAGGTGATGACGCCGGTGAGGCCGGGGACGGTGATGGCGACGGGGGAGTCGGAGCCGGCGTAGCCGAGTTGTCCCTGGCTGTTGTCGCCCCAGGCGCGTACGGTGCCGTCGGTCAGGACGGCCAGGGCGTGGTTGGGGCCGACGCTGATGCTCGCGGCGTTGTAGATCCCGGCGACCTGCACCGGGACGGAGCTGTCGGTCAGGGTGCCGTTACCGAGCTGTCCCTGGCTGTTGTCACCCCACGCCCACACGGTACCGTCGTTCTTCCTCGCCACGGAGAAGTCGTTGCCCGCGGCGACGGACATGAAGTTGTCCAGGCCGGGGACCTGCACCGGGATCTTCCTGGCCGCGGTGTCCCCGGTGCCGAGCTGTCCCTGGCTGTTGTCACCCCAGGCCCAGACATGGCCGAGGGAGTCCAGCATCAGCGAGTGGTCGTCTCCGGCGGAGATCGTCTGTCCGCCGTAGGCGGGGATGATCGTGGACTGGACCTCGATGTCGGTGACGGTGATGCCGTCGCCCTTGCCACCCGTCTGGGTGTGGGCGTACTCGGCGTCCACCCCGCCGCCCGACACCGAGGTGGCCGAGTTGAGGTACCTCTGATGGGGGCGCAGCGGTTCCGAGAAGGAGCGGACGTTCGGCTTGGCCTGGGCGATCTCCACCGAGGGCAGGGCGTTGAGGTCCTTCAGCAGGCCCTCGACGCCGCTCTTGGGGGCGGTGACGACGAACCAGGAGTTGAGGTCGGGCAGTTGCCTGCCGGTCTTCTTCTCCAGCTGGAGGCGCTGCTCGGTGGTCTTCGTCTCGGAGGTCGAGGACAGGGGCCTGATGGAGGCGTCCTTGTACCTGGCCAGCACCTTCTGGATGTCCGCGGTGTCTCCGGAGTCCTTGGCGACCAGGCCCTGCCCGCGCAGCCGTACGGCGAGGCCGGGCTTGAACTTCACCGAGAGCTGGGTCGTGGAGAAGCCCTTGGGCAGGGGGGCGTGGGTGCCCGGGGCGGTGCCCTTGTCCTTGCTGTGGTCGTAGGCCGGGGCGGGCTCGGCCGAGGCGGGATTCGCGGCGACCACGCCGGACAGCGCGCCGACGGCCACGGAGAGCAGGGCCGCGGTGAGCCACCGTGACCGTGGTCCTCCGTGACCCCGGGTGGCGGAGTGAGTTGGCACCGAATTCTCCTCTTCTCGTCGTCCTCTGGGGTGCGCGGGTGCCGCCCGGCGTTCGTGACTTTGGGCGTGCGGGCACGCCGAATGGCGCGTTTCCCGCGCGATGGGTTTGTTGTGGGACCAAGGGAGCCGACGGGTCAGCATAGGCCGATCACATGTGTGAAAATCAACTGTGAATTTGATTTGCACGATTGGCTTCCGGGTGGATGCGCAGCGTCATTGTGCTGGCCGTTGTCGCAGGAAATTGGCTGTGCACCGGCTTGACAACGCCGATTTCGCGTCGTAGGGAATCCATTGGGCCGATGGAGATCGGCGCGTTTCTGCGAAGAGGTTGGAATTCGAGATTTCCCGATGCGTTCCGTCCTGTGGAAATGATTCTGACGGCTTTTCCCGTCACGCGGAACGCTTCCTCGGACGTGGGTTGACGACCGGTCCGCCGATCCGGCGCGGAATCCGCTTCGGGTGCGGGTCACGCCCTCCGGTCGTTCCCGTCGAACAACCTGTCCAGGTGCAGGTCGATCGCGGCGAGCGCGTCCCGGGGTTCGATCACGTTCAGTTCGATCAGGGGGGTGAGGCCGGTGAGGGCGAGGAGCAGGTTGGTCTCGGTCGCCGGGTCGCGGCCGGGGGCGATGTGCCCGTCGGCGATCGCATGGCGGACCAACCGTTCGACAAGGGCCCGTCCCCGGGTGAGGCCGTGACGCGCCTGCTCGTGGACGGCCTCGTCGTGCAGCGCCTCCAGGACGTAGGCGGTGCTCATCCGGCTGGTCGCGCGGGCGTCGGCGTGCAGGGGGAGCATCTCCATGAGCGTCAGTCGCAGCACGTCACGGGGGTGCGGGTGGTCGCCGAGCTTTTCGAGGCCCTGGGCGACGCGTAGCGAGGTCCGCTCGGACGCGAAGTCCATGGCGAAGGAGAGCATGGCGGTCCGGGAGGCGAAGTAGTGCTGCAGCTGCCCGAGGGAGATGCCCGCCTCCTGCGCCACCACACGCAGCGTCAGGTGTGTGACGCCGCGCTGCTCCACGACCCGCCACAACGCGCGGGCGATCGCCTCGCGGCGTTCACGGTGATCCACCTGTTTCGGCATCGCCGGTCCCTCCCACGTGCCCCGGAGTCTTTCCAATACAGTTGACATAATACAGCTGACCTATAAACCTGGCCCCACTCAGGGAAGGAGACGCCATGTCTGGACAGCCGAGGGCGCGGACCACGGAGGGCCCGGTGCGGGGACTCTGGCGGCAGGGGCACGCGGTGTTCCGCGGCATCCCCTACGCCCGGCCTCCGGTGGGGGAGCTCCGCTTCGCCGCGCCGGCCCCGCCGGACCGCTGGGAGGGGACGAGGCAGGCGACGGAGTTCGGCCCCGTGGTTCCGCTGTCCCTGCCGGTCGACGTGGGCCCGCAGCGGGGCACGGACTGGCTGACGCTCAACGTCGGCACTCCGGACCCGGGCGCGGCGGGACTGCCGGTGCTGGTGTGGCTGCCCGTGGGCGGCTACGTCACGGCGATGTCGAGCGACCCGATGTACGACCCGGCGGCGCTGGCCGAGGCGGGACTCGTCGTGGTGACCGTCAACTGCCGCGTGGGCGCGGAGGGGTTCGCGTTCCTCGACGACGCGCCGCCCAACCGCGGATTCCTCGACCAGATCGCGGCACTGGAATGGGTGCGGCGGAACATCGCCGCCTTCGGAGGCGACCCCGACCAGGTCACCGTGGCCGGACAGTCCGCCGGGGCGGGGTCGGTCGCCGCCCTCCTGACGATGAAACCGGCGCGCGGCCTGTTCCGGCGGGCCATCGCCCACTCGGTGCCGGGACTGCACAGCACCCCCGCGCTGGCACGGCGGATCACCGCCGCGCTCGCGGACCGGTTCGGGGCGGCGGCCCCCACCGCCGCGGCCCTGCGCGACGTCGACCCCTGGCGCCTGGCCGCGGAGCTCACCTCCTTCAACGCCGGTCTCCACGCGCACCGGGAGAACTGGGGGCGGATCACGGGGACCGGCACCTCCCTGTGCCCCGTCGTCGACGGTGAGGTCCTTCCCGAGACGCCCTGGCCCGCGCTGACCGGTGCGCGCGCGAGCGGGACCGAACTGCTCGTCGGCCACACCCGGGACGAGTTCCGGCTGTTCAGCGTCATGGGCGGACGGCGGGGCACCTTCACCGAGCAGGACGCCCGCACGGCACTGGAACTGCTCGCCCCCCAGCCGCACGGCGCGCAGGCGTACCGCGCCGCGTTCGCGCAGGCCGGCCCTGAGGAACTGGTGGAGGCGGTGTACTCCGACGCGCTCTTCCGCATGCCGTCGCAGAAGCTCGCCGAGGCGAACGCCGCGACGGGCGGCACCTCGTACCTGTTCGAGCTGCGCTGGAGCGCTCCGGCCCTCGGCGGTGCCCTGGGCGCCTGTCACAGCCTCGACGTCCCCCTGGCGTTCGGCACCCTGGACAGCCCCGTCGGCACACAGCTCATCGGCGACGAGCCCACCCCCGAGGCCGTCGCTCTCTCCCGCGAGCTGAAGGAGGCGTGGATCCGCTTCGTCACCACCGGTGACGCGGGGTGGGCCGCCCACCGGCCCGACCGGCGGCTCACCCGCGTCCTGGACGCCCCGTCGGAGACCCTGCCCTACCCGGAGCAGGCCTCCCGCCGGATCTGGGAGGACCACGTCCCGGCCCCCTTCGACCTCCCGTAGACGCCGCAGCTGCCCGATCATCGGTCGAATTCTCCTGTGATGAGCCGCATAGGGGGATCTGTCCGAAAATCGTGGACGGCGGTTTGCGATGATCGTCGGGTGAACCCCCATCCTTCAGGAATCGACCAGGTGCCGGTACGGGAACGGACGCGCCGTTTTCTTGAGAGTTCCCTCCTGCAGCGGGCCGTGGTCGCGGTCATCGTGATCAACGCGATCACGATCGGCTGCGAGACGTCCTCCTACCTCGTCGATCACGTCGGCGGACTGCTCCACGTCGTCGACAGGATCGCCCTGGCGGTCTTCGCCGTCGAACTGGCCGCCCGGCTGTACGCCTACCGTGGGGCCTTCTTCCGCGACCCGTGGAACTGGTTCGACACGATCATCGTGGGCGTCGCGCTGGTTCCCGCCTCGGGCCCGACCTCGATCCTGCGCACCCTGCGGATCCTGCGCGCGTTACGCCTGGTGTCGGCCGTACCCAGCATGCGCAACGTCGTCAACGCCCTGCTGTCCGCCATCCCCGGCATGCTGTCGATCGTCGGCCTGCTCGTTCTGGTCATGTACGTCTCGGCGGTCCTGGCGACACAGCTGTTCGGAGGGATCGCCCCGGAGTACTTCGGCGAGCTGCCCACCTCGCTGTTCACCCTGTTCCAGGTCATGACCGGTGAGGCGTGGCCGGACATCGCCGAGAGGGTCATGGGGCGGGAACCGTGGGCGTGGGTGTTCTTCGTCGGCTACATCCTCATGACGACCTTCGTGGTGCTGAACCTGTTGATCGCCGTCGTGGTCAACGCGATGGACGACCAGAACACCTCGACGGAGGAACAGCGGACCGAGGACCGGCTGGCAGCCATCGCCGAGGACCTGGCCCGGCTGCACGCCAAAATCGACACGATGCACTCCTCCAGGAACGACCACCACACGGCACTCTGACCGCTCCCGGGTCCGGGCCGGACGGCCGATCCTCGTTCAGACTCCCCTGCTGATGGCCGCCGGCGCCTGTGGAACGGGCTGGGCGAGGATGGCCTCCACCTCCTTGGCGGTGAGGTCACCGCACTCGCGGAGAATGTCCAGGGCGGCGCGCCACTGCGCACGCGCGAGGTCGGACTCACCGAGGTCGTGCAGGGCCTGTGCCAGTCCCCACAGTTGCTCGGCCTCACCGGAACGGTTGCCGGTCTCGCGGATGACCCTCAGGCTGTCCTGGTAGCGGTCGAGGGACTCGCGGATCCGGCCGGCCAGCCGTACGGACCGGGCGAGGTTGCCCAGGATGAGGCCGAGACGGTACCGGTCGCCCAGGGTCCGGAATATCCCGGCGGCCTCCTCGTGCGCCACGATCGCCTGGTCGTGGTCACCGATGCGCTGGTGGACGAGACCCAGATTGGACAGGGCCCGAGCCTGCCCGTTGGAGTCCCCGACCTCCTGGAACAGCAGGATGCTGCGTTCGTGGCAGCGCACCGCCTCCGGCAGGTCGCCGCGCAGGCGTGCGACGAGGCCCAGGTTGTTCAGGGCGCGGGCCATCTGATGCCGGTCACCGATCTCCTCCCACTGCCGGAGGGCGAGATCGAACTCGGCGAGGCTCTCGTCCAACCGGCCGGTGTTGCCGTACGCCATGCCCAGCAGGTTGTGGGCCCGTGCCTCAAGGACCCGCCGGTCGCCGTCGCGGGCGGTCCTGACCGCGATGGAACTCAGCCGGATCAGCTCCGTCCAGCGGTCGCGGACCACCAGCGCCGGATAGGCCTCCAGGGCGAGCAGGGCGATGTCGGCGGTCAGGTCGTCGGAACCGGCCAGTTCATCCATGATCATCGGCAGATGGGGGGCCACGAAGTCGATCCAGGCACTCGCCTCGGAGCGGTCGTCGAACGCGAAACCGGAGGGATGGGCCGGCGGCGGTCCGGTCGTGAGCGCGGAGGCCTCCTCCGGGTCCAGCAGGAGGGCGGCCTGTTGGGTGAGGGCCAGGTAGTGATCCAGCACCCGGCGCCGGGTGGCGCTCCACCCGGCGGTGTCGGCCCGCACGCGGGCCTGCTCGCGGGCGTAGAGCCGGACCACGTCGTGCATCCGGTAACGGCCGGGAACGGGCGAGTCGATGAGGCGGGCGTCGACGAGCTGTTCCAGGACGGCTTCTGCGGCGGCCCAGGGCAGGTCGGCGAGCGAGGCCGCCAGCGGCAGGTCGAGCTCGGTCACGCCGACCATCGCGAGAGACGCGAAGACCCGCGCGCCCTCCTCACTCGTCTCCCGCAGACTCACCGCGAGGCTCGCCCGCGCGCTCAGCTCACCGGCCTGCAGTTCGTTCAGGCGCCGGTGCTCCTCGGCCAGCCGGTCGGCGATCACCCGGATCGACCAGCTCGGACGGGCCGCCAGTCTGGCGGCCACGATGCGCAGCAGGAGCGGAAGGCGTTCGCAGAACCCGACGACGTCGCCGGCGGCCGTCGGGTCCGCGACCACCCGGCCCGCACCCGCCAGCCGTTCCAGCAACGTCACCGCCTCCTCCTGGGCCAGCGGCTCCAGGTGCACGAACTCGGCTCCGTCCAGGGTGGACAGCACGCTCCTGCTGGTCACGACCGTCACACATCCGCGTTCCGCGGGCAGTAGCGGACGGACCTGCTCGGCGGAGAAGGCGTCGTCGAGCACCAGCAGCAGGCGCCGCCCCGCCAGCACCGAGCGCCACAGCGCGCTCGCCGCCCCTGTTTCGCCGGGCACATCCGTGCCCGCCACACCGAGCTGGGGGAGCCACTGGACGAGGACGTCGTACGGCGTCAGCGGCGCTCCCGCGGCAGACGCGCCCTGCAGGTTGACGTAGAGCTGCCCGTCGGGGAACCCGTGCGCCATCCGATGGCTCGCATGAAGCGCCAGCGCGGACTTCCCGACTCCGGCGACTCCGTCGACGGCCACCACGTGGGCGTGCCGGGGCTCGTCAGGATCCAGCATTCCGCAGAGGACCTTCACCTCCAGGTCCCGGCCGGTGAACATCGGCGGCGGTGCCGGAAGTTGCCGCGGCACCGGAGTGGGCGCGGGGTGGGCGCCGGTCGTGGGGGAGTCGGCGGGAGACGGTACGGCGATGGCCGGATCAGCGGTGAGGATCTGCTGATGGAGATGCCGCAGCTCCGGGCCCGGGTCGATACCGAGATCGTCCGCCAACCGGCTCCGGAGGTCCCGGTAGTGGTTCAGGGCGTCGGCGGGACGGCCGCAGCGGTACAGGGCCAGCATGAGCTGACCGGCCAGGCGCTCGTCCAACGGATGTTCCCTGGTGCGGGCGGCCAGCTCGAAGGGCATTTCCGCGTGCCGTCCGAGCCGCAGCAGGACATCGCCCAGATCCAGCTCGGCGGCGAACCGTTCCCTTCCCAGGGACTCGCGTACGGAGTTGAACCACGGGGTGTCCAGGGAGGGGAAGAGCTCTCCCCGCCACAGGCCGAGCGCCTGCTCCAGCAGGGAGGCTGCGGTGCCGTCGTCATCGGCCGTGCGGGCCCGGGCGGTCAGGTCGCGGAAACGGTGCAGGTCCACGGTGGAGGCGTCGACCGCGAGGACGTAGCCACCGGAGGCCCGCGAAAGACGCGCCTCACCGGCGACCGGAGCCAGTGCCTGACGCAGGCGGGACACGTAGCTGTACAGGGTTCCCTCAGCCCGTTGGGGAGAACGCTCGCCCCACACCCGGTCCACCAGCTGCTCGACCGATGTCACCCGGTTCGCATCGATCAGCAGCGCCGCCAGCACGGATCGCTGCCGGGCGTGGCCCAGCTCGATCGGCCGACCGTCGGCTCGCGCCTCGACGCCACCGAACAAGCCGAACTCCACGGCCATTCCGTTCACCTTTCCAGCGGGAATTCCGGCCCGGGACGGCCGGTCGGACCAGCCGGTTCAAGGTTGGCCCAAGGTTCGTCCACAGGCAATGGCGCACAGTGGTTCTCGTTCCACCAAAAAAGCGGAAGAGCGGATGCGGGAAACACGCCGGCCGCCGGAGGCGGGTGGTTCACCGGAAACCTGGAAAGACCGGAACAGCTTGATTTCGGCCGACCGTGGAGACGCCTTCTCCCAAGGCGTTCCCGTGGCGGTTCCACCGGCCGGGCTGACGGGACGATCCCAGACCGGTGGGCCGTTCGGCCGACGGGCATCCCACCGCAGGAACGGAACGGAGCCATGTCCACCCCCAAGGAGATGACCTGGAATGCTCGTCAGTCGCCTGCTCCTGATCTCAGAGATCACGCTGACCGACATGGTCGTCGGTACGGCCTTTTCCGCCTTGGCCGCGCCGGACGATCCGGCGGCCGAGCGGCCCGCGGTGACCGTCGACGCGGGCGAGGCTTCGTAGGCCGTCGTCGGTGTCGACGACCGCATCGACCGGACCGTTTTCGCGCGTGCCGAAAATCGGCTTTCGGATAAGGACCGCACCACTCTCACCAACAGGTGTCCCCGGTGAGCCGCCCGAATCAGCAGGCTGATCGGTTCGGAGACCGTGGAACGGCACCGCCGCCTCTCCTACGGCATCGGCGACACGAAGGCCGGTGACCGGGAAAAGGGCGGATACGGCTTCGGCTCCGAAGCCGACGACAGGACCACCTGGTACGGCTCGGTGTTCGCGTTCCCTGTGGTCACCCGTACGGCAAGCACATGGATCACCACCGGCGCAGGGGCCGACGGGCTCGGGAAACGCCTCCCAAGCCCGTCCCGACCCTCCGCCGGGTCGGCCGTGATCGTCGGGCACCCGGTTCGGGATCCGACGACGTGAGGGCGGTCTCGCCGGCAACAGGGGCGTCGGCGAGACCGCCCGAGGCCTGCCGGGCGCCTGTCAGGCGGGGGCGGGGCCGTACGCGGGTCAGGGGTTCGGCGGGCGCCACATCGGGAACATCGGCGGGCCGCCGGGCATGAATATCGGGTCGCCGAGGTCCTGGTAACCGTGGCGCAGGTAGAGCCTGCGGCTGTGGGTACTGCTGGCCTCCAGGTACGCGGGTATGCCCGCCTCGTCGAGTCCGCGGTGGTACCCCTGGAGCAGCCGGGTCCCCGTCCTGCGCCGCTGGTGCCCGGGGAGCACGGCGAGGAACGCCAGATAGTGGTGCGGTTCGTGAGGGTGGCGCTTGTCCATCTCCTCTCCCATCCGCCCGATGCGCTCCGCGTGGGGACCGGCCAGCTCCGCCACCCGGGCGTCCCGGCCGGGGATCTCGGGAAGCGGCTCGACGCCCTTGTGGAACCACACGGCCACGGCGGTCATGTCGGCCGTCGCGTGGACCTCGCCGTGGACGAGGGCGCTCTCGGTGGCCATGGAGAAGAAGGGGGGCATGACCTGGCGGCGGTCGTCGTCCGACGGGATCATCCAGGCCGAGATCTCCTGCTCGTGGAAGGAGGTGGCGATGATCGCGCCGACGGCCTCGGCCGCTCCGGGAACGTTCTGGATGCGGATGATCTCTGTCATTCGGCCCCTCCCACGGCGGCCTGGGCGCCCCGCCCGATGTTCGCGTACACCTTCGGCCGGTTGGACCGCAGGGTGAGTCCCCACACGACGCCGAGCCCCACGGCGACGAAGTAGACGGCGGGCATGATCCAGCGCAGCGGGGAGTCGGAGGCCACGCCGAGCACGGTGTCGAAGTTGATCATGACGAGTGCGATGACCACGACCAGCAGGACCGAGGAGATGCCCGGGGCGATCCTGGTCCGCCAGGCGTTCTCCTCGTTGGGGTTCTTGGAGAAGAAGACCAGCACGGAGACCGAGGTGGCCGCCAGCATCATGAGCAGCCCCAGGCCGCCGAACGATCCGACGGTGAAGAACAGCTGGACGACCGGGTCCAGGCCGAAGGCCGCGTACACGACGATCGTGATCAGCCCGATGACGCTCTGCGCCAGTGAGCCGTTGATCGGGGCGCCGGTCCCGGGGGAGGTGCGACCGAAGGTCTCGGGAAGCACCCTCTCCCTGCCGAGGGCGAAGATGTAACGGGAGATCGTGTTGTGGAAGGCGATCAGCGCGGCGAAGAGGCTCGTCACGAACAGGAGAGAGCCGATGGTGGCGATGGTCGCCCCCAGGTGCCGCCCGGCCAGGTTGAACAGCAGGGCCGAGCTCTGCTCACGTGAGGCGTCGACGATCTTGCCCGAGCCGATCGGCACGGTCATCGCCCAGGACGAGACGGCGTAGAGGCCCGAGATGACGGCGAGCGCGACGTAGGTCGCGATCGGCACCGTACGCCTCGGGTCCTTGGTCTCCTCGGAGAACACCACCGACGACTCGAAGCCCGCGAAGGACGCGATGCAGATCGCGACCACCGCACCGATCCCGGGGACGAAGAGGCTTGAGGGGGAGAAGACGTCGAGGCTGTAGCCCGAGGCCGACGGGTTGATCAGATCCGCGACGTCGAACACGATGACGACGGCTATCTCCGTCAGCAGCAGGACCGACAGGACCTTCCCGTTCACGTCGACCCGCATGAGGCCGAGCACCCCGGTCAGCACCCAGGCGACCAGTCCGATGACCCACCAGGGAGGGGAGCTTCCGAACCAGTCGGTGATCGGCTGCTGGGCCGCCGCGCCGATCATGCCGTAGAGGCCCACCTGGAGCGCGTTGTAGGCCAGCAACGCGACCCACGCGGTCGCCACTCCGATCGGCCTGCCGAGTCCTTTCGCGGTGTAGGCGTAGAACGCCCCGGCGTTGACGACGTAACGGGCCATCGTCACGTAGCCGACGGCGAACAGGCCCAGGATGGCTCCGAGCAGGATGAAGGCGAGCGGTACGCCGGTCACGCCGGTCGCGGCGTAGGCGGAGGTCACCGAACCGCCGATGACAGTCAGCGGCGCCGCCGCCGAGATGACGAAGAACACCACCGACGGCACACCGAGGCGGTCCTGGGCCAGTGCGGCGGAGACGGCGCTGGCCCTTCGTTCTGTCACGGACATGGGGAGGATCCTTGGAGTGAGGGGGGTGGGTTCACCGGCGGCTGATGATGGAGTCACCCACGGCAGCCTCGGTCTGGGCGATCAGTTCCTGGAGCGGCGCCGGGAGGGCGGCGACCGAATCGGAGAGATATCCCGGGTTCTGTTCCCACAGGACGAGCCGGCTGCCGCCGGTCACGACGAGCAGCCCCAGCAGGACGTTGTCCTGGACGTTGAGCGGTTCACGGCGTTGGATCGCCAGGTTGACGCGTCCACCGGGCCACGCCGCGATGTTCACGTCGACCGGTGCCTGCCTCCGCGACGGGCGTCTGCCGGGCGGGCGCAGCAGCCCGTCGGCGGTCATCCGGGCCGCCACGTCGGCGAGCGCCGTACGGGCGAAGAACTGCAACCAGGTATGGAGGCGGTGGGCGGGCTCGGCGATGATGTGGTCCAAGGCGGTCCTGGTGACCGCGTCTCCGGGCGGCGCCGTGTCGAGAACGACGAGCCGTATCTGCCCCGCTGCCAATCCCACGGTTGTCCGCCCGGCGAGCATCAGCTCTCCCAGGATGGCGGCGGCCAGCCCCAGACCGGCCAGGCGGGCGTGAAGCCGCGGCCGGCCGGTCGAGTTGTCATGCATGACAAAGAACAGGTCGTCGGCCAATCGGGTTCTTGGGGGATTAACTCCAACCACGAACGGCGATCGTATAGCTAAATCATTAAATCTGTCATTATGTGAACGAAGTTCCGGATCCGGACATAGCTCAGCCTGGTGAGATCCGAAGAAACGGACAGGCGGCCGACAACCTGGAGCTGTGTCGAACGGTCTATCGAAAGTTCCGCCGAATTCGGGAATTCGCCTATTTTTGGCCGGTCGCGGACAGGCGTTGGGGGACGGTCTGTCAAGGCCTCTCAAGGCCGGAACAGCCCCGGTCAGAAGGCTCCCGAGGGTGCCGCCTCGTGAATCCCATGGGGTTTAATACGGTGTGTTTTGGTATTTTCAGGCTGGCGTAATACCCCTACGGACCTCCTCGTCGTGGCGGTCTCGGCTCTCGGCCGTCCTGGAGTTCCAGCTGTGTCGCCCGTCACCTCCGGCCCGTCACCTCCGGCCCGTCACCTCCGGCCCGTCGCCTCCGGCCAGGGACGGCATGGGCCGGGGCGGTCGGCGTGAGGAGGGCCGCTCCCGAATACAGGCAGGCGGCCCGATCTCCGGGAACCGGCGGGAGGCGCGGGAGGACTGACCGGCCGTGCTCGCCCCGTGCGGGGCCTGCTGGACACCCGTTGGACGCAGCCGTCGGTTCGAGACGAGCGGTCGGCCGGTCATGACGGCGGGCGTGGAGCGGTGAGGGCGCTTCCAGACGGGTCGCCCCCGCGCTCAGAGGGTGCGGCCGTCCTCGCCGATGTCTCCTTCGGCTTCGATGCGTTCCTTGCGGACCTGTTCGGTAATGGTCTCCTCGTCGGTGACCTTCTCGGTGGTCATCCGGACCCGTTCCACCGGGACGGTGTTCTTCTCCACCACCGCCCGTTCCTCGTGCAGGGTCACCTCGTGCTCGGCCTCGGAGATGTCCGGGCCCCGCAGCGCGGCGTCCCGGTTCTCCTCGGTGATCGGCTCGCGCTCGATGCGTACCTCCTCTCGGGTGACCGGCACGGTGACCTGCTGCTCCTCGGTGACCACGTACTTCCGCAGCCGCGCCCGGCCGATCTCGTGGCTCTCGGTGTGGGTCGTCAGCCGCTCCTCCGAGCGGGTCATCGCGTCGTCGCTGGTGAGGTCCGCGCGTCCGGCCTCCCGCTCCCGGCCGACGGAGCCCAGGCGCTCGCGCTCCCGCTGGCCGCCGGTGTGCGCCCAGCCGGTCTCACCCGGCTGGTTGGCCTCCCTCCAGGAGGCGTCCAGGTCGATGCCGTAGTAGTTGTACAGCTCGCGCTCCTCCTGTGGCGACATGTGGCCGCCGGACTCGACGTCGATGTTGGGAGCGTCCTTGATGCGGTCCTTGTCGTAGGCGACCTCGACGTGGTCGCCGACCACGTCGGCGCCCTGGATGGGGACGAAGGTCTCGTTGATGCCGAACAGCCCGGTCCGCACGCACAGCCACTCGGGGCGACCGGTGTTGTCGTCGAGGTAGACGTGCTTGACCTTGCCGATCTTGTCCCCGTGGTTGTCGTAGACGGTCTGGTCGATCACCGCTGAGATCTGGTTCTGGGTAATCATCCGGTTTCTCCCTTTTTGTCCGACTCTCTACCGCGTACCGCGATGCCGTGAAAGAAAACCTGATCGGCGGATTTCCCTGTCTCCTCGGGGGTGCGGGCGCCACCGGGAGGCCGGGAAGGGCGGGAACGGCGGTTCGACATCGATCGACCCCGGAACGCCTCCCGGCGGGATGGGCACCATGACGTCGGAGTACTCCGGTTGGCAGCCGCCGCCGGATCCGTCACCAAAGCTGGTGGAGTGGGCAAAGAACGCATGAAATCGCCTCATGCGGGCTCATGGGAGAAGGCCAGGTCAGCCCGGACCGTGCACCGTCGGGTCATGGCCGGCCGAGCGCCGGTTGTCGAGGTCGAACTCGCGGGGCGTCGTGACGGCTGTGTCGCCGTAGAGCCTGAACAGGCGGATCCCGCTGTCGTCCTGGTCGCTCTGTTCCTCCAGCAGCGACCAGCAGCGCGTGGTCAGGGCGCGGGCTCGGGCGCCGGGCCAGGACGGGGGGAGGAGCTCGGGAGGAAGGAGCGGGTCCGCCTCCATCGCGCGGGTGAACTCCGCGGCCAGTTCCACCGCGACGGTCAGCCGCTGCGCCCCGGACAGATCGGCGGAATCCTCGATGAGCGCGAGCCGGGGCTCCGCCACCGCGGCGAGCCGGTCGTAACGTTCGGCGATCTCGTCCAGCGGCCACATGGCGCGGGTGAGCGCGACGGGATCGGTCTCCTCGCCGCGACGGAGGTCCCGGGTGGTCAGGAAGGTGACGTGGTTGAGGATGTCCAGGCGGCGGGCGTGCTCCTCGACGTACGGCTCCCAAGGATTGGCGCTGAGGTAGAGGCCCCCGTGGATGGCGGCGCCGCCGAGGAAGGTGAGGCAGGCGCGCAGCGCGTCGCGGGCGGGCCGCGCGCTCTCCGGTACGGCGAAGCCGACGAGGTGCCAGGCGCCGTCCCAGGGGGCGAGCCCGGCGTCCTGGCGGAAGGCGTGGGTGACGAACTCGACGTCGAGGCCCATCGCGCGTTCGGTGCCGCCGGTGGCGCGCAGGATCGCCTTGCGCCCTCGTCCCTCCTGGACGAAACGTCCCTCGGCGATCAGGCGTTTGATGCACAGGCGAACCTGCTGGTCGTTCATGCGCAGCAGGTTCGCGGTCGCGTAGAGGTCGCCGGCGTCGACCGTGAGGTCGGTGCGGACGAGCGCTTCGACGAGCATCCGGGTGGGGACATGGACGTCCATGCTGCGGCCCTCCAAAAGAACTATCGTATTGGGCTCGATAGTCGAATGCATGAAAGATTCCGTGTCGGGTGCCGATGTTCCGTGGTCATGGGGTGTGGTCCACCCTGACGACCTCGTCGCGGCCGGTGCGGGGCGGGTCGCAGTGGGCGGCCAGCTCGTCGAAGTATCTTGCCGGGTCGAGTACGGCGTCCGGCGGGTGGACGCCGGGGGTGCGCACCGTGCCGTCGAGGATCTGCGCCGCCGCGAGCAACAGAGGGATCCCGGTCATCCTGGCCATCCCGCGCGGCGAGGCGATCAGCCTCGCGCCGACCCGGTACGGCCGGCCGTACCGGAGTCCGGTGGCCAGTGCGAAGAAGGGGGGAAGTGAGCCGGGGCCGCGCAGAGAGAGCCGACGTATGGCCGAGCGGGCGAAGCGGGCGGCGGTCGGGGTCTCGATCGCGGCGGCGGCCTGTTCCAGGGAGAGCCTTCCCCGGTCGACCTCATCGCGCATGGTCATCAGGTAGGCGGCCGTCTCCGGCCTGACCACCATGACGCAGGCGGAGTCGCGGGTGACCGAGCAGGTCGCCGGGAGGGTCAGCGGTTCGGGATGGCCGACGGTGTAGACGGTTCCGGTGCCCAGTCCGGGGTAGTCGAGCCGGACGGGTTCGAGCGGCGGGCCCTCGGTGGGTTCCCCGCCCGACCAAGTCATGATTTTTCCTGACAGCTGGTGCATCCAGTGGACGAGGGCGGCCGAGTTTCCGTCGGACGCGTCGTCGGCGGGGTCGTCTCCGACGAACGGGACGTCCACCGGCCAGGCGGTGAAGACGTCTTCGACGGTGTCCAGTTCTCGGCTCGCCAGCGCGGCCAGCATGTTGCCGGTGCCCGGGCTGGCCCCGGCTCCGACCACGGCGATCACGCCCGCCTCCCGCGCCTCGGCGTCCATGGCGAGCATGTCCAGCGTCGGCTCCCAGTCGTCGCAGATGTCGGCGTAATGGGTACGGCTCTCGATCGCCGCCCGCAGGATCGGCACACCGAGCCGGAAGAAGGGGCCGGTGGTGTTGAGGACCAGGTCGGCATCGTGGAAGAGCTCGCGGAGCCGTACCGGGTCCGAGGCGTCCACCGGCGCGACCGAGACGCCCGGGAAACGGGCGGCCAGGCGTTCGGCGGCCGCGGTGTCACGGTCGGCGATCGCCAGTTCCGCGATGTCCGCGCGCCCGGCGAGCGCCTCGACGACGGGTCCGCCCATCGCTCCGGCTCCGCCCAGCGCGACCACACGGTATCGCTCGCCCATCGAAGACCATCCCCTTACGGACGTTGAGGAACGCCGGCCACAGCCGCTGGTACCTGGGCGTGGAATGCCGGTCGAGGTAGGTGGGATCGGACAGGAACCGGAGGACGCCCTCACGCGGGTACCGCCTGGTCTGCTCTCCCACCTGCCGAACGGGGCCGCTCCGGAGGCGTGGTTCCTCCATGGTCACCGCCCGTGCTTCTTCACGAAGTCGGTGAGTGAGTCGAGGTAGCCGGGTACGTAGAGCGAACGGGGGGCGGCGACGTACGTGATCAGACCCCGGACGCTGCCGGGGGTGTCCAGTTCGTACCTGGCCGCGCTGTGGGAGCCGCCCCGGAGCGTCTCGACCGTGAGCAGGCCCTGGGGGACGCCCGCGCGATAGGCGGCCTCGGTCTCCTTGACGTCGACGTTGCGGTCGTGGTCCCCGAGCACGAGAAGAGTCGGGGTGCGCACCCTCGGAAGCCGGTCCGTCACATCGGCGCGGAAGTTCCGGAGAACGAACCCCCACCGGTCCCTGCTCATCGGCGGGTCGTCCAGCCTGGAGGCGAGGTACTCGTCATACCCGGCGCCTTCCTCAAGAAGGCGGATCTGGGCGGCACGTCGGCGGAGTTCGGCGCCGAGCCTGTCGTCCGGCGCGCCCTGGTCCTGGAGTTCGGCCCGCAGGTTGTACTCGCCCTGCCGCAACCAGTTCACCGCCGCCCCTACCAGGATCATGAAGCGCAGGTCGGTACGGTCTCCCGCCACCTTGGGCAGCACCCAGCCGCCCTGACTGATCCCCCACACTCCCAGCCGATTCGGGTCGATCTCCGGTCGCCGCTTCGCCCAGTCCAGCGCGGCGTCGACCTCCGCGCTGCGATCGCTCATGCTCTGGTGGAGCCAGTTCCCCGGCGCGCCGTCGACGCCGGGCTTGTTCCAGGACAGCGAGGCGTATCCGGCACGTGCGAACGCCTCCCAGATCGGCCGGTAGAACCCGTCCCTGGAGGCGTCCGCCACTCCGTCCCCGTGAGCGAGGACAACCAGCCCTTGCGGACCCTTCCCCTCCGTCGGCAGCGCGAGCACCGCCTTCAGCGGCTGCTTCGGGCCGGGGATGGTCACCCGCACCTCGCGTACGGCGAAATCGTTCTGCACGACGATCCACGCACCGACCCCGGCGACCAGGACGAGCACGCAGGCGAGGGCGATCCAGAGTGGTCCGACCCGCTTCCTTGCTTTCATGTAACTATCGTAATGAATACGATCGTAGGATTGTCAATAGAAAGTTGGTCGCGCCGGTACCGTGGCCATCGGCGCCCGCCTCGGAACGGATGGGCCGTGATCAGGCCGAACCCGTACGCCACCAGGTGACGGGGGACGGAGAGCCGGGCACGGCGGGGCGCCATCCCTGCCCCGCCGTACCGTTCAGGCCGATGACGTGCGGAAACGTGTTAAGGACAGACCTGCTGGTAGGGCTGTCCGGGGATGTACTGCCGCCATTCCTGCGGGGTGAGGGAACGGCCCACGACGGCGCAGACCTCCGCGGAGGGGTCCTCCGGTATCCTCTCCTGCCACAGGCGGATGGTCCTGTCCTCTCCGCCGCCGGCCAGGGTGGTGCCGTCGGGGCTGAAGGCGACGGTGTTCACTGAGCCGTTGTGTCCCATCAGGGGGGCGCCGATCGGGTGGCGGGTGGCCACGTCCCACAGGCGGATGGTCCTGTCCTCTCCGCCGCTGGCCAGGGTGGTGCCGTCCGGGTTGAAGGCGACGGTGTTCACTGAGCCGTTGTGTCCCATCAGGGGGGCGCCGATCGGGTGGCGGGTGGCCACGTCCCACAGGCGGACGGTCCTGTCCGTTCCACCGCTGGCCAGGGTGGTGCCGTCGGGACTGAAGGCGACGGTGTTCACCGAACTGCCGTGTCCCATCAGGGAGGTACCGATCGGCTGGTGGGTGGCCACGTTCCACAACTGGACGACGCCGTACCAGCTGCCGGTGGCCAGCAGGCGGCCGTCGGGGCTGAAGGCCACCGTGTTCACCGCGCCGCTGTGGCTCAGGAGGGGGGCGCCGATCGGCTGGTGGGTGGTCACGTCCCACAGCTGGGTGGCGCCGTACCAGTTCCCGGTGGCCAGCTTGGTGCCGTCCGGGCTGAAGGCCAGCGTGTTCACCGCGCCCTGGTTCCCCTTGGGGGTGAGGGTACCGATCGGACGGCGGGTGGCGGCGCTCCAGAGGTGAACGCTCGTGTCGCTGCCGGAGGCGGCCAGCAGGCGGCCGTCCGGGCTGAAGGCCAGCGTGGCGATGCCGCCGGCGGAGCCGGTCACGGGAACGCCGATCGGGCGGCGTGCCGTGACGTCCCAGAGCCGGAAAGTCTTGTCGTTCCCGCCGCTGGCCAGCAGGCGGCTGTCCGGGCTGAAGGCCACGGTGGTGACATCGAGCGTGTGGCCGGTCAGAAGGACACTGTTCTCGTGGCGCGCGGAGGTGTTCCACAACCGGATGGTTCCGTCGTCGCTGGAACTGGCCAGGATGCCGCCGTCCGGGCTGAACGCGATATCCGTGATCGGGCCGGTGTGGCCGCTCAACGGGACGCCGATGGAGCTCTGGGTGTGGGCGTCCCACAACTGGATGCGTTTTTCGCCCTTGCCGACGATGGCCAGCGTGGCGCCGTTCGGACTGAACGCCAGTTCGCTGGTGTAGCCGGTGGGCAGTGGATGGCCGACCCGCCCGTGAGTGGCGACGTTCCACAACTGCACGTTCGCGTTGTCGCCGAAAGTGGCGACGGTGGTGCCGTCGGCGCTGAACCTCACCCGAGGGGAGGGGCCGACGTCGCCGTCGAACAACGGACCGTTCATGCGACGGGTGGCCAGGTCCCAGCTTTGCACGTGCGTCTCGTTGACGTAACTGGTGGCGAAAGTGGCGCCGTCGGGGCTGAAGGCCACGCCGGTCACGCCGTGGGCGGGAGTGGCGGGCAGGGTGACGGCCGGGCGGCGGGTGGCGACATCCCACACCTGGACGTTCCCGCTGTCGCCGACGGTGTTCAGCCTGGTGCCGTCCGGGCTGAACACCACGAGGGCGACGGCGGTGGTGTGACCGGTGGACAGGGTCGCGGTCAGGCGGCGGCCTGCGACGTCCCACAGCCGTACGTCCTCGCCGGAGCCCGCGGTGGCCAGCAGGCGGCCGTCCGGGCTGAAGGCCATGGTGCGGACATCGCTGTCGCGGGCGGGACCGGCGGGCAGAGTGGCGACGAGGTGACGAGCGGCGACCTGCCACAGTTGCACACTTCCATCGGCGCCCGCGGCGGCCAGCAGGCCGCCGTCCGGGCTGAAGGCCACGGTGGTGACGCCCCCGGCCGGGTTGTTCAGGACGCCGTCCAGGGCGCCGGTCAGTGTGGTGAGCATGGTGTAGCGGGCCTCGGCGGTGGGGGTGAAGTGCCAGGACGCCGCGGCCAGCAGTCCGGCCAGGGCCGGGTCGGTGGCGGCCAGTTCGTCGCTGCTCTTGGCGACGAGCCGGGCCAGGACCTCCCGGCCGCGGGCGTCGGCCTGGCGGGCCGCGGTGATGGCCACCCCGGCGGCGGCCGAGGCCAGGACGCTCAGGACGGTCAGCGCGGCCACCGCCAGACGTGCCAGCTTCCTGCGCCGGACGGTGGCGCGTTCGGCCTGGTCCGCCGCCTCGACGGAGGCCCGCAGGAAGGCGCTCTCCAGCGAGGTGAGGTCCTGCGGGTGGGCCAGCAGAGGCCGGGCGGCGCTCAGGCGGGTTCCCCGGTACAGGGCACCGGGGTCACCACCGAGTTCCTGCCAGCCGGTGGCGGCCTCGGTCAGGTGCCGTTGCACGCGTAACAGCTCGCGTTCCTGATCGATCCATTCGCCCAGGCGCGGCCAGGAGGAGATGAGAGCCTCGTGAGCGAGTTCGGCGGTGTCCTCGTGCAGGGTCACCAGCCGGGTGGCGGCCAGCTGTTCCAGCACCTCGGCGGCGTCGGGGCTCGTGTCGGGAAGCAACTCGGCGTAGGAGGCGGGGCGGCGGGTGTCTGCCGCCTGCTCACCCGGGTTGATCAGCCGCAGCAGGATCCTCTGTGCCTGGTGGGCCTGGGCGTCCGACAGGTTCGCGTACAGCTGTTCGGCGGTGGCCGTGATCGCCCCATGTATGCCGCCGGCCCGCTCGTAACCGGACAGGGTCAGGGCGTTACCGCGACGGCGTCGCCAGGTCTCCCGCAGGGCGTGCGAAACCAGCGGCAGGACGTTCGCCTGCCCCGCGGCGTCGGCGATGAGGCGGGCCAGCAGCGCGCTTTCGACCACACAGCCCGCCTGTACCGCGGGCCGGCTGATGGCTCGGCGCAGCTCCTCGACGTTCATCGCCCCGACCAGCAGGTGGGACTCCCGCAGCGCCTCAAGGAGATCGGTGTGTTCGGCGCAGCGGGCGTAGAAGTCGGCGCGTACCCCGAGGACGACACGGACGCGGCTGTTGGCCGCCCGGGCGGCGGTGACCAGCGCCTCGATGAACCGGACACGCTCGTCGGCGTCGCGGCACAGGGCGAAGACCTCTTCGAACTGGTCCACGACCACCAGCAGTTCGCTGTCCGCGGGCCGGTCGGTCAGCGCCTGCAACACGGCCAGGTGCAGGGCACGCGGGGTTTCGTCCAGTTCCTTGCGCAGGGTGGCGGCCGATTCATGACCCAAGGTGGCCAGGCGCGCGGCACATTCGTCCAGGGGATGCGGTCCGGGCGTGAACAGCAACGTCGGCCAGGAAGCCGTTTTCTGTTCCTTTCCGAACGCGGACAGTAACCCGGCCCGCAACAACGACGACTTTCCCGCCCCTGATGCGCCGAGCACCATGAGAAAACGGTGTTCGCGCACGCAGGTCACCAGCTCCTCGGTGAGCCGCTCCCTGCCGAAGAACCAATCGGCGTCTTCCGTTTGAAAAGCAGTCAGGCCGAAGTAGGGATTCCGCTTCTTATCGTTTTCGGCCTTGGTGTTCCCTTCGGCCGATTCTGCGGCGACCGTCTTCCATCGGTCCTCCCATTCATGCACGTCACCCCCGCATGCCTGTACATAGGCGATCGTCACGGCGAGGCTCGGTAGTTTCCGGCCCGCCGCCGCGTCGGCCAGCGTCGCCGCTGAATAGTGAGCCCGGCTCGCCAATTCTCGATAAGGAGGTCCCCCCGATTTCGCGCGTAACAGCCGCAGGTCAGCAGCGAAACGCGTTAACGCACTGTCGTTGTCGTCCAAGGGACGCTCAGCTCGTGGCATCTCCACCCCCGCCCATCAGGTCACCGAGCCATTGTCCGGTGCTTGTTGTCTGGTGTGCAGCCTTCGATACCGGACAACGAACTATGGCTAGGAATGGTTCGCAGACGGACGGCGAGAGCCGGATCCTCGCGAAGCCCCGACTGTGGGGCGGCGGCAGAGAAAAGAAGAGGAAATGAATGCGTTGATTTCCACGACCGGGGGATACGTGAACGAGCAGCCAAAACGACTGTTGAACAAAACACCGGCCACCGCGGAGACCGATCACTGGCTCGCCAAAGCCGACGCGCTGGCGTCGGTGATCGACGAGCACCGGGAACAGGCCGAGTACGAACGGGTGACTCCCGCGCCCGTCATCGACGCGCTCCGGGCCGCGGGCGTCCACCGCATGTGGGTGTCCAAGGACTTCGGCGGCGGCCAGGTGAGCCTGAGAACCGGATCGGCCGTCATCCAGCGGCTGGCGGCCGCCAACCCGTCGGTCGCCTGGCAGATGGGCGTGCAGGGGGCGATCGGACGGCTGTCGGACTACCTGCCCGAGCAGACCGCCCGCAAGCTCTTCGCGGAGAACGACACGCTTGTGGTCGGCGGCGTCAACCCGTCGGGACGGGCGGTCCCGGTCGACGGCGGGTTTCGGCTGAGCGGCACCTGGGCGTTCGCCAGCGGCTCCGCGCACGCCGACTGGCTGATCTGCGCGGCGGTCGTCACCGGCGAGGACGGTACCCCCCACATGACGGACACCGGGCCGGAGACGCGCATGCTCTTCGTCCCCAAATCCGAGTGCCGGATGCTCGACACCTGGCACACCATCGGCCTGCGGGGCACCGGCAGCGAGCACTTCGAGATCGAGGAGACCTTCGTCACGGAGGACTTCACCGTCGCCGTCGCCGACATGCTCCGGCCGCCGGCCGCCCGGCCGTCCCGGGCGTACGCCATCGGCTACTACGACTTCGGGCCGTTCACCTCGGCGTCGACCGCCGTGGGAACCGCGCAGGGCGCCCTTGAGGCGTTCAAGTCACTGGCCACGAGGAAGACACCGGCGGCGGCGACGAACTCCCTGGCGGGCAGTCACACCGTGCAGGAGAAGCTGGGGCGGGCCGAGGCGCAGCTGCGTGCCGCCCGCCTGGCGCTCGTCGACGCCGCGTGGCACGCGGAAACCTGCGGAGAGGACGGCGGCGACGCGCTCAGCGCGCTGATCCGGCTCACCGCCGCGACCGTCGCGGAGAACGCCACGAGCGTCGTGGACACCGCCTTCCGCCTCGCCGGGACCACGGCGATCTACACCTCAAGCCCGCTGGAGCGTTACTTCCGCGACGTCCACACGGCCGTCAAACACATCACCCTGTCGCACACCCATTTCGAGACGGTCGGCCAGTACCTGCTGGGCGGCCCCCTGATGATGCGACGTTAACGCCGGTCACGTACAGAGGAGAGAGTCATGCAGACCATGAAGGCCGTACAGCTTCTCGCCCCGCGTAAGACGATTCTGGCCGAACTTCCCAAGCCCACGGTTCCGGCCGACGGGCTGCTGATGAAGACGCGATGCGTATCGATCTGTTCAACCGACGTCTCCTTCTTCGAAGGCCACCTGTTCCCCTCCGAATATCCGGTGGTCCTGGGCCACGAGTATCTCGGCGAGGTCGTGGAGATCGGTTCGGAGTTCACCGGCCCGGGTATCGAGGTCGGCGACCGCATCGTCTACTGGGGACAGACCGACTACGATGGCTTCGCTGAATACCGGACACTGCGTCCTATATTCTCCGGAGAGATCAAAACGGATGTCTTCGAGGCCGATCGTAATTTCTATGACGACCGGCGGGCGGCCGCCGTCAAAGTGCCCGAAGAGCTCGACGACCTGCAGGCCTCCTTCATCGAGCCGACGACGGGAGTTCTGCGTTCGGTGCTGGCCAACGCGCCCAGGATCGGCGACCGGGTGCTCATTCTCGGTACCGGGCCCATCGGGATCATCGCAGGAAGCATCATCAAGAAACTGCTGGCGCCGCACTCGGTGGTCTCCGTGGACGCCAATCCGCACCGCAACACCCATGCGGAGGCGCATTTCTCCGAGCGCGCCTACTTCCCGGACGAACTGATCGAGGAAGTGCAGGAGAGCACCTTCGACTACGTCTTCGACTGCCTGCCCACCGTCAATGTGGCGGATCCGGCGAAGGACCCGAGGCGGGTCGCGATGCGCAAGCTCAAACCGCGCGGCAGGTACGTGCTGTACGGCGCGTCCCAGGAGATGCAGAGCTTCGACACGTGGCTGATGCTGGCCAAGGGCATCAACATCAGCGCCTCGCCCTTCGACGTCAGCAGTTTCCCCATGCACCACACGGCCAACGTCATCACCGCCGCCATGCAGATGCTGGTCTCGGGGATCGTCGACGGTAAGCGCCTGCTGTCCACCGTCCACCCGTTCGACGACTACGACGGTCTCGTCAAGATCCTGGAGAACTACCGTACGACCACCGGGCTGAAGACGGTGGTCGACTTCCGGGGGGACGCCTGGTGATCCGGGCCGAGTCCGGCGAGTCCTCCGGCACGGCCGCCGAGATGTCGCGGCCCGCCTGATCCACCCGCGCGCCGGAGGCGATGACGTCTGTGCCCGCGCCGGCGATCCACACGGTGACCGGCGTCCGGCGGCGCGTGAGCGAACCGCGCCGCCGGGCGTCCGGGTACGGCGTCACCCGCTGAGCCGATGACCTCCGGCCGTACCGGTCAACCGGTACGGCCGGGCGGGTCAGGTCCGCCGAGCCTCCCGCACCGTTTCTTTCAGCAGAGAAAGAGATCACCGATGTCCGTTGACGCCGTTTCGTTCCGACAAGCCATGGCCCGGGTCCCCGGCCCGGTGACCGTGGCCACGACCGTCGATGCGGCAGGCCGCCGATGGGGCTTCACCGGTAGCTCCTTCAGCTCCCTGTCGCTCGACCCACCCCTCGTCCTGCTGTGCCTGGACCGCTTCGCCAGCACGCACGACGCCTTCACCTCCGCCGACCGCTTCATGGTGAACATCCTGGCGACCGAGCACGTCGAGGTCGCGCAGCGTTTTGCCACCTCCGGGATCGACCGGTTCGCGGCCGGTGACATGCGGCCGTACGAGATGAACCTGCCGGGGCTGCCCGGCGCGCTGGTGCGTCTGGCCTGTTCCATGCACGCCGTCCTCGACGGCGGTGACCACAGCATTCTCGTCGGCCGGGTCGAGGAGCTCCACACGGACCCGCACCGGATGCCGTTGCTGTACTGCGACCGCACCTTCACCCGTCTCAAAGCCACAGCCGCCCTTTCCTGACGCCCTTAGAGAAATGGAGAACGACATCGTGCAAACCGCCGACTACGTGATCGTCGGGGCCGGTTCCGCGGGGTGTGTCCTCGCGCACCGGTTGAGTGCCGACCCGCGCATCAGCGTGGTGCTCGTGGAGGCCGGAGGCCCCAGGCCCGAAGAGCACCCCGAGATCCAGGTTCCCGTGCTGTTCCCCAGAATGTTCGGCAGCGCGCTCGACTGGGGTTTCACCACGGTGCCGCAGACCGGGCTGGACGGCCGTACCATTCCCATTCCCCGTGGTAAGGCCCTTGGCGGTTCCTCCGTGATCAACGCGCAACTGTGGACCCGTGGCCACCCGGCGGACTACGACGGCTGGGCGGCGGCCGGGCTCGACGGATGGGCGCACACGGACCTGCTGCCGTACTTCGATCGGGCCGAGGAGAGGATCCGGCTGGCGGGGATGCGTCATCCCGTCCCCCCGACCGCCGACTTCCTCAGCGCCTGCGCCCAGCTCGGGTACCAGCCGGCCGCCGAGAGGCAGGACGGGTACATCCTCGCCCGCGCCACCCACCGGGACGGCCTCCGCTGGAGCTCGGCGGACGGCTATCTCCGCGAGCCGGGCGAGCGTCCGAACCTCACCCTGGTCACCGGCGGCCTGGTGCGCAGGGTGCTCATGGACGGGACCCGGGCGACCGGCGTCGAGGTGGAGACGGAGAACGGGATTCTCCAGATCAGCGCCGGCCGCGAGGTGATCCTCGCCGCCGGAGCGGTGGGGAGCCCGCACCTGCTCATGCTGTCGGGGATCGGCCCGGCCGGGCAGCTGGCCGCGCACGGCATCCCGGTACGGGTGGACGCCCCCGGAGTCGGCCGCGATCTGACCGACCACCTGGTGGTTCCCCTCGCCTTCGCCGCTCGCGGGTTCGAGTCTCCCGGCGCCGCCGCGGACCTGGAGGACATGCGGCTCTACCTCAAGGAGCGGACCGGATCCCTGAACTCGATCATCTCCGAGGCACTGCTCTTCCTGCGCACCCGCCCCGAGCTGACGGCCCCGGACGTCGAGATCGTCCACCTGACGACTCCCTTCGGCGAGCACGAGTCGGCCGCCGGGGACGGCCTGGCGCTGGGTGTCATCGTGCTGCGTCCCGCCAGCCGGGGAAGCGTCGAGCTGCGCTCGGCCGACCCGCACGACGCGCCGGTCGTCGACCCCCGCTACCTGTCCGACCCGGGCGGCACGGACCTGCGGACGGCCATCGCGGGCGTGCGCCAGGCCCACCGGATCCTCGACAGGCCGGACTACGCGCGCTGGCGCGGAGAGCCGCTGACCCCGGGCGCGCTGGCCACCGACGACGCGGACATCGCCGCGTACATCCGGCGGACCGGGCTGAGCATCCACCACCTGGTGAGCACCTGCCGGATGGGGGCCGATCCGCTGTCGGTCGTGGACCAGGGCTTCCGCGTGCGAGGCGCCTCCGGTCTGCGTGTGGTGGACGCCTCGGCGATGCCCAGCATCGTACGGGCGCACACCCACGCCCCGGTCACCATGCTGGCCGAACGCGCGAGTGAGCTCATCCTTCAGGACGGCTGACGCTCCGGCCCCGCAGCGTCTGCTTCTTGGCCTTGTTGCCGCACGTGTTCATCGAGCACCAGCGGCGGGTGCCGGGCCGTGAGGAGTCGAGGAACAGGGCGTGGCAGTCGGGGTCGGCGCACTCGTGGACACGGTCGATGGAGGGGCCGGTGACCAGGTCCACGGCGTCCCTGGCGATGAGCGCGAGGACCGCGGGGACCGGGGCGGCGGCCAGCCATCGCAACCGGCCCGAGCCGTCGAGCTGGGGCGCCGGGACCGGGAGCGCGGCGATCCGGTTCACGGTGTCCCCGGCCGTGGAGAGGGCCGTGGAGAGGGCCGCGGAGAGGGCCGCGGTGAGGGCCGTACCGCCCTCCACCGGTTCACGCGCCGCCGCGACCAGCGTGTGGATCGCCTCCCGCAGCTGTCTCGCCTGGGCGTCGTGACCCACCGCCGCGGCCTCGGGCACCGACTCCCAGGGGCCGAACCGGCCCACCCACGCAGCCAGCGCCGCCGGGTCCGGCAGTTCCTCCTCGGGCCGGGCCGTACCGCGATGCCGCAGCGTACGGATGAAGTCCAGGCACAACCGGCCTGATCCGGATCGGAAGCTCGGCGCTGGCGTCATGAATCAACCCTACTTGCGAACCGGTTTAACTGGTACCGTTTTTGGAACCGGTCAAACTGGTTCTAGGTCAGAGAGGACCTTCATGCCCATCGACATGCCCCGGTCAGGGGCCGCCGCGCCGGGGCGCAGGATGATCCTCCTGCTCGCCCTGTCCTGCGGTGTCGGCGTCGCGAACATCTACTTTCCGCAGGCCATCAGCCCCCTCGTCGCCGCCGACCTGAACGTGTCTCCCGACACGGCCGCCACGGTCGTGACCGCCGCGCAGTTCGGCTACGCGGCCGGCATCTTCCTGCTGGTCCCCCTGGGCGACCGGCTGATGCACCGGAAACTGATCGTCACGCTGCTGTCCATCGCCGGGCTCGGTTCACTGGTCGCCGGTCTCGCCACCACGCTGCCGGTCCTGGTGGCCGCGAGCGTCCTGATCGGTGCCGCGACGGTCGTCCCGCAGATCATCATCCCGATGACGGCCGGGCTGGTCCCCGAGCAACGACGCGGCGCGGTGACCGGCACGCTGCTGAGCGGGCTCATCGGCGGCATCCTGCTGGCCCGGACCTTCGGCGGCGGCCTGGGCCAGTGGCTCGGCTGGCGCGCCCCCTACCTGGTCGCCGCCGCGGTCGTCATCCTGCTCGCCGTGATCCTGGCGTTCGCCGTACCCACCACGACCCCGTCGTCACGCGAGCGCTACCCCGCCCTGATCGGCACCGCGCTGCGCCTGATGCGCACCGAGCCGGACCTGCGCCGCTCGTGCCTCTACCAGGCGCTGATCTTCGCGGGCTTCACCGCGGCCTGGACCAGCCTGGCCCTGCTGATCACCGGGCCCTACCATCTCGGCGCCTCCGCGGTCGGGCTGATCGCCCTGGTCGGGGCCGCCAGCATGTTCTCAACCCCGATCGCCGGGCGGCTGGTCGACCGTCACGGGCCCAACCCGGTCAATCTGGTCTGCATGGTGGGCGTCATCGCGGCCGCCGCCCTGCTGACCCTGGGCGGTCTTGGCGGTCCCGCCGGGCTGATCGGCGTCACGGTCGGCATGCTGCTGCTCGACGTGGCCATGCAGTCCGGCCAGGTCGCCAACCAGGCGCGCATCTTCGCCCTGCGCCCCGAGGTCCGCAGCCGCCTCAACACCGCTTACATGACCTGCGCCTTTCTCGGCGGCAGTATCGGCTCCTGGCTCGGGGTCCGCGCCTACTCCGGCCTCGGCTGGGGCGGCGTCTGCCTGCTGGTGGCCGTGCTCGCCGTACTCGCGCTGGCCCGCAGCCTCTTCACCGGCCGCGCCCGCGCCGTTGTCACACCCGAGCCCGCACCGCAGGCGGATGCCGCCACCCGTTGACCGTCCCGCCGGTGAACGGACGCGGGTGACGTCGGCGGGGAACCGGTCGAGTCCGAGCGTGCAGAGCGGGAAACAAGCAAGGCCCAGGTCGATGACCTGGGCCTTCTGTCATTTGGGCGGGTAGGGGCTCCCGTCCGCCGCCGGGTGGGCGGCGTCCTGGGACCCACCCTGGCCTCCTTGCTGGAGCGTTGACATCTGATATATTAGAGTTTACGTTGCACATGCAAGGAGAGGGGTAGGCATGGGTCAGAGTCGAGTTGTTGTCATCGGCGGCGGTAACGCCGGCTTGTGTAGCGCGTTGGCCGCCCTTGAGGGTGGGGCCGAGGTGACACTGCTCGAGGCCGCCCCGGAGTCCGAGCGTGGTGGGAACTCCGGATTCACCGCGGGGGCCATGCGCTTCGCCTACGACGGCAGGGAGGAGATCGTCCAGCTCGTCCCCGACCTGTCGGAGGAGCAGCTCGCGAAGACCGACTTCGGCAGCTACTCGAAGGAGCAGTTCTTCGACGACATGGCCCGGGTCACGCAGTACCGCTGCGACCCCGACCTGGTCGAACTGCTCGTGACACGCAGCTTCGACACGTTGAAGTGGATGCGCGACAAGGGAGTGCGGTTCCTGCCGATCTACGGCAGGCAGGCGTTCCAGGTGGACGGGAAGTTCACCTTCTGGGGCGGCCTGACGCTGGAGGCCAACGGAGGCGGTCCCGGGCTCGTCGACTCGCTGTTCGACGCGTTCGAGTCGGCGGGCGGCAAGGTGTTCTACGGCCACCGCGCCATCGGCCTCACCGAGGACGGCGGCAAGGTGACCGGCGTCGTGGTCCGGGCGGGCGGGGAGATCCGGACGATCTCCGCCGACGCCGTCGTGCTGGCCTGCGGCGGATTCCAGGCCAACGCGGAGTGGCGCACCCGCTACCTGGGGCCGGGGTGGGAGTTCGCCAAGGTCCGCGGCACCCAGTTCGACGTCGGCGACGGACACCGCATGGCGATGGACATCGGCGCCATGTCGTGGGGCAACTGGTCGGGCTGCCACGCGGTCGGCTGGGACAGCAACGCGCCCGCGTTCGGCGACCGCGTGGTCGGCGACGGGTTCCAGAAGCACAGCTACCCCTTCGGGATCATCGTCAACAGCCGCGGCGAGCGGTTCGTCGACGAGGGCGCGGACTTCCGGAACTACACCTACGCGAAGTACGGCCAGGAGGTCCTGCGGCAGCCGGGGCAGATCGCCTGGCAGGTCTTCGACAGCAAGGTGAACCACCTGCTGCGTGACGAGTACCGGATCCGGCAGGTCACGAAGATCGTGGCGCCGACCCTGGAGGAGCTCGTCCGGCGGATGGACGGCATCGACGAGGAGCGGTTCCTGCGGACGGTCGGCGAGTACAACGCGGCGGTCGACCAGTCGGTCCCCTTCAACCCCAACGTCAAGGACGGGCGGGGCACCTCCGGGCTGGCGGTGCCGAAGTCGAACTGGGCCAACACCCTCGATTCGCCGCCGTACGAGGCCTACGCGGTGACGTGCGGAATCACGTTCACCTTCGGCGGCCTGAGGATCGACACGTCGGCGCGCGTGATCGACGTCACCGGCGAGCCCATTCCCGGGCTGTACGCCTGCGGAGAGATCGTCGGCGGGATCTTCTACTTCAACTACCCGGGGGGCAGCGGGCTCACGGCGGGCTCGGTGTTCGGGCGGATCGCAGGGTCGGCGGCCTCGGGCGCGCTCGACCGCTCCGCCACGTCCTCAGCGAGCGTGTGAGGTGGCCGTACCGGGCGGAGTGATCGTCACCGGTGCGGGCGGGGGCATCGGAGCCGAGGTGGCCAAGTGCCTCGCCGCCGCGGGCTACGGCGTCGTCGTCAGCGACCTGGGGGTGTCCGTCGACGGCCACGACCCGGACGGGCAGGTGGCGGAGTCCGTGGCCGAGGTGATCCGGGCCCGGGGCGGTCGCGCCCTGGCCCACCAGCACGACGTCGTCTCCTTCGACGCGGCGGCCGACCTGGTCAGGCGCGCGGTCGAGGAGTTCGGCTCGCTCGACGGCCTTGTCACCTGCCACGGCATCCTGCGCGAACGCATGATCTTCAACATGACGGAGGACGAGTGGGACTCGGTCGTCTCCGTCCACCTCAAGGGCACGTTCAACTGCGTGCGCTTCGCCACGGAGCAGATGCGCCGCCAGCGCGGCGGAAGCATCGCGCTGCTGAGCTCGGCGGCGGGGCTGGAGGGCAGCCCGGCGCAGGCCAACTACGCGGCGGCCAAGGCGGGCATCGTGGGCCTCGCCCAGAGCACGGCGCTGGCGATGGGACGCTACGGCGTCAACGTCAACTGCGTCGTCCCCTCCGCGGCGACGCGCATGACCTCACGACTGACCGACCGGATGCAGGCCAGCAGGCCCGGCGCCGAGCGGCAGGGCCCCGAGCTGGTCGCCGAGCTCGTACGCGCGCTGCTCGACCCGGCCAACCGCCACATCACCGGGCAGACCTTCACCGCGGCCGGTCGCAAACTCGCCCGGTGGGAGCCTCCCCAGGAGCAGGAGAGCGTGCGCCTGGCCGACGAGTTCACCTACTCCGACGTGACCGGCGCGGTCCGGCAGCGGCTCGGAGTCACGCCGCTGCGCCGGTTCGCGGCGCTCGGGCTGCCGACGCCGGCCGCGTCCGACCCCCAGACCACGGACATCCTCGAAGTGGGAGACGGAACATGAACGCTCGGCCGACAGTGAGCTCCCCGCACGATCCAGCCGCCACGCGCGCCGAGGAGACGTCGCGGTGAGCGGGCGCAGTGTGCGGCTGGAGATCGGCACCGCCGTGGGAGCGGCGGACGAGCACCACGTGCAGGTGCGCGGGCTGGATCTCGTCGACGACCTGATCGGCGAGCTGACCTACACCGAGGTCGCGCTGCTCGCGGTGACCGGCCGCAGGCCGACCCCCGCCGAGACCAAGGTGGTCGACGCGGTGCTGGTGAGCCTGCTCGACCACGGCCTGACGCCCAGCGCGCTCGCCGCACGGCTGACGTTCTGGTCGGCTCCCGAGGCGATCCAGGGTGCCGTCGCGGCCGGTCTGCTCGGCGCGGGAAGCGTGCTGCTCGGTTCGATGGAGGGCTGCGGGCGCCTGCTCACGGACATCGCCGACGACGTCGCCGACGGCGCCGCGGCCCGTGACGCGGTGGAGACGCGGCTGCGCGCCATCGTGGACGCGGGTGGGCGGATTCCCGGCCTCGGGCACAGCCTGCACCGCGACGGCGACCCGCGCGCCGGGAAGCTGCTCGACGTCGCGCGGGACCAGAAGGTCGCGGCGCGGCACGTCGAGCACCTTGAGCTCGTCGTCGAGCGGGCCGCCGCGCTCACCGGAAAGGCACTGCCGCTCAACGCGACGGGCGCCGCCGCCGCGCTGCTGCTTGAGGTGGGTGTGCCCTGGCGACTGCACCGCGGTTTCGCCCTGATGAGCCGTACGGCGGGCCTGGTCGCGCACATCGGCGAGGAGCTCGAATCGCCCCTCGCCCCCGCGGTGCGCGCCGCGCTGCGGACCGCGAGCCGCATCGAACCGGAGGTGTGAGCGGTGTCGGAGGCCGTGGAGCCACAGCCGGAACCGGGGTGGGAGATCTTCGTCTGCGACGAGTGGCGGGCGCGGGTGCTCCAGGAGATCACAGGCCTGTACGGCCCGCCGTACGCGGACGGAAACGTGCCCTGCCTGGCGTTGCTGCCCCCGACGTTCCTGGTGGCCCATCGGACCGACCCGGACGCCATGGGCGTCCCGGACGCGCCGGTCAGGCTCAACGCCGGCAACTGGTGCCGGTGGGAGGCGCCCGTGACGCCGGGGGAGATCCTGGAGCGGCGCACGGTGATCGAGTCGGTCACCACGAAGCCGGGCCGCGACAGCGACCTGACGTTCTACCAGCTCGCGACGACGTACCGGCGCCGCATGACGCACGACGTGGTCGCGCGCACGTCCACCACGACGATCCGCACGGGCGCCCGGCAGGGTCGCGGCGGTTCCGGGCACCGCACGGAGCCGCCCGCCGACGCCGTACCGGTCATCGAGGTCACCCCGAGCAGCCGCGAGGTCGTGCGGTACGCCGCGGCCACCGACGACTTCTACGAGGTGCACTACGACCACGCGTTCGCACGGGCGAGAGGTCTGCCGGGGACGATCACCCACGGCCTGCTCAAGCTCGCCTACCTGGCGCGTGCCGCCGTGCAGTGGGGCGGACACGGGACGTTCGTGCGGGAGCTGAGCGCCTCCTACCGAGGGATGGACCGGGTCGGCGCGCCGTTTCGCGTGCTCGCCCGGGCGGACGACGGCGACGGGGACGGGCCCTCGCGTCACCTCACGCTGTACGGCGTCTCCGCTGACGGCGGGGTCAGCACCGTCGGCCGCGCGGTGATCGAGAGAAACGAAGGAGAGGATGGGCAGTGGCTGAGCGACTGACGGTGCAGACGGTACGCGGACCGGTCCCGGTGTCCGAGCTCGGGCGCGTCCTGCCGCACGAGCACGTGGCGTGCGACCTGTTCCGCGTGACACGGCAGATGGGTCTCGCCGCGTTGAACGACCCGGACGAGGCGGTCCGGGACCTGAAGGTCTTCAAGGAACTCGGCGGCGGATCCGTCGTCGAGGCCACCAGCGGCGGGCTCGGCCGTAAGCCCGCCGTGCTCCGGTCGGTGTCCGAACGTGCCGACGTGCACATCGTCATGGGCTGCGGGTGGTACCGGGAGCCCTACTACGAAGAGGACATGAACAAGCTGAGCACGGCCGAGCTGACCGACCGCCTGCTGATCGACATCTTCGAGGGCGAGGGCGGCGTACGGCCGGGCGTGATCGGCGAGATCGGCGCCGACCGTGAGTGGGTTTCCGGGGTCGAGGAGCGGGTGCTGCGCGCGGCCGCCCGAGCCCAGCAGGAGACCGGGCTCGGGCTGATCCTGCACGCGGTCAAGAGCGAGGTCGGCGCCTGGCAGCTCGACGTGCTTGAGGACGAGGGCTGCGACCTGAGCCGGGTCGCGGTCGGCCACTGTGACACATATCCGGACGTCGACTACCACGAGCGGCTGGCCGAGCGCGGCGCGATGGTGATGTACGACGGCAACGGCCCGGGTGACGCGCTGCTCCAGGAGCAGCGGATCGCGAACGCGGTGGAGCTGATCCGCCGCGGATGGGCAAAGAGCCTGCTGCTCTCCCACGACGTCTGCGTACTGGGCATGCGCGAACGCCGTGGTGGGCCGGGTTATTCGTACGTGCTGCGGCAGGTCGGCCCCGACCTGATCGCGGCCGGGGTTCCCGAGGACGTCGTGGAGACGATCTTCAGTGAGAACCCGCTGCAACTGCTCGCCGGGCACCGTCCCGACGGCAACTGAGGAACGCCTTTTCTCCCGGCTCGAACGTTCGGGGACGACCCTGCCGGATGCATTGGCGCCTGTTCTGTCACGTTCCGAGAAAGTGTGAGGATGCCATGAACGACAGGACCGGTCGGACGATCGATCGACGCCTCCTGCTCGCCGGGGTGGCGGGGGCGGGCGTCGTCGCGCTCGCCCCGTCGGCCGCCTTCGCGGCGGAGGAGAGGGCCCGCGGCTCGAAGCCGGGCGGGCGAGAGAAGGTGCTGCCCGCGCAGACGTCGTGGGACCCGGTGCCCGCGATGACCGGCATGAAGCAGGTACAGATCCCCGACGTGCGGCTGGCGGTCTGGGACACCGGCACCGGAGGCAGGGGTCCGGGCAGGGGCCAGACCGTGGTGCTCATGCACCCGCACACCGGCAACGGCGGCTCGTGGGGCTACCAGCAGGCCGTGTTCGCCGCCGCGGGCTACCGGGTGATCAGCTACTCGCGGCGGGGATACCACGGCTCTGAGGCCGGCCCCGCCGAGCGGCCCGGCACGATGGTCGGGGACCTGACGGCCCTGATGGACGCGCTCGGCGTCGGAAGGTTCCACCTGGTCGGCCTGGCCGCGGGCGCGTTCGCGGCGTTCGACGCCGGCCTGTCGGTCCCGGACCGGCTGCTGAGCTGCACGGTGGGCGCGACGCTGGGAGGGATCCAGGAGCCGTCGTGGAACGAGGTCACCACGGCGATCCTGCCGGAGGGCTGGTTCGGACTGCCCGAGACGTTCCGCGAGCTCGGCCCGTCCTACCGGGCCGCGCGGCCGCAGGCGATGACGACGTGGATCGAGCACACGAAGCTGCCGGTCACGACCGTGCAGCAGCCCCCGCAGAACACGCTGACGTGGCCGGCGATCGAGTCGATCAGGACGCCGACGCTCCTGCTCACCGGCGACTGCGACCTGTACCTCCCGCCGGCGCGTCTGCGCGAGATGGCGGGCCACGTCAGGAACGCCGAGGTGGCGATCTTCAGCGAGGCGGGGCACGCCCCGCACTGGGAGTCCTACCGCGAGTTCAACAAGACGGTGCTGTCGTTCATCGGTAAGCACCGGCGGTAGACCATGGAAGCGGCAGGCATCGGGGCCGAGGAGCCCGTGGACCTGAGAATCGAGGGTCACGTCGCGACCGTGACGCTGGACCGGCCCGACGTGCTCAACGCGGTCGACACGCCGACGTACCGGTGCCTGCTCGCGGTCTTCGCGAAGATCGAGGATGGGGCGGACATCCGGTGCGTCGTGGTGCGAGGGCGGGGCAGGGCCTTCAGCGTCGGCGCGGACCGGACGGAACGCGCCAAGATGACGGACGACGACCTGCGGCGCAGGCGCAGGCTCGTCCCCCGGGTGTTCTCGGCGATGTACCACTGCTCGCGACCTGTGATCGCGCAGGTGCACGGCTACGCGCTGGGCGGTGGCCTTGAGCTGGCGCTCAGCTGCGACCTCGTGGTCGCCGCCGAGGACGCCGTCATGGGGCTCGTCGAGACGACCCTCGGCAGCATGCCCGCGGGCGGCGGCACGCAGTTGCTCCCGCGGCTCGTGGGCATCCCCAGGGCGAAGGAGCTGATCTTCACCGGCCGCCGGTTCACCGGCGCCGAGGCCAGGCAGTGGGGGCTGGTGAACCACGCGGTGCCCGCCGCCGACCTTGAGACCACGGTCGGCGCGCTCGCCGCCGAGATCAGCGCGGCGGCACCGCTGGCGGTCGCGCAGGCCAAGCGCGCCATCGACCTGTCCACCCAGTTGGAGATCGACAGCGGGGTCGCACTGGAGGCCGAGCTGTACGAGCGGCTCCTCACGAGCGCGGACCGGCTCGAAGGGCTGGCCGCGGCGCGCGAGGGCCGGCGGGCGAACTTCCGGGGCCGATGACAGGGCCGATCACGAAGTCAATGACGGGGCCAATGACGGGGCCGGTGACGAGGCCGGTGACGAAAGGAATGCACGATGATCGAAAGGTTGGGATGCGCCATCGGCGGGCTGGCCGACCCGGAGCACCCGGGGGACGTCGCCGCGACGGTGCGGATGATCGAGGACGCGGGCTACGAGTCGGCGTGGTCCTATGAGGCGTTCGGCGCCGACTGTTTCACGCCGCTGGCCTGGTGGGGCTCGCACACGCGCACGATGCGGCTCGGCACCGACATCGCCCAGATGGCGGCGCGCCCCCCGACGGGGATGGCGATGGCCGCGATGAGCCTCGACCAGCTGTCCGAAGGGCGGGCCGTGATCGGGCTCGGGCTCTCCGGGCCGCAGGTCGTCGAGGGGTGGTACGGCATGCCCTTCGAACGCCCGCTGGGCTGGACCCGGGAGTACGTCGCGATCATGCGCGCGACCATCGCCGGGGAGCGCGTCGCGTACGAGGGCAAGACGTACCGGCTTCCCGCTGAGGGAGGGTCGGGACTCGGCCGCCCGATCCGGTCCACGCTGCGCGGCGGCCGTACGGACATCCCGATCTGTCTGGGCGCCGAGGGGCCGATGAACATCTCGCTGGCGGCCGAGATCGCCGACGGCTGGCTGCCGACGAACTTCTCGCCCATCGCGGACGAGTGGTACCGGGAGCGGCTGGAGCTGGGCTTCGCCCGCAGGCCCGGCGGGCGGCCGGAGAACTTCGAGATCGCACCCGCGGTCTCGGTGGCGTTCGGCCCGGACCTGGAGTCGGCCGCCGACCGGATCCGCCCGTTCATCGCCTACCAGGTCGGGGCGAACGGGGCGGAGAACATGAACTTCCACCTCAACGCCATCGCGCGGCTCGGATTCGAGGAGCCCTGCCGGGAGATCCGGGCCAAGTTCGTCGAACGGGACCGTGAGGGCATGGTGGCCGCGGTGCCGACCGAGATGGTCGAGGCGGTCGCGCTGGTCGGGACGCCGGAGAAGATCCGGGCCGACCTGGAGACGAAGTGGAACAGATGCGTCGCGACGAGCCTGATCGCCAGGGCGCGCGTCGACGACCTGCTCAAGCTGGCCGAGGTGTTCCGCACAACCACGGGCGCCGCGCAGGGGCAGCCCGCCTGATTCGTATGACCGTTCGGTCGGTGAGGAATTCGCAAATGGTGATGAGGTACGAGCACTGGATCAACGGCGAACCGACGCCGTCGGCGGGCGGGGAGCGGCTCACGTCGACCAGGCCCGGCACGGACGAGGTCGTGTGCGAGATCCCGTTGGGTGTCCGGGAGGACGCCGACCGGGCGGTGGCCGCCGCGAACGCCGCCTTCGCCAAGTGGGCGGCGGAGAAGCCGATCCGCCGCGGCCGGGTCCTGATGGCCATCGCGGCGGGGCTGCGGCGTGAGCGGCAGCGGCTCGCCGAGCTGGAGGCCGCCGAGACCGGCAAGCCGCTGCGGCAGGCGGACGTCGAGATCAGGGGCGCGGCGGCGTTCTTCGAGTTCTACGCGGGCCTGGTCAACGTGCCGACGGGGGAGATCATCGATCTCGGCGACGGCTACCACGGATACACGCGGCACGAGCCGTTCGGCGTGGTCGGGGTCATCACCCCGTGGAACGTCCCGCTCAACCAGGCGGCCAGGGCGGTGGCGCCCGCGCTGGCGGTCGGCAACGCCGTGGTCTGCAAGCCGTCGGAGTTCACGTCGTCGACCACGCTGGAGCTCGGGAGGATCGCCGCCGAGGCCGGGCTGCCGCCGGGGGTGCTCAACGTGGTGACCGGCATGGGCGACGTCGTGGGCAGCGCGATCGTCGAGCATCCGCATGTCCGGAAGGTCGCGTTCACGGGTTCGGTGCGCGCCGGTCGCATCGTCGGCCGGACCGCCGCCGAGAAGATCATCCCTGTCACGCTCGAACTGGGCGGGAAGTCGCCGAACATCGTGTTCGCCGACGCCGACCTCGACGCCGCCGTCGCCGGCGCGTCGAGGGCGTTCGTCGGGAACGCCGGGCAGGTCTGCTCGAACGGCACCCGTCTGCTGCTGGCCCGCGAGATCCACGACGAGTTCGTGGCGCGGCTGGCCGAACGGGTGCGGGCGGTGAAACCGGGCGAGGACTACGGCTCCCAGACGACGAAGGACCAGTTCGAGAAGGTGCTGTCCTATTTCGACGTCGCGCGCGAGGAGGGCGCCACGCTGGTCACCGGCGGGCGGGCCACCGGCGACGGGTGGTTGATCGAACCGACGATCTACACCGGGGTGACGAACGAGATGCGGATCGCCCGCGAGGAGATCTTCGGCCCGGTCCTGGTGGTCATCCCGTTCGACGACGAGGCCGACGCCGTCGCCAAGGCCAACGACTCCGACTACGGTCTCGCGGCGGGCCTCTGGACGGCGGACCTCGGCCGGGCCCACCGCGTCGCGGCCGCCCTGCAGGTGGGACAGGTCTACGTCAACGAGTGGACGGCCGGGCTGATCGAGGGCCCGTTCGGCGGCCACAAGAACAGCGGCCACGGCCGGGAGAAGGGTGTGGAGGCACTGCGGCACTACACCCAGTCGAAGTTCGTCTCGGTCAGGATCGGCAGGAGCGCGAGCGGTGGGTAGGCACGGCCACCGCTCGTGACGCGTACGGCGGGCCGGGCCGGTGATCTCGGGTGGGCGTCCCCTGGTGAGCGAGGGACATCGGGGGCCCCACCCGGCCTGACGTTGGCCTACACGGCCTACACGACCTATATCGAGGTCGCGGACGGGCGCTTCCTGGGCCCGCGCGTGGACCGGGTCGTCCCGCGCCTGCCCGCCGCCAGCTGGGTGATCGACGGTGTGTCGCTGTCGGTCGCCGGCATCAGCGCCTCGACCTTCTCGGTGGAACGTGTCTTGTGGGCCTGCATCGCGTTGTACGCGGCCTGCGGGTCGCCGGCGGCGATCGCCTCGGCGACCGCGCGGTGTCCCGCGACGGACTCGGCGAGGCTGCCGGGCTGGCTGAGGTTGCGGAACCGCAGCAGGCGCACGCGCCCGTCGAGAACGCCCAGGGCGTCGCGTAACCCGCCGCTGCCGGCCATGGCCAGCATCTTCTCGTGCCGCTCCTCGATCATGCGGACGTACGCGGGGACGTCCTCGGCCTCGGCGGCCCGTTCCAGATCGGCGACCGAGAGCAGCAGGGCGTTGCGCTGCTCCACGGTGCCGCGTACGGCGGCCCACGCGGCCATCATGGGTTCCAGCGCGGTCTTGATCTGGTAGACGTCGGTGATCTCCTGCGGGCTGATCTCCCGGACGAAGACGCCGACGCGCGGGGTGATGGTGACGAGACCCTCCACGCTCAACTGCTGCAGAGCGTCACGCACCGGCGTCCGGGACACACCGAACCGCTCGGCGAGATCGTCGGTCGAGATCCGCTCACCGGAGGCAATCGTGCCGTTGTAGATCAGCGCGCGGATCTCCTCGGCGACCACGTCCTTGGCCGAGAGAATCCGGACCTGTGAATCCAACGATTTCACCTACTCCATTAGCGCTGATGTGCGAACCCCCTGAGGTAATCGTAGCCGCCCGGAAGGGGCGGCCAGTGGCGATCGGGCGGTGTCGTCGGGCGCATCTGAGATGCTGATCCTTGACATGTAGTACATCAGCGCTCACACTTGAGCTTGTGCGCACTTCCCTGAGACTCCGTGTTCTTTCGGCGAAGGACGTCGTCATCGAAGAGATCCGCGCGCTGATCCACAACGGCACGATGACCTCCGGCGACCGGATCTCGACCGACGAGCTCGCCGAGCGGTTCGGTGTGTCCCGGACGCCGGTGCGTGACGCTCTGCAGCAGTTGAGCGTGGAGGGTCTCGTCACCATCACCCCGCGCGTCGGCGTCTTCGTCCGGGAGATCAGCCCGCAGGAGATCACCGACGTCTACCAGATCAAGACCGCGCTGGAACCCATGATGGCCGCGTGGGCCGCCGTACGCGGCACCCGGGAACAACGTGCCGCGTTCCGCGGGACCTTCGACGAGCTCGAACGGCTGGCTCACTCCAACGACGTCCAGGAATACGTGCGGGCGCTGGAGGAACGCCGTGAGGCACTGCTCACGATGGCCAGGAGTGACGGGTTGCGAGACTCGTTCGCGGTGCTCGACGGGCGGGTGCGCCTGCTGCGGTTCCGCAACCTCAGCCAGCCGGGCAGGCTCACCGAGTCCGCGGCTCAGCACCGTTCCATCGCGGAGGCGATCGAGGCCGGTGATCCCGACGCCGCCTACGTCGCCATGCGGGACCACATGCTGGACGCCACCGCACGGGTGCGCCTTCTCGTGGTGTCGGAGCAGCCGAACGGCGACCCGGCGCCCACCGCCTACTCAAAGTTGTCGAAACGCACGGAAGGTGCCAGATGATCAACAAGGTCGTGGAGTCGGCGGCCGAGGCCGTCGCCGACATCGAAAGCGGTTCGATGATCGCTTTCGGCGGTTTCGTCGGAGTGCCCGGTGTCCCGAGCACCCTGATCAAGGCGATCGCCGAGCGCGGCCTGCGCGACCTGACGATCATCGCGTGTGAGTCAGGCCGCGGTCGCGCCGGCGCGCAGTCGTACGGGGTCCCCGGCGGCGGCCAGCCGTACATCCCGGAGCCTGAGGACGGCGTCTACCCCGTCGGGTACCTCGCCGAGCTCGGCCAGGTGCGCAAGGCGATCACCACCTTCTCCTCGCTCAACAACCCGAACTTCGACGGGCCGTTGGAGGCGGGTGTCCGGCGGGGCGAGGTGGAGATCGAGCTGATCGGGCAGGGCAGTCTGTGCGAACGGCTGCGCTGCGGGCGCGCGGGTCTCGGCGGTGTCTACACCCCGGTCGGCGCGGGCACGAAGATCGGCGCGGGCAAGGACATCCGTCACTTCGACGGCGTGCCGCACGTTCTTGAGACGGCGCTGCGCCCCGATTTCGCCATCATCTCCGCCTACCAGGCCGACCGGTTCGGCAACCTCGTCTACCGGCACGGCGCCAGGACGACGAACCCCGTCGTGGCCGGCAGCGGCAACGTGACGATCGTGGAGGTCGAGGAGGTCGTCGACTACCTGGACCCGCAGCACATCGTCACCCCCAGTCCGTACGTGGACCGGATCGTCCTGAGTGACAGGCGCCTCATGGTGAGGTGACCGGCGGTCCAGCGAGTTCCAGGACCGAGGCGGTCGGGCGGCCTCGGGTGAATCCATCCTCGGGAAAGGAGTTCGGGGGACACTGGGCCCGAACCCCCGGCCAGGCTATGACGCCAGCTCAACACCCCTCCGCGCCATCCCTGACCAGGGTTGGAATCGCGCGACGCATCTCACAGGACTTCCGTGAGGGAGACGTCATCAACCTGGGCGTCGGAGTGCCCATGCTGTGCAGCCTCTTCATCGAGGACGACGAGGACATCTTCCTGCACAGCGAGCACGGCGTCCTCGGGCACGGCAGGCAGGCCCGTACCCAGGACGAGGTCGATCCGTCGCTGGCCACGGCAGGCCGGCAGCCGATCATCCCCCGTCCCGGGATGGTCGTCATGGACCACGCCGAGTCCTTCGCCCTGATCCGGGGCGGTCACCTCGACGCGACGATCCTGGGAGCGTTCCAGGTGAGCGTGCAGGGCGACCTCGCCAACTTCTGGCTGCCCGGGGCGATCGCGGGTGCGATCGGCGGCGCCCAGGACCTCGCGTTCTGTGCCCGGCGGGTGATCGTCGCCATGCAGCTGCTGCCGCGCCCGCGGCGGTTCGTCAACCGGCTCGAACTGGAGATGACCGCGCCGCGGTGCGTCGACCGGCTGGTCACCGACATCGGCGTGATCGATCTGGAGGACGGCAGGGCGATCGTCCGCGAGCTCGTGCCCGGCTGGAGCCTTGAGGACGCCCAGCGGCTCACCGAGGTGGAGCTCGTGGCCGCACCGGAGGGCATCGCCGAGGTGACGCTCAAGAGCGACAGGGACGACCTGTGGCACGCGGCGTAGCGGACGGCAGGACCGTCGAGACCGTACGCGGCCCGGTCGCGGCGTCGGAACTGGGCCGGATCCTGCCGCACGAGCACGTGGTCTGCGACCTCATCAAGGACCGGCCGCGGCCCGACCCCACCCTGGACGAGTCCGAGGACGCCGTGGCCGACCTCAAGGAGTTCAAGGCGGCGGGCGGCAGCACGATCATCGACTGCACGAACAACGGCCTGGGAAGGAACCCCGGTCTGCTGCGTTCGGTCTCCGAGCAGACCGGCGTGCACATCGTGATGGGCTGCGGCTGGTACCGCGAGTCCTTCTACGAGGAGGACATGAACAAGGTCAGCGTCGCGGAGCTGACCGAGATCCTCCTTGAGGACGTCAGGACCGGGGTGCACGGCATCCGGCCGGGCGTGATCGGCGAGATCGGGGCCGACCACGGCTACCTGTCCGCGGTCGAGGAGCGGGTGCTGCGCGCCGCGGCGAGGGTCCAGAAGGAGACCGATCTCGGGCTCGTCCTGCACGCGGTGAAGAGCGACGTCGGGAGATGGCAGCTCGACGTGCTTGAGGAGGAGGGCTGCGACCTGCGGCGGGTCGCCGTGGCCCACTGCGACATGTACCCCTACCTCGACTACCACGAGCTGCTCGCGAAGCGCGGCGCGCTGGTGAGCTACGACCGCAACGGCCCCCGCAACCCCCACCAGCAGGAACGGCGCATCCGCAACATGGTGGAGTTCATCCGCCGGGGCTGGGCGTCGCACCTGCTGATCTCCCACGACGTGTGCATCCCGGGGGACCGCGCCGGCGCGGGAGGACCCGGGTACGCGTACGCGCTGAAGCAGGTCGTGCCCGACCTGCTGGAGGCCGGGGTCCCCGGGGAGGTCGTCGAGTCCATCATGGTGGACAACCCCGTGCGCCTTCTCGTCGGCTCCTGATCCCTCCCATCCCAGCCATGTTCCATCGACGTCAGGAGAGAACGAGTGACTGACAACCCAGAGGTGGTGCTGTGCCGGACCGAAGGGCGGGTGCGCGTCATCACCCTCAACCGTCCCCGGGTCCGCAACGCGCTGAACGGCGAGATGATGCGGCGCTTCCACCAGGCGGTGGACGACGCGGTCGCCGATCCGGATGTCGGCGCGATCGTCGTCACCGGCAACGGCCCCGCGTTCTCGGCGGGCGCCGACCTCAAGGAGGCCGGGACGGGTCCCCGGCCTGACGACCTGTGGGACCGGTACGCGCACGCGGTCGACAACGACCGGATCTACGAGCGGTTGTCGCGGGTGCCGTTGCCGGTGATCGCCGCGGTCAACGGGTTCGCCGTGGGCGGCGGTTGCGCGCTCGCGGTGTCGTGCGACGTCGTCATCGCGGCCGACACGGCGCGGTTCGGCTATCCCGAGACCAACCACGGGATCGCCCCGGTCACGGTGGCGGTCGGCCTGAGCCGGGTGGTCGGGCGCCTGCAGGCCCTCGACCTGCTGTTGTCGGGCCGGTTCTTCGACGCGGCCGAGGCCCACGCGATGGGCATGGTCACCAGGATCGTCCCCGCCGACGACCTGATGACCGAGGCCGTCGGCTACGCGCAGGCCCTGGCGGAGAAGTCGCCGACCGCGATCCGCCTCACCAAGCGGGTCTTCCGGGCCGTCCAGGAGCTCGACTACGACCACGCCTTCGAGTACGCCCGCGACGTCAGCCTGATGACCCGCGAGGCGATGACCGGCGGTCTCGGGGTGACGAGGTCGCCGGCCGGTACGGAGAACCGAGCCGCGGAATAGCCATTGTACATGTGATATTTCAGGTGTAACATTCAAGGCTATACCGCAAGAGAAATCAGCCAAGCGCGGATTTCCATCACTCGGGGACGGGATCGCCGCCGTCTCGGCACGACCCCTATCAATCATTCCTTGGACTTTCGGAATCGGGTCAGTGCCCGGGACATGGGAGCGAACAATGAAGGTACGCAGGGTTGTTGCCCCTGCCGCGCTGGTCACGATACTGGCGGCCGCCGGTTGTGGCGGTGGTGAAGGCCCGGCGACGAACGAGCGGCCGACCATCCGATGGGGCGTGGCCACCGAGGGCATCACGTCGATGGACCCGGTCCGTGCCGTACAGCCGGTCGACCGCAGCCTGTCGATGATGTTGTTCGACGGCCTCGTCCGTTATCAGCCGGGTAACGCGACGGCGCCGTTCGAGCCGGGGATCGCGAAGGAGATCCCGCAGCCCGCGACGCAGGACGGCAAGCAGGTCTGGACGATCGCGCTCCGCACAGGCGTGAAGTGTCCCGCGGGCCAGAAGACCCCGGCGTACGACCTGACGTCCGACGACGTGGTGTTCTCGCTGAAGCGGGCGGCCGACCCCGAGAAGTCGACGTTCGCCTCGGTGTTCGCCGCCTACGACACGGTCGAGGCGGTGGACGCAGGCACCGTGAAGGTGACGATGAAGCAGCCGGTCTCGCCCGCCGCGTTCCTGCCCACGATCTCGAACTGGCAGGGCGGGCTCGTGGTGTGCAAGAAGGCGGTCGAGGCCGAGGGCGAGGACTTCGGCAAGCGCCCCGTGGGGCCGGGGCCGTTCAAGTTCGAGAGCTGGACCCCGGGCCAGCGCATCACGTTGCTGGCCAACGACGACTACTACCTGGGCAAGCCGCTGTCCGCCGGGTGGGACATCCGGTTCATGGCGGACGACACGGCCAGGCAGGCCGCCCTGTTCGGCGGTGACCTCGACGTCGCGTCGCCCACCGCGACCGGCGACAAGGGCCTTGAGGTCATCGACTCCAGGAAGGGGTTCAAGGTCGTCGAGACTCCGCTCTTCGGCACCTGGTACCTGTTGTTCAACACGAAGGTCGGCCCGACCGCCAACCCTGAGGTGCGCAAGGCGCTGGCCTACGCGGTGAACCGCGAAGACTACGTGACCCTGACCGGGAAGCGGACCGCGAAGCCGACGCTCAGCGTGTGGGGGGCCCAGCTGCCGGGCGGCGTCCCCGACGCCCACGTGGAACAGGCAGGCCTGGCGTACGAGTTCGACGTGGCCAAGGCCCGCCAGATGCTCGCGGCGGCGGGATACCCCAACGGCTTCGACGTCACCGTCACCGCGCCCAGCAACGCGACCACCTTCCAGGTCCTCCAGGCCCAGATGAAGGCGATCGGCGTCAACGTCAAGATCAAGACGGTGGACGTGCCGACCTGGCAGACGGCGATCATGACCGGCCAGGAGCCGCTCATGCTCACCCTCATCTCCTACCGGCCCACGCCGCAGATCCCGTACACGGACTTCTTCTACGGCCCCTCGGCCGTACGGGGCGGCAAGCACCCGGCGCAGAACTTCGGCGGGTACGACGGCGCCGACGCTCTGATCGAGAAGGCGGCCAAGACGTCCGACTCCGCGGAGCAGGCGCGGCTGTGGCAGGAGATCAACGACAAGATCCTCTCGGACGCCGCGGCGAAGCCGCTCTTCGTGGCCTACCAGGCCTACGGCGCGGTCTGCGGGTTCACCATGGGCGGCGTCGAGCCGCCGACCACGATTCCCGGCAACTGGCAGCCGAGTTACAAGTCCACCGTCGATGCCCAAGCGAAGGACTGCTGATCCCACGCGGTGCGGAGAAGCTGTGCGGAAGAGAGGTGCTGTAGTGGCCGAGGTCGAGTTCCAGGTCGTGACCGATGGCGTCGGCGTCATCACACTGAATCGGCCGGAGAAGCTCAACGCGTTCAACTTCGAGATGCACCGGCAGCTGGCGGCGGTGCTCACCGGTGACGAGCTGCAGGACTGCCGCGCGGTCGTGCTGCGGGCCGAGGGCCGGGCGTTCTGCGGCGGCACCGACCTCAGCGAGCTGGGCGACCATTTAGGGCAGAGCAGGACGCCCTCGTTCGAGGTGTCCACCGGAACCGAGATGTCGCACAACTTCCGGTACGCACGGCCCGTGATCATCGCGGCGGTGCAGGGCTACGCGCTGGGTCTCGGGACGCTGGTCGTGAACCTCACCGACCTCGTGATCGCGAGCGAGGACGCCGTGTTCGGGCACCCGGAGGTCACGCACGGCCTGGTCCAGGGCAACGGCATCCCGCGGCTGCGCGAGATCGTCGGCACGCGGGCGGCGATGTCGATGCTCGTCACCGGCAGGCGCGTACCCGCGGAGGAGGCCCTGCGGATCGGCATCGTGAACGAGGTCGTGCCCGCGGAACGGCTTGAGGAGAGAGCCATGGAGGTGGCGCGGCAGATCGCGGCGAACCCGGCCTACGCGGTGCACATGGCGAAGAGGTTCTTCTACGAGTCCGCCGACATCCCCTACGGCGCCGCCGTACAGGCGGGCTACCGGGTCATGCGCACCGCGCAGCTGGCCAGGCGGGAGAACGGGGCGAACTTCCAGTGGTGACCACACCACGGGCGGCGACCGAGCCGGAAGGAGCCCCAAGTGATCGATAAGCTCGCCTGCTCGATCTACACGCTGGGTGCCGAAGCCGCCGAGGTCGCCGAGGCCGCCGGTTACGAGTCGGGGTGGACGTCGGAGTCGTACGGCACCGACTCCTTCACCCCCCTGGCCTGGTGGGGCGCCAAGACCAGGACGATGCGCCTGGGCACGGGCGTCGCGCAGATGGCGGCCCGCGCCCCGACCGCGACCGCGATGGCCGCCATGACGCTGGACCGGCTCTCCGGCGGGCGCGTGGTCGTCGGCCTGGGACTGTCCGGCCCGCAGGTGGTCGAGGGGTGGTACGGGATGCCCTTCGAACGGCCGCTGCGGTGGACCCGCGAGTACGTCGCGATCATGCGTGACACGTTCGCGCGGGAGCGGGTCTCCCACAACGGCGAGATCTACAGGCTCCCGGCGACCGGCGGAACCGGGCTGGGGCGCTCGATCCGTCCGGGCATCCGGGACGCCCGTACCGACATCCCCATCTACCTGGGCGCGGAGGGGCCGAAGAACATCTCGCTGGCCGCCGAGATCGCCGACGGCTGGCTGCCGACGAACTTCTCCCCGGAGTTCGACCACTGGTACCGGGAACGGCTTGAGGCCGGGTTCCGCCGCCGGCCCGGGGGACGCCCCGAGAACTTCGAGGTGGCCCCCGGCGTGGCCGTCGCGTTCGGGCCGGACGTCGAGACGGCCGCCGACGAGCTCAGGCCGGGCATCGCCTTCCAGGTCGCGGCCAACGGCGCCGAAGGCATGAACTTCCACTACAACTCCATCGCCCGGCTCGGTTTCGAGGAACCGTGCCGGGAGATCACCGAGCGGTTCAAGGCCCGTGACCGCGAGGGCATGGCGGCCGCCGTACCCACGGAGATGGTCGAGGCGATCGCGCTGGTCGGCCCGCCCGAGAAGGTCCAGCGGGACCTTGAGACGCGGTGGCACAACTGCGTCGCCACGACGATCATCGCGCGGACCTCCGTACAGAACCTGCCCATGCTCGCCCACGTGTTCGCGGCATCGCGAGCCGCCTGCGGCGCACCCGTGACCTCACGAGCGGAGAACGGCTGATGGCGCGTTACTTCCTGAAGCTGTTCGGGCGGCTGCTGCTGACCCTGGCGGTGGTCTCCACCGCCGTCTTCTTCCTGATCCGGCTCACCCCCGGTGGTCCCGCCGTGGCCATCCTGGGCCAGGACGCGTCCCCGGACGCGGTGGCGCGGCTCAACGAGAAGCTCGGGCTCACCGACCCGGTGTTCCTGCAGTACTGGAAGTTCCTGACGCAGCTCGCCCAGGGCGACCTCGGCAACTCGCTCACCAACGGCCTGCCGGTGAGCGAGACGATCCTGAGTGTGCTCCCGCACACGCTCGAACTCGCGGTGGCGGGACTCCTCATCGGCAAGCTCGGCGGCATCACCCTCGGCATCGTGGAAGCGGTGTGGAAGGACAGGTCGCCCGACGTCATCGGGCGGATCCTGTCGCTGATCGGGCTGTCCTTCCCGAGCTTCTTCGTCGCCGTGCTGCTGATCCTGTTCATCGCGCTGCCACTCGGTCTGCCGACCAACGGGGTCGCCTCCTTCGCGGATCTCGGCGCGAACCTGCAACGGATCCTGCTGCCCGCCCTGGCCATGGGGATCGTGAGCACCGCCTACACCTCCCGAATCACCCGCTCGCTCATGGTCGAGGTCATCGGGGAGAACCACGTCCGTACGGCGCGGGCGAAAGGGGTGCGGGAGGGCCGCGTCCTGGTGCGCCACGTGCTCCAGCCCGGCTCGCTTCCCCTCGTCCCGATCGCCGGCATCTCGTTCATCACCCTGGTGGGGGACGCGGTGCTCATCGAGACGGTGTTCGCCCGCCCGGGGCTGGGCAGCCTGATGGTCAACGCCATGCAGGCACGTGACTACGCGACCGTGCAGGGCTGCATCATCGTGATCACCACGGTGATCGTCCTCGTGAACGCGGCCGTCGACGCCCTCTACCACGTCCTCGACCCCCGAACCAAGACGGTGTGAGGTCCTCCATGGATCCGACAGGCATCCGGCCGCTCCGTATCCACAGCACTCGGCGCCCGAGCGACGTCGAGACGACACGAATGCCGGTACGAGCATGACGACGAACGACTCGGGAGCGGTGGTGACCGCCGCCGCCCCCCCGCCGGACAAGGGCGGCTCACGATATGTCTCGCAGCCCCGCAGGAGGGGACTGCGCCGGCTCAATCCGCTGCTGATCATCGGCGGGCTGATAATCACCTTTCTGGTGTTCGTCGCGCTCTTTCCGGCCCTGTTCACCTCCCAGGACCCGGCGCAGCAGGATCTGGCGGCCCAGCTGGAGCCGCCGAGCGCCGAACACTGGCTCGGCCGCGACCAGTTCGGCCGGGACATCTACACGCGGCTGATCTACGGCACCCAGGTCTCGATGGTCATCGGGGTGTCGTCGGTGCTGCTGGGGATGGCCGTGGGCATTCCGGTCGGGATGATCGCCGGCTACTTCCGTGGGAAGACCGAGCGCGTGATCATGTGGATCGTCGACGTGAAGATGGCGTTCCCCGGGCTCATCCTCGCCCTGCTCTTCGTCGCCCTGTTCGGGCAGGGAGTCTGGAACATCACGCTGGCGATCGTGATCGGGATCATCCCGGTGTTCGCACGGCTCGCGCACGGTCCCGCCCTGGCGTTCCGGGAGCGGGAGTTCGTGAAGAGCAGCATCGTGTTCGGCGCGCGGGCGCCGTGGATCCTGTACAAGCACATCTGGCCCAACCTGCGCAGCGAGATGGTGGTCATCGCCAGCATGACCGCGGCCGTGACGATCCGGATCGAGGCGGGCTTGAGCTTCCTCGGCCTCGGTCTGCCGCCCCCCACGGCCACGTGGGGTGGCATGCTCCGCGACGGCACCACCTACCTGCAGACAGACCCGTTGTTCTCGCTGGTGCCCGGACTGGCGATCTTCGTCGCCGCCCTGGGCTTCAACCTCCTCGGTGACGGGCTGCGGGATGCCCTGGACCCCCGGACCGCGAACAGTTGACCTGCCGGAGACCGGCCGACCCGAAGGTGTGTCGATGACCGACGTGACCGAGTCCGAAATCCACGAACATCCGCGGACCCCGGCGCCGGACGGATGCCTGTCCGTGCGGAACCTGACGACGGTGTTCACGACCAAGCGCGGGACCGTGGCGGCGGTGACCGATGTGAGCTTCGACCTGCGTGCCGGAGAGACACTGGGGATCGTCGGCGAGTCCGGGTCGGGCAAGAGCGTGACCGCGATGTCCATCCTCGGGCTGATCCCGAAGCCCCCGGGCAAGGTCGTGTCCGGCGAGATCCGGGTGGACGGGAAGGACCTGCTGGCGCTGGACCGCCGCAGCCTGCGGGCGGCGAGCGGGTCGGACGTGGCGATGATCTTCCAGGATCCGATGACCTCGCTCAACCCGGTCCACCGGATCGGGGCGCAGATCGCCGAGGGGATCCTGGCCCACCGGCGCAGGCCGTCGAAGGCCGACAGGGAGGCGGCCCGGCGCAGGGCCGTCGAACTGCTCGCGGCCGTCGGGGTGCCGGCGCCGGAGCGGCGCGCCCGGCAGTATCCGCACGAGCTGTCCGGCGGCATGCGGCAGCGGGTGATGATCGCCATGGCGATGAGCTGCGACCCGAAGGTGCTCATCGCCGACGAGCCGACCACCGCGCTCGACGCCACGATCCAGGCGCAGATCATGCGGCTGCTGCGCGAGGTACAGCAGCGCACCAACGTCGGGATCATGCTGATCACCCACGACATCGGCCTGGTGGCACAGAACGTCGACCGCGTCCTGGTCATGTACGCGGGGCGGGTGGTGGAGATGGGCACCGTCGAGGAGGTGCTGGGAAACCCCAAGCACCCCTACACCGTCGGCCTGCTCCGGTGCACGCCGAGCCGGCTGCCTGCGGACTCCGTCCGGCGGCGGCTCACGCCGATCCACGGCCTTCCGCCCAACCCGACGGACCTGCCCCCCGGATGTTCCTTCGCGCCCCGGTGCACTCTCCGCGGCGACCGGGAGCGGTGTCTCCTGGAACAGCCGGAGCTGCGCCCGGCGCCGACGGACGACCACCGGTCCGCATGCCACTTCCTTGAAGAGGTCACCCCCTGAGCGTGTCCCCGCGCTCGTGCTCGACGGTGAGGAGTCGGAACTGATGTTCCACAGCACACAACAAGACGTGGTGGATCCCGCGGAACCGGCCGGTGAGGAACTGCTGCGGATCGAGGGACTCAAGGTCCACTTCCCGCTCGGCAGGCGCAGACGCGGCCGGTACGCCGAGACGGTGTACGCCGTCGACGGCGTGGACTTCACCCTGCACAAGGGCCAGACCGTCTCGCTCGTCGGGGAGTCGGGGTGCGGCAAGTCGACCGTGGCACGGTCACTCGTCGGGCTGGCCCGCCCGACCGCCGGGTCCATCCGGTACAAGGGCATGGACCTGAGGACCGCGAGCCGCAGCCAGATGCGGATGCTGCGGCGGGAGGTGCAGATCGTCTTCCAGGACCCGTTCGCGTCGGTCAACCCGCGGATGCGGGTGCGGGACATCATCGAGGAGCCTCTGCGCGTGCAGGGGCTCCCACGGGACAAGTACGTGGCCGAGGAACTCCTGGAGATGGTCGGGCTCCAGCCCGTGTACGCCAACCGTTTCCCGCACGAGTTCTCCGGCGGGCAGATGCAGCGCATCGGCATCGCGCGCGCGCTCGCGCTGAAGCCGCGGGTGCTGGTGCTCGACGAGCCGATCTCCGCGCTCGACGTGTCGATCCAGGCCCAGATCATCAACCTGCTCATGGACCTGCAGGACGAGCTGGGACTGGCCTACCTGCTCATCGCGCACGACGTGGCCGTCGTGCGCGCCGTCAGCCACCGCGTGCTGGTGATGTACCTGGGCCGGATCGTCGAGGCGGGCCCCGAGGTGCTGTCCGATCCCAGTCACCCGTACACGCAGGCGCTGCTGAGCGCCATCCCCTCGGCGGAGGTCGGCTCCCGCGGCTCCAGGAAGGAGATCATCCTTGAGGGCGACGTCCCCAGCCCGACCGACCCGCCGAGCGGTTGCCGGTTCCGCACCCGGTGCTGGAAGGCCGCCGACGTGTGCGCGGAGGAGGAGCCCGGACTGCTCGACCGCACCGGGCTGGGCGTGCTCAACGCCTGCCACTTTCCCGTCCGCGAGTAGTGCGCGAAACGCCGAAGGCCCGGAAGCCGCTGTGGCGGCTTCCGGGCCTTTCCCGCGCCGGAAACTAGAGGCGGTAGATGTGGTACACCTTCTGGAAGGTCTCGTGGACGGTCCAGGTGCCGTTCCAGCCGACGGGGAAAACCGCGCTCGACCCGGGCGTGAGCTTGACGGGTTCGCCGCCGTCCTCCTGCACGGTCATGCTGCCGGAGATCACGTAGATGGACTCCTCCCGGTTGGGGTACTCCCAACGGGACGAGCCGGGCGCGCACTCCCAGGTGCCGATGATGAACTTCTTGTCCTCGCTCATGTGCAGGACGCGGTTGCGGGTGAGAATCTCGGCGGGCTCGATGGGCGTGGCACTCGGCGGTACGAGAGGCCGCTGCTTCGAGTCGCTCAGATCAAGGTCTTCGGGGCGAAAGTTCATCGTCATGGATCGCTCCTCACTTCGTCGGGGTCGCCGGACGGCCCGGCCCCGGTCCTCGCCGGGGCCGATGGCGGCGGTGCTGCGTGAAGTCTTCCTTTGAATTCTATACTTGATATATCACATGTCAAATCTGGTGCGTATAAAGCGCGACGGTCGTCACCCGTGCGCCCCGCCGCCCGGCCCGCTGTCCCCGGCCTCCCAGGCGGTCGCGCGGGGGAGATCGAGGACACGTTCGAGCCAGGAGCCCCGGGCGGCCTTCGACGCCCGGCTGACCGTGGTTCCTGGAGCCTGCTCCGTGAAGCCGTGGAACGCCCCCGCCCAGATGTGCAGCTCGGCCTGGCCGCCGACCGCCCAGATGCGTGTCGCATAGTCGACGGCCTCGTCACGGAACACCTCGCAGGCGCCCGCGTCGATGTAGGCGGGCGGGAGGCCGGACAGGTCGGTCGCCCGCGACGGCGCGGCGTACGGGGACACCTCCGGGCCGCCCGCGTCGTCGCCCAGCAGGAAACGCCAGCCCCAGAGGTTGCTGTTACGGTCCCACCAGCCGATCCCGTCGTACTGGTGACTCGACGCCGTGGTGTTCCTGTCGTCGATCATCGGGCAGTACAGCCCCTGCCCGGCGATGGCGGGCCCACCCCGGTCACGCGCCAGCAGCGACACGCCCGCGGCGAGGCCGCCGCCCGCGCTGCGCCCCATCACGACGATCCGTCCGGGGTCGAAGCCCAGTTCGCCGGCGTGCTCGGAGACCCAGACGAGGCCCGCGTAGCAGTCCTCGACCGGCGCGGGATGCGGATGCTCGGGCGCGAGCCGGTACTCGACCGAGACCGCGACGAGCCCGTAGACGTCGACGAGCTCCACGAAGCTCTCCATGGACCAGAACCGGTTGCCCATGCACATCCCGCCGCCGTGGATGTTGTACAGCGCGGCCGGCGTCGTGACCCCGCCCTTCGGGCGCAGGATCGAGACGGTGAGGTCGGGGGCTCCCGCCGGGCCCGGGATCACCCGGTCCTCGAACTCCACCGGACGGTCGCCGAGGATCTCCTCGATGGGCTTGGTCATCGACCCGCCGCCGTCGCGTCCCGCGCGTACGGTCTCCGGGCCGAGCGGCGGGCCCCCGCCGACGTGGAGCGCCTCGTAGGCGGGCAGAAGGTCGGGGTCGAACGGGACGGGTGTCACGGTCATCGGGATTCCTTCGGGTCTCGGGCAGGGGGGAACGGCCGCGTCCTCGTGTCGGCGGAAACCGGGCCTCGCCTGGTTCTGCGAGGGGGAGCCGTCCAGGGCTCGGCGCCCCTGGGCTCGTAGGCCCCGGTTCCACGCCTGGTAGGGCGCGTGACGCCGTTTCGAGGGGAAAACAGCTTAGATACTAGATGTGATGTATCAATTCATCTATTATGTGATGGGGCGCCCGGGCCGGACGGCACACGCCGTCCGGCCCGGGAAACCGGGTCTAACGCGCCGGGTCGAACTCGGCGGGATAGACCGTCGTGCCGATCAGCCTGCCGAACCCGTCGAGCGTGAAATGGTCGAGGACCTGCCGGGACTCGTCGAGCCCGAACAGCACGCCCCGCGAACGGACGCTGCGGATGTCACGGTGGTCGGCGACCGTCACCGCCGCGCAGGGGAGCGCCTTCTCCCGCCAGGCGAACAGGAAGATGCCGGGGCGCAGTTCGTAGGCGGTGCACTCGTCGGTGTCCGCGAGCCCCTCCTCGGAACCGGCCAGGCACTGCCAGGCGTACTGCCGCGGTCCGAGGTAGATGTGCTCGTACACGCGGTCGTGGCCGTACTCCCACAGCACACGGCGGCCGGTGAGCGCGGTGGACGGCGCGGGCGGGAGCATGGTCGACTCGACGCCCTCGATCCGCGCCGTCGCGAAGCACTGCAGGACCCGGGGCCGGCCCGGTGAGGGATCGCCGGCCAGGGTGAGCACAGAAAGCGCGTGCCCGCTCGTGAAGTCGAGCGCGAGGCTCACGGACTCCGTCGGCGTCTGGGTGTGGCGGAACTGTACGTAGAAGAGATCGTCCGCGACCCGGAACGCGTCGTAGCGGCCCTCTCCTGAGGCCGAGACGTCGTCTCCGCGCCCCGGGCTACGCGTCCACGTGACGGTGTCCGCACCGAAACGGTGCGTGATGCGGGTGCCGTGGTCGTCGTAGAGCACGACCACGCGGCCGACGAGGGCGGGCGGCGGATCGGTTCTGGTGAGACCGATGTCCGCGGCCGCGAGGAGTCCGTGGACGGGTTGACGGATCGAGGCTTCGGAAAGGTCGCTGATCATGGTTCTCCTCACCGGAGGAAGACGGAGGCGAGGGTGAGCGAGGAGGCCACGGGCGCGGATGGGGCAGCGCCAGTGGCTCCCGCTCGGCTCATCGAGCTCGGTTTCGTCCGCGACGGCGGACTCTGGTCTGTAAGTAAGCGCGCGGCTGTACGCCGGTCGTCAGATGTAACGCTGGTTGTGTGGAGCGGGATGAACGAGACGGAGACGGCGCGGTGGGACCCGGCGAACGCCGTGGCGACGTGACCGATCCGCGCCTCTTGAACAGGATCGTTCAAGACTTACCTCCCTTGCCTCAAGGGCAAAGCTTGCCGATCCCATATGGCATCCCGCCAGGTTCGGTGCTGTCAAGGTGATTTGAGCGGGCACCGGATCGGGTGATCGCCGCACGTCCGGTGCCGACGGTGTGCTCCGGAGCGTGTCGGCGGCCGTCACAGCGGGGGGCGGAGCCGCTCACAGGCCTCGACGTACTCAGCGACGATCCGCTCGACGATCTCGGCCGCGGGGAGCACCGAGTGGATGAGCCCGGCGGACTGACCCGCCTCGGCCTTGCCCCAGGTGACGTCGCCGTACAGCGCGGCGTCCCGCAGCGTCGAGGCCTGGAACGCCTTGCCCCGCACGTCGATGTCCGCGTTGGACTCCTCAAGTTCGATCATTCGGGCGGTGAACTCGTTCGCGAGCGCGCGGGTGACGCCGAGCCCACGACCGACGGCCCGGGTGCCGTCGACGGTCGCGGCGAGGACGGCGGCCTTGTAGTTCGGGTGGACACCCGCCTCGTGGCTGGCGAGGAACCGGGTGCCGAACTGCGCGGCGTCGGCCCCGAGGGCGAGCATCGCGGCGAGGCCCGCGCCGTCGGCGACGCCGCCGGAGGCGATGACGGGGACGCCGGGGACCGCGGTGACGACGGCGCGCACGAGGACCTGCGTGGTGACCATGGCGGGCGGCGGGTGGCCGCCCGCTTCCGCGCCGACGACGATCAGCCCGTCGACGCCCGCCGCAGCGGCCTTGTGGGCGTGCTCGATGCCCGCGACGACGTGCAGGCACGTGGTGCCGACGTCGCGGAAGCGATCGAGGTAGCGCCGCGTCCCGCCCTGGGCCGCGATCAGGATCGGCGGCCTGCGCCGGAGGAGGAGGTCGATCACCTCGTCGGCGCCCCGCCGGTAGAGGGGAAGGTTGACGGCCCACGGCCGGTCGGTCCCGGCGGCCATCTCGTCGAGCGTGCGGGTGAGGTCGGGGATCCGCATCGGGCCGGCGGCGACGACGCCGAGTCCACCGGCCCGGCTCACGGCGAGCGGCAGGGCGGAGTTGGACGAGGCCCAGGACATGCCGCCCTGGATGATCGGCAGGTCGATTCCGAGCAGGCGGGTGACGGAGGTGGAGATCACGCCCCCACCTCGCTGCGCTCCTGGTCGAGCAGCCCGCGCGCGTGGGCCGCGAGCTGGTTCTTCTGCACCTTCGAGCTCGCGGTCATCCCGATGTCCTCGAACCCGTCCACGATGCGGAGATAACGGGGGACCTTGAACCCGGCGAGGTGCGTGCGGGACCAGCTGAGCAGTTCCTCCTCGGTGGCGTCGCCGGACTCGGTGAGCACGACGAACGCGAAGGGAACCTCGATCAACCGCTCGTCGGGGACCCCGACCACGGCGGCCTGGTGGACGCCGGGGTGACGGTGCAGGGCGTCCTCGATGTCGGCGGGCGCGACGTTCTCCCCGCCGACCCTGATGATGTCCTTCGTGCGTCCGACGAAGTGCAGCCGCCCGGCCTCGTCGAGGACGCCGATGTCGCCGGTGAACAGCCACCCGTCGGAGTCGATGGTCGCGGCGGTCTGCTTGGCGTCGTCGAGGTAGCCCCGCATGACGTTCCAGCCGCGGACGAGGATCGAACCCGGCTCGCCGGGGGCGCAGTCACGACTGCCGTCGAGGGCGCGGATGCGGACCTCGACACCCGGCTGGACGCGCATCGCGCCGGAGGCCCGTACGGCCTCGTCCTCCCACCAGGCGGACAGCGCGACGTTGGGGGAGGCCTCGGACAGGCCGTAGGCGGCGACACACTCGGTGGCGCCGAGTTCGTCGATCACGCGCCGGATCACGGTGGAGGACGCCGCGACCCAGGCTCCCCGCAGGTACAGCGTCCGCCGGGCGCGGTCGGGGTGGTTGAGCAGCATCAGCGCGATGGTGTCGTTGCCGGAGAAGTGCGTGCACCGTTCCGCCTCGAACAGGCGCAGCGCCTCGGCGGGCTCGAAACGGGCCATGGTCACCAGGGTGGTGGCGTGCTGGATCGACGCGAGCACCGAGAGCGTGCTCCCCGCGACGTGGAAGAACGGCCGCGCGCTGTGGTAGCGATCGCCCGGGCGCAGACCGAGGCGTACCCCGGCGAAGAAGGCGTCGGCGCACATGCTGCGGTGGGTGAGCAGGACGCCCTTGGGCCGCGAGGTGGTGCCGGAGGTGTACTGGACCAGCAGGACGTCGTCCGGGTCGGCGGCGGGCGGTACGGTGCCCACCTCGCTCCCCGCCTCGACGAAGTCCGACCACGCGGTCCCCCATTCGGGGACGTTTTCGCCGAGTACGACGACCGACCTGAGCTCGGGCAGGGCCGGGCAGGCCGGGGTCCCGTCGTGACCGATGCCGATCTCGCGCAGCATCGTGATGAAGTCAACGCGCAGGACCCGGTCGGCCACGAACAGGGTGGAGATGCGGGCGTGGTGCAGCGTGTACTCCACCTCACCGGCGGTGAACCGGGTGTTCACCGGGACGGTGACGGCTCCGACGCTCCCGAGGGCGACGAACAGGGCGACCCAGCGTGGCTCGTTGCCGAGGCAGACGCCGACCCGGTCACCGTGCCCGATGCCGGCGGCGGTGAGGGCCGCGCGGATGCGGGCGACCTCCTCGGCCAGCTCGGCGTAGGTGATCCGTTCTTCGGCGGTGACCACCGCCTCGACGTCGGGAGCGAGCAACGCGGCGCGGTCCAGCGCTTCGTGCGCGGTGACAGGACACGCCGTTCTGAGGTCCATCAAGCTTCCTCCGTCCCGGAGTCGGTGCGCCGGACCTGTGGTCCGCCCGGGGCGACGTACGCGCAGACAGTGATCGCGTCGGTCATCGAGCCACCTCCTCGTGCTGGCTCTAGGAGTACGCAAATCTGTTGACGTTGTCAACACTCTAGGGATCGTTTGTGTGGTCGCGTTCCTGGTGCTCCATGTCCAGTGCGAGGTCGGCGAGCTTGTCGAGCGCCCGCACCAGCACCTTTTGCTCCTCCGGGGACAGGACGGCGAGGAACGTCGCGTCGCGCTCGTTCGCCGCGTGTATGAGGCCGCGGTAGACCTCCACGCCCGTCTCGGTGAGCGCCAGCTGGGACGTCCGCCCCGACCCCGCGGTCCGGTTGACCAGACCCCGCTCCGTCAGCTTGGTCACAATGCGGCTCATCTGCGCTTTGTCCAGACCGGCGCGCCTGGCCAACCGGTTCAGGGTGAGTGTCGGATCGGACGCGATCAGGGCGATCGCCCGCCACTCGCCGAGGGTGACGTCGAACTCGCGGCGGTAGCGCAGGGCCGCGCTGCGGGAGAGGGCCGCCGATGTGCGTGACAGGCGATAAGACAGCAGCTCGGCTATGGGGACGAGATTCCTGACGTTCGCGCGCTCGGACATGGGGAGATCGTAGTAGGCGAGGGCTCGGTGTTGCATCATCAACAACCAGGTCCATCGAGGGTGATCGCCACGGCCGCGTCGGCCGCCTCCTCCACCGGGCCGTCCGCCCTCCGCCGGTGCCCTCGCCTCCCTGGCCCTCGCGACGCACGTCGCCGGGGTCCCTCGTGAGGCCGCGGCCGACAGCGGCCGCACACTATGACGCACCGAGGGGCTTGTGGCAAGACCCGGGTCGTGCCGCAGAATCTCCGACCGAAGTGAGAACCCACGGAAATGAGGAGAGTCATGACCTCGGCTGAGGAGCGGTACCGCAAGCGTCGTGTTGGGGTCGATGGGCTTGAAATGGCATACGTCGAGGAGGGAGAAGGCGATCCGATCGTCTTTCTTCACGGCAACCCGACGTCGTCGTACGTATGGCGGAACGTAATCCCGTACCTGGCGGGCAAAGGGCGCTGCATAGCCCCGGACCTGATCGGGATGGGCGATTCCGCGAAACTTCCGGCCGGCGGGCCGGGCTCATACCGCTTCGTCGAGCATCGCCGTTATCTCGACGCGTTCCTTCAGGCCCTCGGTGTGCGTGAGCGGGTGGTCCTGGTGCTGCGAGGGCTGTCGGAGGCGGAGATGGCCGTCTACCGTCGTCCCTACACGGAACCGGGCGAGTCACGACGGCCGACGCTGACCTGGCCTCGCGAGGTTCCCGTCGCGGGCGAACCACGCGATGTTCACGACGTCATCACGCGTTACGCGGAGTGGCTCGCCGAGTCCTCGGTTCCCAAGCTGTTCATCGAGGCGGTTCCAGGAACGATGTTCGAAACGCACCGGGCCGTTGCCCGGTCATGGCCGAATCAGGCACACATCACGATCACGGGTGGCCACATGGTTCAGGAAGACGCTCCCGACCAAATCGGGGCGGCCATTGTCTCCTGGCTGCGAGATCTCTCCTGAAAGGGACGACAGAACCCGGACCCGCCTTCACCCTTGGAACGGGAGACGGGAACCGAACCCGCGCTGTCGGCTCGGGAATCCCTCATCGCGTCTGGTTACCGAGCTGGTGACCGTGATTCCCTGTGGTCACTTCTTTGACGGATACGCAACGGGCATGCCGTCCGGACCGGTAGGTCTTCCCCGAACCAGAGCGGTACCGGTCGAATGCGATGTCAGTGGCCGTGCACCGCCGCCGCAGCACTCAGCGATAGGAGGTACGGCGCCGCCTCCTCAAGTGAGGGGAAGCATTCGTCCGCCTTGGCCAGCTCACCGGGAGCGTGAGTGGTGGCCACGGCGATCACCGTGCACCCCGCCGCCTTCCCGGCGGCCACCCCGTGCGGGGCGTCCTCGATCACGACGCAGTCGACCGGATCGATCCGGAGGAGTTCGGCGGCCTTGAGATAGCCCTCGGGATGCGGCTTCGACCGTTCGACGTCCTCGCCGTAGATCTGTACCGGGGGCAACGGAAGCGAGGCGAGCCGGAAGCGCCGGTGAACGGGGGTCCGGCTGCCCGAGGTGACCAGTGCCCAAGGCCGCCGGTCCAGCTCGCCCAGCAGGGCCGCAGCCCCGGGTGCCGCCGGGAAGGCGTCACCCTCCTGGACCATCAACTGGTTCAACACCCCGCGCTCAGCGGCGGGGTCGAGGTCAGGGGCGACATCGCGGACGGTGTCCTCAGGCCGACGGCCGTGAGTGAGGCTCCACACCAGGTCTCCGTCCAGCCCGCGCATGCGCGACCAGGCGTCCCAGATCCGTCGATGCGTCGCGGTGGAATCGAGCAACACCCCGTCGACATCGAACAGCAAAGCCTTGATCGCCATGGGACGGAGGATGCCACAGACGGCCGGGACGATGCGTGCCGGCCCGGGCCGGCGTGGTCTTGCCGACGTTCGACGTCCGGGCCCGGCGTGTGACATGCCGGCCACTGTATTGCGGCCGGTCACAACGGCGGACGGCCCTCGGCCGGGCGAGGGGGCGGGTCTCAGCGGCCGTGAACGTTGACGGCCACGCCGCTCAGGTGCCCTTCCTGGGCGATGCCCGGCAGCGTGTTCGCACGGTCACCGTTCGGCCCGGCACGCGTCCGGCACGGCGGTGCTCCTCATCGGTGCCGCGAGGGGGTGTCTGCCAGGACGCGTTCCAGGGTGCGTCGGCCCATCCGGCTCATGACCGGGTTGGTTTCCAGGTAGTACCAGACAAGTCCCATCGCCTGCGCGAAGGCCCACGCTCTGCCTCGCTCCCATTCGAGGTCGTCGCACCTGAGGTCCAGGCGGAGCGCCTGGCGCGGCCCGGCCTCAAGCAGGTGCCAGGCGCTCACGAGATCCAGAGCGGGGTCGGCCGGTCCGAAGCCGCCGACGTCGAGAATCCCGGCCAGCCGACCGGCGGACACGAGCACGTTGCCGGGGATGAGATCACTGTGGGTCATCACGTCGCCCGCTTCGCGGGGGAGGCTCCGCAGGTTCTCCCACATCCGGCGAAGCCGGCGAACGTCCAGGAGCTGTTCACTGTTCCTGAAACAGGTCTCCATCCACGCGTCGTGGGACCGGAGGTCGCCTCCCCGGCCTTTGCCGGAGAACGTACGGCCACGTGTGTCGATCGCGCGCAGGTCATTGATGAGATCAGCCAGGTCGTGGGCGAACGCGACTGATTCGCCCGGGTCCTCCTCGGTGGCCACGACGCCGGGCAGCCATGTCTGCACCGACCATGGAAGCGGGTATCCCGCACCGGGTTCGCCGAGCGCCACCGGCTCGGGCGTGGGAAACCGCGTGCGACCCGCCAGCTCGCGGGCCGCCTCCGCCTCGGCCTCCAGCAGGCGCCGCGTCGAGTCGACCTCTCCGGGCTGCAGCGGGAACCGGGCTGCGAAGCGGTCGCCGATGCGGAAGATGGCGTTGACCGTCCCATGGTGGGTGACGCCCGTGACAGGAAGGCCCCGCCACTCAGGGAACTGCTCATCCACCAACGTGCGCGCTGTCTCCGGTGACACCGTCAACTGATCGGCGTGCATCTTCACATCGGCAGCCTCCCGCGCCTCAGCCCGCCCCCGCAACGCGTTTCCGGCCCCGCAGGACCGCTTCGAGCCGTGCCGCCAACCATAAGACCGAACAGACCGATGTCCATGCCCATGACCTGGGCCTTCCCCTCCAGAGCGGGCAACGAGAATTAAACCCGCGCTGTCAGCTCGGGAATCGCATGGACAACGTCCTGTGGGGATTCTGGCCCGGGTTCCGGGCAGGTCATGGGTCATCCTGCCCAATTGCGCGATGATCAATAATGTGACCCTGTGGAGGGTCATCAACGAGCACTGATCGGCCGCATGGTCGAACATCTCGACCTGTACGCCTCGAACCGGATATCGCTGCCAAAGCTGGTTGAGGATCTTTGGGGGCTGTTTGAGGCGTCGGACCCTCGTGAGTTTGAGATCAGAGACTCGTTTCAGTGGCTGTGGGCCGATCTCGACGGAGAGTGTGACTTGAGGAATCAGCCGTGGACACCGGCCGGGGAAGCTGATGATGATCGCTTGACAAGGGTGTTAGGTGAACTGCGCTCGTGGGCTACACGAGTGGCCGCAGGCGAACTTCCCGCGTGACCGCACACATCTCCGCCCGCCTGCTCATCCCATCTGCCGTCGACCCGCCCGCAGGCGGGATGGGCAACCCCCGCCCCGGCCATCGACAGGTCGGCGGTGGTGAACGCGTCCGTGGGGTCATCCCGGTGCTCTGCCCTGGTTACTGGATGGTCATGCGGTAGCCGTGGTCAGTGGAGTTCGGACAGAGGAAGACGGTGAGGGCTCCGGAACGACCCAGAACGAGCTGGGTGGGGTCACAGGTGTTCTGGCACTCAATGCTCTCCCAGACAAGGTGGCGTTCTTCGAGAGGACGCCAGCGTGGTCCGCTGCCCGCGTCCCATTCGTCGCTGTCCAGTTTGAGGAGCGGCTGGGTCTCGGTGCCGCAGACGTCGCAGGGCAGCGGGTACATGTCGGTGAGGTGCCAGGACTCCCATCCGCCGATCTTGCAACCAGGCGCGATGGACAACAGGTGTTGGTAAGGATGGCCGGCTTCCTCGTCCCATGCGTTGAGGGCCGTTTGGAGCCGCTCGGGGAGCTCCTCGAAATACGGGTATTCAGTGGCCCGTTCGGGGTGCAGGACGCAGGGCCGCGGTAGGTAGTACTCGACGGCGCGCTCCCATTCGTGGACGTTGAGGTGCTTGGTGGAGGCGGTGGTGTGCGGCCGGGGCGGCGGCTCGTGTCGCGGGTCGGTGATGTCGGCGGTGCGGCGCCAGATGAGTTCGATGGCGGGGCCGTTGATGTCGGGCTGGTCGTGGTCGTTGGGGCACCACAGCACCTGCAGGAGGTCCTTGCCCTGGGGGAAGGAGATCTCAGGGAGATCGCGGGCGTAGAACTGCGCGACGGCGACCATGGCCACCGGGGTGTCCGGAGGACGTTCCTCGAAATCATCGAAGCGAAGTCCGGTCGTGCGTCCGCTGTTGAACCACACCCGGAAGGGACGGCTGCAGGCGGGCCAGGGCTCGTCGGCAGGCCACAGGAGGGGGCCGCCGATATGGCTGTCATGCATGCCCGGTGTGCCGGGTCGGGGGTGGAGGCGGACCGTCGTGCGCGCGTAGGCGCCCAACTCGGGGAGCACCTGGGTGATGTCGACCGGCGAGCCGGGGGTGGTGAGGGCCATGGGCAGGGAGCGTAGACGGCGTTACCGACAGGAGAACGGGACGACTACAGCTCGTTGCCGGTGCCGTGCGGCGGCTCGGCGCCGAGGTCGGCGTGTTGGTCAGGCGCGGTGCGGTGACGGCCCGGGTGCCGCCGGCTGGTACCGGCGCCCACGCCGCGCACGCCCAGGCGGCATGCGGCAGAGGGCTGGGTACGGCGGTGCGGTGCGCCGTCGCTGTGATTTTCACAGGGACAATTCGGCAACCTGTTTCTAGAATGGTGGATATTTCCTTTAAGGCAAAGGAGCTGACCCAGGTGGATCTCGGAGCGGTGCAGGTAGTCACGCTGGGAGCGGCATGCCTGATCGCCGGGATCGGCGTCTACGCGCTGGTGACCAACCGGTTGCCGCGCTTGCCTTTCTTCCGCGCCGCCCGTTATGCGCCTCGACGTTATGGATGGGGAATTCTGCTGATAGCGGCCTTCGGGTTCACCTCGACGCTGGGTTCGGACGCGATGGAGCCGGGCTCGTGGCAGGACCTGGCATTACTCGTACTGTCGTGTGGATTTCTCGTGTCAGGAACAGGGCTGGTGATGTTCTCAGCGAAGCGACCCCGGCGGTCTTCCTGAAATCCACTGCGTCGGTCCGGTAGCTCCGGCTGGCGTTCGTGGAATTCTCGGACGAGGACTTCGCGGAGGTCGCCGATGAGGGCCGGGCGTCGGTTCTGGCGGTGGTGCCATTCCCACCCGGTTGGCACGAGCTGGAAGGCATCTGCCCGATCGGCCGGACCTCTGGCTTCTCCTGTCAGTCACCCGGGCGGTGGAGGCCTGACCTGAGGGAGAGACCAGACGCGGCTTCGGTCCGGAGTTCCGTACCGGTGCGCATCGTGCGAGAGACCGGGCAAGGACCCGCCGGTGGTCGCCTGTGGCCTCGCGGGCGAACGAATCTCAGGTACCTCTCAAGACCTGCCGGACAGTCGCTGGGCCCGCTGAGCGTAGGCGCGGGCGAAGTTCGCCGAGGCCATCCGCTCGGCCTGGGTGAACCACCCGTGGACAGCCTCCGGAGCCAGTGAGGGGAGCGTCAGCGCGGCCTGCTGCAGCCGGTCCAGTGCGGCGTTGGCACGGCGGCGTACGGCGGCGAGGTCGACTCCGGTGAGCCTGCCGTGCAGTTTGCGGGTTCGACCGGCGACGAGCACGGTGGAGACGTCCGCGGCGGTGGACTGGAGGACGACGGAGCCGATCGGGTGGCTGGAGCGGACGAGGTCCATGCGAGGGGCCACGACGATGAGGTCGGCCTGCTTGCCGGGTGTGAGGGAGCCGGTGAGCGCGCCGATGCCGAGGGCGTCCGCGCCGTTGCGGGTGGCCCAGTCGAGCGCGTCGCGCACGCCGAGACCGACGCGGACGGGCATGGTGCCGGTGCGGTGCACGGCGTCGTGGTCGAGGCAGCGCTGGAACTGCAGGCCGAGCCGCATCTGGGAGAACAGGTCGCCCGAGCCGACGCAGACGATGTCGGTGCTGATCGCGGGGGCGAGGCCGTGATCGAGGGCGGCGCGGAAAGGCGGGTGGCCCATGCCCATCTGCATTTCGGTCTCGGGGGCGATGGTGACCTTGCCCCCGGTCTCGGCGAGGAGCCTCCATTCCTGATCGGTCAGGGCCGGGCAGTGGATGTGCAGGTGGCCGGGGAGCAGCAGGTCGTGGTCGTGCAGCTCGCGCAGGCCACGCAGCAGGATGGAACCGGTGGCGGCGCCGGTGTGGGAGGCGCCGAGGACGTCCAGGTCGCGGGCGGTGCGGATCTCCTCGGCGGTCTGCTCGAAGGGCAGGATGCCGAAGTCGCTGTAGAGCAGGCCCATCCGTCCCAGGCCGTCGGTGGCGAAGTGCTCCGCGCGCAGGCGGCGGGCGTCGCGCAGCCGGTCGGCGTGGCCGGCGAAGACGGGAGGCTGGAAGTCGAAGGCCTGCATGCCGTACGCGTAGACGAACCGGATCCCGGACGCCTTCAGCGACTCCACGGCCGCGTCGGCGTGCTCGGGGCTGTTCACGCAGTCGCAGCAGTCGAGGATGGTTGTGACACCGGCGTCGAGTGCCTCCAGGGCGCCCACCTGCGCGGCGGCGCCGAGGTCGGCGGCGGTGACGAGCGAGCCGATGCCGTAGAAGGTGGAGGCGAGGAACTCCAGGAGTGACTGGTCGGCTGAGTGGCCGCGCAGCAGCGCCATCCAGGTGTGCCGGTGGCTGTCGATCATGCCGGGCAGGACGAAGCCGCCCGCGGCGTCGATGCGCTCGGCGTCGACGTGGGCGAACTCCTCGGCCGTGCGGCCGACCGCGGCGATCCGGTCGCCCTCGACCAGGACGGCTCCGCCGGGCAGGTCGCCCAGGGCGTCGTCCATGGTGATCACATGTCCGCCGGTGATCAGTGTGCGGTTCATCGTGTACGGCTCCGCGGCTCGAACGGGTCGGGTGACGGTCCGATGGTGGCCGCGGGGGAGTGAGGTGCGCCAATGCCGCTTAGGCGGTCAGGTATGCCGATTCGGAGGTATCTCGTCCTGGTTATGGCTCGCGACGGAAAGCGTATTGGACAACGTCAGGCGGGCGGCGCAGGATGGCGGCAGAGGTATCCTAAAGTGGATCCAATCTTCGGCCCTGGTGGGAGTGGACATGGGCAGATGTCACGTCCACGACGTAGTCCGTGGTCACCGGATCGTAACCCGGCAGATCCACGGCCCAGGTGACCTCGACCGGCGGTGCGAGCGTGCCATTCGCCGAGAGGGGCACGGTGATCCCCAGCCCCGCCGCGGCGTCGACCAGCGGCCCGAAGCGGTGCCAGGGGTCGGCGTCGGTGATCAGCCCGATCGCGGAGCTGAGGACGTGCAACTCCTGCACCCTCCGCGCCCGCGCGCCGTCCCGGCGCCGCATCGCCTCCAGGAAGGCCCGGTCGAGCTCGACGGCGAAGGCCGGAATGCGGCGGCTGCGGTAATAGAAGCGCTGCAGCCGCGACAGCCGCAGATACAGGTCATGGGCGATCTTGGACAGAGTGGGTCCGAAGGTCGCCTCGTGCAGGGCGTGGAAGGCGGCGTGGTCGCGGTGGAAGTCGCGTGGCTCCTGCGGCCTGTCGCGCATCAGCGCCGACAACTCAGCCATCCGGGTCAGCGACTCCTCCGAGATCTCCCGAGCCGCCCGGGGCACCATCGGCGCCTGCAACATGAGCAGCGCGGCGTAGAGCTCCTCGGCCTCGTCAAGATCGAGTCCGGCGACGGTGACGCCGTGGTTGGCCCGGGAGAGCACGAACCCCTCAGCCTCCAGCATCCGCAGCGCCTCGCGCAGTGGGGTACGGCCCACACCGAGCCGCTCGCCGAGCTCGCGCTGGGTGAGCCGCTGACCGGGCAGGATGCGCCCGCTGAGGATCAGCTCCCGGAGCTCCTCGTGCACCAGGGCGACCGCGTCACCCGCTCGCGACCTGTCAGATGTATCCACCTTTGGATCATATCTTCGAGTCAGTGAGGAGCCCGAGATCGACCTACTCAACGGACGGCTGAAGCTCCGTCACCTCATCGTGGTGGTGGCCATCGCCGAGCAGGGCAGCGTGGTTCGGGCCGCCCACCACCTGCGCCTGGCCCAGCCCGCCGTGACCCGCTGTCTGCGCGAGCTCGAACGCATCCTGGACGTGGAGCTGTTCGTCCGTGGGCCGCGCGGGGTGCGCCCGACCTTCTACGGCGAGGCGTTCCTGGAGCACGCACGGGCCGCGCTGGCCGAGCTGCGGCGGGCAGGGGAGCGGATCACCGACCTCGCCGACGGGCGCCTGGGCACCGTCCGGGTCGGCACCTTGCTGGCCGGCTCCAGCCAGCTCCTGCCCCGGGCGATCGCCGACCTCAAACGGGCGTATCCGGCAGTCACCGTGGTGGTGTCGGAGGCGACCTTCGACAAACAGGTGCTACGGCTGCTCGCCGGAGAGCTCGATCTGATCGTGGGCAGGCTCACTCCGCTCGACGGCCTGGGCGGTCTGCGGCAGATCCGGCTCTACAGCGAGGCGATGCGGCTGGTCGCCCGCCGTGACCACCCCGTGCGCGGGCGGGCGGGACTGGGCCTGAAGGACCTGCTCGACTACCCGTGGATCCTGCCGCTGGCGCAGACCGCCCTGCGCCAGGAGGTGGAGCGGGCCTTCGGCGCCGAGGACCTCGACCTGCCCGCGGACGTGGTCGAGTGCACCTCGATCCTCACCGTGCGCACTCTCGTGCGGGAGACCGACATGATCGCCGTACTGCCGGAGCTGGTCGCCGCCGCCGACGGCGACCTCGCGCCGCTCGCCGTACCGCTGGAGGGGATCCGGCGGGCGGTGGGCGTCACCGTCCCGCAGGAGAGGTCGTTGACGCCGGCGGCCGGGCTGCTGCTCGGCTTCCTGCGCGAACGCGCCTCCACGCTGGAACCGGTGGCCGACGGGGATCAGAACAGGTTCAGCAGGGCACGGGTGAACGTGGAATCCGCGTCGGCGAGGTCCAGGATGACGTCGTAGTGGTGTCGTTGGGTGCGGACGAGCGGGCGCGGATCGAACAGGCCACCGACCGGGAGCACCGCGCGGACGGCCGACGGCGGCAGGCCGAGCGGCTCCTGCCGGCCGCCGACCGCCACCCGCGGCACCCGGACGCTCCCCAGCCGGTCGGCGAGTTCCGGCGCCGCCCAGCCGCCGTGCGAGGTGGAGACAGGCACCAGCCGCTGAGCGGAGGCAGCGTCGGGCAGGCGGAGCCGGTGACGTCGTGGTCAAGGGCGGTCAGGGTGTTCACGGCTCCCAGCGTCCTGCGTGGCCCTCTCTCGCCGCCAATACCGTTTCGAGCCGCCGGTATACCCTGGCCGACCATCGCACTCTGGGCATATGCCACGAGCGAACCGGTATTAGCGGCCCTGTCCGGTCGGCTGGAAGATTCTGGCCACCGTCCCTCCGACACAGGAGCCCAGCCAGATGAGCGAACACGTGCTGACCGCGATCCGCGACCTGTTGCCCGTCCTCGGAGAACGCGCGCAGGCGGCCGAGGACGCCCGCGTGGTTCCCGCGGAATCGATCAAGGAGCTGCGCGAGGCGGGCTTCTTCCGTCTACTGCAGCCCGTGCGCTTCGGCGGCCACGAGGCCGATCCGGTGACCTTCTACACCGCGGTGCGCATGATCGCCGGCGCCTGCGGCTCCACCGGCTGGGTCGCCTCGGTGCTCGGCGCCCACGCGTGGCACGTCGCCACCTTCCCGGCCGCGGCGCAGGAGGAGATCTGGGGGCGCGACCCCGCCGCCCTGGTCTCCTCCGCGTACGCGCCCGTCGGCCGGGCCACCGTCGTCGACGGCGGCTACCGCCTTTCGGGCACGTGGAACTTCTCCTCGGGGGTGGACCACGCCACCGCCGCCATCCTCGGAGCCCTGATCACGGGCGAGGACGGCAGGCCCACCGACTGGGTGGCCTTCCTGGTGCCGCGCGAGGACTACACCGTCCGCGACGTCTGGCGCACCGTGGGCCTGCGCGGCACGGGCAGCAACGACGTGGTGGTCGAGGACGTCTTCGTTCCCGCGCACCGCGTGCTCAGCTTCGCCGACTCCTTCCGCTGCGTCTGTCCGGGGCAGGAGGTGAACCCGAGCCCGCTGTACCGCATCCCGCTCTACTCGCTGATGACCACCACGATCGCCACCCCGCTGGTCGGCATGGCCACCGGCGCCTACGAGGCGCACGTGGCGCACCAGCGGCAGCGCGTGCGGGTGTTCGTGGGGGAGAAGGTGAAGGACGACCCGTTCGCGAAGGTCCGCGTCGCCCGCGCGGCCAGTGAGGTGGACGCCGCATGGCTGCAGCTCACCCGCAACATCACCGAGGTCTACGACACCGCGCGGCGCGGCGAGCCGATCCCCACCGCTCTGCGGCTGCGGCTGCGCCGCGACCAGGTGCGGGCCTCCGAACGGTGCATCGCGGCCGTGGACCAGCTCTTCGAGAACTCCGGGGCGGGAGCGCTCGCCGAGGGCACCCCGATCCAGCGGTTCTGGCGCGACGCGCACGCGGCACGGGTACACGTCGCCAACGACCCGGAGGCGGCGCTCAAGCTCTTCGGCGACGGGGAGTTCGGCGAGGACGTCACGGTGGGCATGTTGTGAACCCCTCGCTCTTCCGGCAGGTCCTGGGCCACTTCTGCACGGGCGTGACCGTCGTGGCGACCATGCGGGACGAGCGGCCGGTGGGCTTCGCCTGCCAGTCCTTCGCCGCGCTCTCGCTCGACCCGCCGCTCGTGCTGTTCTGCCCGGCCAGGTCGTCAGGAACCTGGCCGGACGTCGAACGGTCAGGCCGCTTCGCCGTCAGCGTGCTGGCCCACGACCAGCGCGAGACCAGCACGCTGTTCGGACGGGGCGGTGCGGACCGCTTCTCCAGCACCCCCTGGCGGCGCTCGCCCAGCGGCTCGCCACTGCTGGAAGGGGCGCTGGCCTGGGTGGACTGTTCACTGGAGGCCGTGTACGAGGCGGGCGACCACTACATCGCCGTGGGCCGGGTGCACGACCTGGGCGCCGGTCCGGGCGAGCGGCCCCTGTTGTTCTACCGGGGCGGATACACCGTCACCGAGCCCCCGGCGTCACCCGCCGGGGCCCAGGAGGGCTTCCTCACCTGGGCCAGGCCGGGAGACTGGTGCTGATCCACCGGCGAAGCCCCGGTCGATTCGAGGCGTAGAGAAAGGGGCCGGACCACCCCCGCCCGCGCAGGGACGACCGGAGACGCGTCACCGCACGGGACGGACGCCGACGCCGTCGAGGTAGGCCTCGACGGCGCCGAGTTCGGTGGTGCCGACCACGGCCGCGACGTATCCGTCCGGCCGGATGAGCGCCCACTGCTCGGGCGACAGCCCGTACGCGCTCCGGACGTGGCCTCCGGTGTCGCGGATGTCGCCGCCGACGACGTGGATGCGCAGGCCTTCGCGCGGTTCCGGGACCGGGGCGTCGCCGGGTTCGTAGCCGAGCAGGGTCCAGTGTGGTCCCTGGAACAGGCTGAACAGCCGTGTGGCGAGCCCGCCCGCGCCGGTGACGGGAGCGTCGGGCGCGCGGTCGCCGGACGCCACGCCCTTGTAGGGCTCCAGACCGGTCAGCGACAGGGACGAGCCCGGGTAGCCGACATCGAGCTGGGTCACCTCGCGGCCCCGGCGCATGTCGCGGTTCTTGGCCGCTTCGAGCAGCCTCTCGGACAGGCCGAGGACCGCCTCGGCGACCGGTCGGCGCTCCTCCTCATAGGTCGCCAGCAGCGACTCCGGCGCGCCGTCGAGCACGGCGGCGAGCTTCCAGCCAAGGTTGTAGGCGTCCTGGACACTCGTGTTCAGGCCCTGTCCGCCGGTCGGCGGATGGCAGTGCGCGGCGTCCCCGGTCAGGAGCACGCGTCCACGCCGGTAGGCGTCGGCCAGCCGGGCCTGCATCGTGAACACCGATGCCCAGGACACCTCACGGATCACGACGTCGTCTTGGCCGCCGCGCTCGTGGAGCAGGGCGGTGAGCCCCTCGGCCGAGAGGTCGACCTCCACGTCGAGGGGGACCGGGGCCATGTACTGGAACATGTCGGTGCCGTGGAGCGGGCACAGCGAGACGCTCCGCTCGGGCTTCTCCTCGCCCCAGCGGTGCCAGACGTGCGACGAGGCGCCGTCGACCCGCACGTCGGCCACGAGCGCCCGCACGTTGAGGGACTTCCCGCGGAACTCGATGCCCAGGGACTTGCGGACGAAGCTCGATCCGCCGTCGGCGCCGACCAGGTAGGCGGCCCGCACGGTCCGCTCCCCGTCGGGGGCGGCGATCCGCGCGGTCACGCCGTCGGCGTCCTGGTCGAAGCCAACGAGCTCGCAGCCGTACTCCGGGGCGTGACCGAGTTCGGTCAGCCGCTCCCGCAGCCGGCGCTCGGTGAGGAACTGCGGAACGAGCAGCGGGATCTGGTACGGCTCGGCAGGCGTCGGCTCAGGCAGGATCCCGGCGTGTTTGTCGACCGGCCCGTCGTGGGTGTAGGTGCGCAGGGGAGGATACTCACCCCCCGAGGCGACGATCCGGTCGATCACGCCGAGGTCCTCGAACACCTCCTCGGTGCGCGGCTGGATGCCCTTGCCGCGTGAGCCGATGAACGGGTGCGGCGCCTTGTCGATCAACCGGAACGCGATGTTCCTGCGGGCGAGATCGATGGCGAGGGTCAATCCCGCCGCGCCGGAACCACAGATGATCACATCAAGGTCTTCGTCGCGTGTCACGGTTCACCTCTCCGTCGGTGACGGTCGGCCGGGCAGCCATCCCGTCCGATCCAGATTTATGTGTATTTAGCACGGAGTATGTTCGGCAACCAGAGCGGTCGTCAAGCCCTCCCTTGTGGCCGACGCATCGTCCCGGCAGTGTTCCGGCCATCGGTAAAAGCGGTCTGAGCTGGCCTTTCGTAGGCTTGGCGCATGGAAGAAATCCCGATCCAAGTGTTGTGGTAGCGCTGGTGGAGAATTATGTGTGTAATGAGCGCATCTATCCGGAGGTGGCCATCCGTTCCCACGCCGGTCATGAGGTGACCGATCACCCGTCGCAGGAACGGCACGACCTCCGCCACGCCTCGCCACCCGCATCCGCGTCCCCGCCGGGCACCGTCGGCCTACCGGAGGCTGCCGGTATCCTCGCCTTGGCATCTCCCCGTCCGTCCGCAAGGGCACGTAAGGCATCGGTGGCGAGCATGGCTTCCCAACACCGCCGGCACATCGCGTTCCGGCGCCTGCACGAATCGCTCGTCGACCTGGTCGCGCTCATGAACCTGCCGCAACGCGACGAGGCCCTCATGGCCGAGGCAGGCATCGATCTCGACCGCTCGTTGTTCAAACTGATCGTCGGGATCCGGCGGTTCGGGCCGATCGGCGTGGTCGAACTCGCCGAACGGGCAGGACGCGACCACACCACCGTCAGCCGGCAGGTGGCCAAACTCGCCGAGCTCGGCTTGATCGAGCGGCGTCCGAACCCGGCGGACCGACGGGTCAGGGAAGCCGTGATCACCAGTGCGGGCCGTCGTGTCACGGACGCGCTTGAGGCGGCCAGGCAGAGGCTCGTCGGCTCCGCCTTCGCCGAATGGAGCGACCAGGACCTCGTCCAGTTCGAGCAACTGATGCGCAGGTGCGTCGACGACATGCTCGCCATGTCCGCGGCCGACAAGGAAGAGGGCGGTCAGTAGCGCCGCTCAGCCGAGTGGCCCCGAAACGCCTCCGAGCCGGCCGCATACCGGTTGCCGAACCTGCCCGAAGACACTCCGCCGGTCGACCTGGTCACCCTGGCCACGATCCGCAGGCGCATCGAGCACGACGACCGGGAACCGAAGACCGGTCAGGGCCGGGGCCGTCACAGGAGACGTCCTCATCACCAAGTGGACGTCTCGCGCTCCGCGGGCCAACGCGTTCGCGGAACCTCACAGTGGTTTGATCTCAGGGAACGGCGGCGAACTCCACGCGCCTGCTGTCTCCGTCGGACAGGAACGACGCCAGCGCCTGCCCCTGCTCGGCCACGCTGTCGCGCTCGGCTCGTGAGAGGCGGCGCAGTGGGCTGACCAGTACGGCGCCGCCCTCGACGTTCCAGGTCGCGGCGACCCGGCCGTCGACCAGCACGAAGCGGGCGCCGGTGACCGACAGGCCGCGGTGGGCGTCGTCGATGACGCGGGTGCGGTCGTGGTAGCCGAGGACGGCGTTGTCGAAGGCCGGCAGGAACCGTACCGGGGCGGGGACGCCGGGATCGGGGCGGGGCGCGTCGGGGAGATCCAGCAGGTGCCGGCCCCGCTCGTCGCGGAAGCCGACCAGCTCGTCCCGGATCGCGGCGACCGCCGCGGGCAGCCCGGCCAGGCCGCACCAGGCGCGCAGGTCGGCGGTGGCCGCGGGGCCGAACGCGGCCAGGTAGCGCCGTACCAGTGCCTGGCCGGCCAGGTCGGGGCCGTCCGGGGAGAGGGGGTCGACCTCGCGGCCCAGCCAGGCCGAGAGCGGAACGTTGCGCACCCCCGCCTTTCTGCGCCACAGGCCACGCGGCGGCATCTGCGCCATCGGGACCAGGGCGGCGACCAGCATCTCGCCCAGCGCCCGTGGCCCCGGCTCCGGCCAGCGCCCGGCCAGCGTCCGTGCCAGCTCGGCCATCGAGCGGGGCTCGCCGTCGGCCGTCACCGCCCGGCCCGCCTCCGCGAGTTCGTCGAGGTCCACCCCGGCGAGCTCACGACGGTAGGTCCCGAGCACGCGCCGGCGCAGCATGCCGTCGTGGCGCGCCCGCCAGGCCAGGACGTCCTCGGCGGCCAGGAGGTGGACGGTGCGGCGCATCAGGTGCGTACGCACCACACTCCGCCGGATCAGCAGGTCCGACAGAACCGCTGGGTCGAACCCACGCACCCGTGACCAGAGCCCCACGAACGGTTCCTGCGGTTCCTGCGCCTGCAGGCCACACAGATGCGTGACGGCGTCGAGGACCGGCATGCCGGCGCGATCGAGCAGCAGCTGCCGGGCGAGCGTCGCGCGGTTGAGCGCCCTGATGTCGAGAACGGTCATCGGATCTGGGCCTCGACGATGTCCTCGGTCTCGCTGTAGGAGTACACGTCGGCGGTGTCGATGACGTTTTCGTCGTGGTCAGGATTGCCGGCCCGGCCGAACATCATGGTGCCCGGGCAGTAGGGGCTGACCCGCATTCCGGTCCGCCCCAGCGGACGCGTTCTCATTCCGGCTGTCTCCTTCGGTTTCTTCGGTGGCCCCGGGGGCGTGGTGCGGGAGGCGCGCTCCCGCACCGCGTGTGACGTTCAGCCGTTGTACTCGCTCACGACGTCCACGACCCAGACGACGCCGAAGCGGTCCCTGAGCATGCCGTAGAGCGGGGCCCACTGCGCGGGCCCCAACGGCTGCACGACGGTGGCGCCCTCGGAGAGCTTGTCCCAGTACGCGGTGATCTCCTGCGCGCTCTCGCCACGCAGGGAGAGGAAGAAGGAGTTCTCGCCCTGGTTCCACGGCATCCGCGAGGGCACGTCGTAGGCCATCACGTGGAAGCCGTTGTCGGCGAGCACCTGACCCCACATCACCTGGTCGGCCTCCGCGGGGTCCTGCACGCTCCCGGCGTCCTTGTAGGTGACGACGGCGAGGTCACCGTCGAAAACGGACTGGTAGAACTCCAGCGCCGCGCGGGCGTCGCCACGGAAGTTCAGATGAGTCACGGACTTGACGGTCATATCGGCTCCTGATCATTGACTGTCGTCTCTGGCCGCCGTTGTCCGGCGCGAGACAACAGTCACAGATGAAGAGGACAGGTTGTGGCCGCTTCTCAGGGCAGTATGGGGCCATGCCGAAGACCTCCGCGCGACTGCTGGCGTTGCTCTCGCTGCTCCAGGCACGCAGGGACTGGCCGGGGGCACTGCTGGCCGAAAGGCTGGACATCAGTGCGCGTACCGTGCGCCGGGACGTCGACCGCCTGCGCGAGCTCGGCTACCCCATCGTGGCGACCAAGGGTCCCGACGGCGGCTACCGGCTTGAGGCGGGTACGGACCTGCCCCCGCTGTTGTTCGACGACGAGCAGGCCGTCGCCCTGGCCGTCGCGCTCCAGACCGCCGCCATGTCGGGGGCCGGCATCGAGGAGGCCGCGGTACGGGCGCTGAACACCGTACGACAGGTCATGCCCGCTCGGCTGCGCCACCGGATCGACACCCTTCGGATCACCACCGTCGAGCGGCCGGGCAGCCGGACGGACTCGCCGACCGACAGCGGTGTGATCATGGCGCTCAGCGCCGCGGTGCACGCCTGCCAGGTGCTGCGCTTCGACTACTCGCCGCACAGAGGAGACGACGGCGGCGAGTGGCCCCCGCCGCGCCGGGTGCAGCCGCATCACCTCGTCAGCCGGGGCGGGCACTGGTACCTCGTCGCCTGGGACCTCGACCGTGAGGACTGGCGCACCTTCCGTGCCGACCGGATCACCCCCCGCGCCCCGACGGGACCCCGCTTCACCCCGCGCGAGCTGCCCGGAGGCGACGTGGCCGCCTTCGTGAACGGCAGGTTCCGGGGCTCCGGCGGAGACTGGTCCTGCCACGGCGAGGTGATCCTCGACCTGCCCGCCGCCGTCGTGTCCCAGTACACCCACGACGGACTCGTCGAGGAACTCAGCCCGAACCGCTGCCGCCTCGTCCTGGGCTCGTGGTCCTGGGTCGCCCTGGCCGCCGCCATCGGCAGGTTCGACGTCGACTTCGAGGTGGTCGGCCCGCCCGAGCTCAGGGACGCCTTCGAGCACCTCGCCCGGCGCTACGCCGCCGCCGCGACCGGCCGCGCCCTCCCCTGACCGGGAGGAGAATCCCACCGCAGGACCTCTCAGGACCTGCCCGCCTGCGGCGAGGCACGCGCCCGGATCCAGGCCGCCGACGGCTACCCCACGCCGACCGATGCCCCCGCCTGCGGGCTTCCACCACGACGACGTACGGTGCCGCAGACCGCTGGGAGTCGGCTGGAGAGCCCGGTGGTGGATCCGGTCCTGCCTGCTCGGCGTCTCCTGGACGGCGGCCGGCTCGTCCGGCCGTCTCGGGGTGGAGGGGCGGGCCCGTCGGCTACGGCTGGGGGGCGATGTTCTGCCAGCCGCGGTCGAGGAGGTCGAAGGCGCTGGTGATGGCTTCGTCGGCGTCGTGGTGGTCGCGCACGGAGCTGGGCGCTTCGAGGGCGAAGTGGGCCAGGGCGGTGCAGGCGGGGTCGTCGGCGGGCAGGCCGCCGGCCTCGGCGATGGCCTGGGCGAGGGAGGTGGTGTGGCGCAGCCAGAGGGCCCGATGGTAGTCGCCCAGTGCCGGGGTGCTGTTGACCAGGTCGAGGAAGGCCCGAAACTCGGGGGTGCTGTTGGCGCCGGCCCGCCGGAAGCGCAGGGCGTGCTCGCGTAGCGCGGCCGGGATCGACTGGCCGGAAGGGCGGTCGCGTACGGCCGACAGCAGGCTCTTCTCGACGTCCTCGGCCTCGTCGAAGACGAGGGCCTCTTTGACGGGGAAGTGCTTGAACAGCGTGGTCGTGGACACGTCGGCGGCGTCGGCGATCTCGCGGATGCCCACGTCGTCGTAGCCGCGCTCCAGGAACAGCCGCAGGGCGGCGTCGGCGATGGCCTGGCGGGTGGCGGCCTTCTTGCGCTCGCGGCGCCCGATGGGAACAGGGCTGTCATCAAGCATGAAAGCAACCTACACCATTTATTGCTCAGGTCAAAAAGTTGACTTGTTGCACTTTTGAATCTGGTGTGGTTCTCTCGGTGCAGCGGTCGGCGGCCCTTGCCTCTCCACCGAAGCCCCTGGGAACAGGAAGTGATCCGCCATGCCCAAAACCGTCCCGAGCCCGCCCCGGCGCTCGCCGTGCCGATCTCCACCGGCGCCGTCCTGCGCGTCGTCGCCGCGGTGGCCGCGCCGTTCACCGTCGAAGCGCCGCTCGGCAAGGCACGCCCCCGTACGGGCCTGAACCCCTCTTCTCCCGTCACCACCGGCCGCCAGGCCGGACCACGAAACGGAGCACCACCATGAACACACCCCGCATCGCCGTCATCGGCGCCGGCCCCGGCGGCCTGACCTGCGCGACCATCCTGCAAAAGCACGGCATCGCCGTGACCGTCCACGAAGCCGACGCCGCCGCAGAAGTCCGCGACCAGGGCGGCAGCCTGGACCTGCACGCCGACAGTGGCCAGCTCGCCCTCAAGGAGGCCGGCCTGCTGGAGAGTTTCTTCGCCCTCAGCCGCCCCGAAGGGCAGGAGATGCGCCAGTACGACGCGACCTCGGGAGAGCTCGGCTTCCACCACGTCCCCGACGAAGACGAGGCCCACCGCCCCGAGATCGAGCGCGGCGTGCTGCGTGACATGCTGCTGGACTCCCTCACCCCCGGCACCGTCCGGTGGGGCCACGCCCTACGGGCCGTCGAAGGCCCCTCCGACGGCCCGCGCCTGCTGCGCTTCACTGACAGCACCACCACCGAAGCCGACCTCGTCATCGGCGCCGACGGCGCCTGGTCCCCGGTCCGAGCCGCGATCTCGGCCGCCCTCCCGCAGTACACCGGCATCACCTTCGTCGAGGCCTGGTTCCACGACGCCGACACCCGGCACCCCGACATCGCCGAGTTCGTCGGCAACGGCAGCGCCATCGCCGGCGACGGCGCGCGCGGCATGTTCGCCCAGCACAACGGCGGCGGCCACATCCGCGTCTACCTCATCCAGCGTCTCGCCCTCGACTGGCTCGCCCAGGCCGGTCTCACCCACGACGACACCGAAGGCATCCGCGCCTTCCTCCTGGACGCCTACCGCGACTGGGCGCCCGGCCTGCGCCGCGTCATCACCGACAACGACGGCCGCTACCTCCAGCGCCCCATCAACGCCCTGCCCGTTCCGCACATCTGGGAGCCCAGCCCCACCATCACCCTGCTGGGCGACGCCGCCCACCTCATGCCCCCGCTCGGACTCGGCGTCAACCTCGCCATGCTCGACGCCCTCGAACTCGCCCTCGCCCTCGCTCACAACCCCGTCATCGACGACGCCCTGCGCGCGTACGAGAAGACCATGATCCCCCGCTCCCGCCAGATGCAGACCGAACTCGACGGACGCGCCGCCGACCTCATGGCCGACGATCCCTTCGACGCCGAGGACCCGCAGGCCCACCTCAACGCGCAGGACAACCAGCCCTGACCGCCGGCGACATGAAGTCGCACGTTGTGAGTGATCACGAGAAAGGAGGCCCGGCGATGTCGGGACCGTGATCCAGGTCAGTGTCTGAGACCTGTCCCTGCCTGCTCTGGCGTGCGTCGCGGGCGACCGTGGGGGCGGAGCCCAAGAGCGCCCGTTCCGTCCGGGGACCAGGCCGTGGCCATGGAGTTTCCCCAGCTGGACGGCGTGGCGCCGTGAAAGAGGACGGCCGTCATGCTCCCTGCTCCGCGGGGGGCGGGCTGATGAGTGGCAGATGAAGGACGAAGCGTGCCCCGTGAGAGGGCGCGTTCTGGACGTCGAGGGTGCCGTGGTGGGCGTGGGCGATGCCGCGGGCGATGGCCAGTCCCAGTCCGGTGCCGCCGTGATCACGGCTGCGGGCGGTGTCCAGGCGGGTGAAGCTCTGGAAGATGTGGTCATACTCGGTTTCGGGGACTCCCGGACCATCGTCGGTGACGCTGAGCTCCGCCTTACCGATGGTGTGGCGTACCCGCACCACGATGCTGTGCGCGGCGTGACGCTGGGCGTTGTCGAGCAGGTTGCGCAGAATCCGACAGATCTGCGGGGGGACGACATCGACCATCACACCGGGGTGCGCGTCCAGGCGTACCTCGTGGCGGTCGCCGGTACGGCTGTGGATTTCGGCTTCGGCGAGTTCGGCCAAGTCGACGCGCTTGAAGGCGGTAGGCGGGTCGGCGCCGAGCCGGGCCAGCAGCATCAGGTCGTCGATGATGGCCTGGAGCCGGTTCACGTCGCGCAGCGCATGGTCGATCAGCTCGCCCAGGTGGGTCTGGTCGGGATGCAACTGTGCCTCCTCCAACTGCGCACGCAGTCCGGCAAGCGGGGTGCGCAGTTCATGGGAGGCATCGGTGGTGAACCGCCGCTGGAGTTCGAGCGACCGTTGCAGCGACGCGGTGGCACGTTCCAGTTCCAGGGAGATGGCGCGCTCGTGGGTGTAGCGGCGGGCGTTGTCGATGCACACCGCCGTACGGCTGACCAGCGCCTCGGCCAGGGAGACATCGTCGGCCTCGAACGGATCGGACGCCTGCCGCCGCGTGAACGTCACCACCCCCAGCACCCTGTCCTGGGCCAGCAACGGCACCGCGATGACCGAGGAGGCCGGTTCTCCGGTCACCCGCACCGGCCGGGCGCCGCCCGGATCCGGCCAGAGCACCGTCTCCCCACTCGCCAAACAGCGCGCCTGCTGGGAGGAAGGGAGGTAGCGCACCGGCTCGCCCGCGGCGACCGGGCTCACGTTCTCCTGGGCGCTCCGGACGGCGACCCGGCGCAGGCCGCCGGTGAGCGCCGCGGGCTCCTCACCGCGCGCGACGCCCTCGCTGAGATCGACGGTCACCAGGTCGGCGAACCGTGAGACGGTCACCCCGGTGAGTTCCTCGGCCGTCCGCACCACGTCGAGGGTCTGACCGATGTTCATGGCGGCCTCGCACAGCAACCTCAGGCGCTTGCGCGCCGCGGTGGCGAGTCTGCCGACCTCCGGTTCGCCGAAGAGGAGCAGCCACGGGGCGATGGGGGTGAGCGCCTCCCCCAGGGAGCCGGACGGCGGCCGTGTCTCGTCCTTCTCGCCCATGCCGAGCTCCACGTCGCCCATCACCGGAAGGTGGTCCGCGCCGGGCGCGATCCTCACAGGATCACCACCGCCTGCGGCGCTACCGTTGACGACAAGATCCACGTTCGCGGTGTTCTGGTGGTGTGCGACGGTCACCGACGGGGCCGTCGAACGGCCCAGCCGATCGTATGTCGACGTAATGAGGTCGTCGGCGAGGGACTGCCACCGGCCGCCCTGGATCCGGACCTGCGCCACGACGCCGACCATACCGGCGGGTTCCGGCCCAGGCAGGGCGCGCAGTGTGGCGTTACGGCCGTGGGACAGGGAGACCTCGACGGCCGCCCGTTGCCCGTACGCGATCAGCTCGGCGGCCTTCTCCTCCAGCGCGAGACGATCGCCGAGGGGGAGATCGCGGAGCAGCGAGTCGGCCTCCTGAGCGGGCAGGAGGTCGGGCAGGTCCGCGGTTCGCAGGTACGCGTCGAGCAGGGCGCGTTCCTGTGCGGTGCTCTGCTCCAGGAGCCGTTGTTCGATGGCCTCGGCCACCTGACGGGCGAACACGCTCATCGTCGGGTGCGCGTATTTGTTCAGGCACGAGATCGTCACCACACCGCGCGCGTGCCCCGTGAGCGGGTCGAGGATCGGGACACCGGTGGCGGTGAACGGCTGCATGCATCCGGCCAGATGTTCGAAGCCCACCACCTGCACCAAGCGTTTCTCACGCAGGGGAGTGCCCGCGGCGTTGGTCCCGAGAAGTGCTTCGGAGTACTCCACGCCCGGGAAGTGACACCTGGGGTCGAGCGCTCTTTTCAGCTGCAGATCACTCTCATAGCGCTGCAGCATTCTGGCCCGTTCGTCGGTGAGGAGCAGAGCCGTACCCGTGTCCGCGATCGCGACCCGGAACCGCTCGAACACCGGTCTGGCCACCCGGGCGAGGGTGCAGTCCACGTCGACCTCGACCGGATCGGCGAATTCGAGCCGCTCCGGGACGAGCCCGAGCTCCTGACACCTGCGCCACGACTTCAAGATGGCAGGCCGAACACTCCCCTCTGTCGACTGTCCCTCGTAGAACCGCTCAAAGACCCGCTCGGTGCGTGCGGCCATGCTGATCCCCCGAAACCTGCAGCCGACGTCGTTCCTGGCACACCTCTCCAAGATTAAATCGCCAGCATACATAGCAAATCGCGACAAATCCCCAAGTAAGACCAGGTCAGGGCAAATTTCTGTCCAGGCGGCCGCTACTCGCGGCGACCGGCATGGCCGGTGCCGCCGAGGGCGAACCGCGCGACGCGGGCCGGGCGCTCACTTCTCCGCTCACCTTGCCGCGCTGGTCCTCGACATCGGCAGGTTCTGCCGCGTCTGGCTTCAGCCCGACGCTCGACCGCCCCACCGCCTGAACCGCGGGGGTCCGCGAGCCCTCCGGCCTGCCTGCGCCGTTACGCGACCACGACCGGCAACCCCGTCATACGTTGATCCACTCAGCCGGACACCTCTGAATCAAGCCGCCTGCGATAGCGCGACTGCCACGGTTCCGGCGCGGGTGCGGTAGCCGCTGCGGCGGTTGGTGCGCTCGTCGGTCCGCTCGCCGTATCCGGCGCCGCACAGACTGTCGGCCTCGGCGATGGCCTTCCCCATGGATCGCAACGGATCCGGATCTCCGTCTCGAAGCTGCTGAGCCGGCCGGCCCGCGGGTCCACACCGTTCGGTACGGCCTTCGATCTTGATGTCGCGATCACGAAGGATCATGCGATGGCCGCCCTCATTCACGGCGCCACACCATCCAGCTGGGGAAACTCATGCACCATGTCCGTGGGCGCGACCTGAGCGACCGGAGTTCCCCGCCTGCTCTGGCACGAAATCTCAACGCCGAGCAGCCTTCGACGCCGACGAAAGCCGAGGCCCATTCAAACCCGGACGAGTGGAGCACCTCTGCTCCGAACCGTGCACCTTGATCGTCTTTTGGGCGACGCCTAGGCTCTCATGCCATGGAGATGGGAAGGCCGGACCGCGGCCGCCGACCGTGGCGCGACCGCCTGGTCAGGCGCCGTGTGATCACAGCCCTCCTGCTGGGGGCCACGGGGCTGGCGGTTCTGGGTACGGTGCTCGTCGTCCTGCCGGGTGAGTTGGTCGCCCACGACCTCGCCGGGGCAAGTGTCGCCGCGCAGGACCGGCTGAAAGCCGTGAACGACGTCCGTACGACACTCGTGCAGGCCGTCGGCGGCATGGTCCTGCTGTTCGGCGCGTACGCCACCTGGAGGCAACTGCGCGTCAGCCAGGACGGCTTGCGCGCCACCCAGGAGGGCTACGTCACCGACAGGTTCAGCCGGGCCGTCGACCAGCTCGGCAGTGACAAACTGGAGACGCGCATCGGCGGACTGCACGCGCTGTGGCGGATCGCAGAGCACTCCGCTCGCGACCGTGAGGCCGTCATCTCCATCAAAGCCGCCTACCTGCGTACGCACCTGCCATGGCCGCCCACCGGGCCGGAAGCACCGACGGCGGACACGCCCATCAACGACGTCGTGCCGCTGGAGGTCCGGGTGGCCGACGCCCAGGTGGCGCTGACCGGCCTCGGCGTGCTGTGCCGGCATCGAGAGCAGCCCTGGGTCAACCTCAGCATCACCGACTTGCGCCGGGCCGACTGCGACGGGCTCTGGCTGCCCGGGGTCAACCTGGATCGCTCCTGTATGGAGGCGGCGGGTCTGTACCACGCCAACCTGACGCAGGCCTCCCTCGTCTCGGTCAACCTGCGGCACGCCGACCTTAAGACCGCGATCCTGCGCCGTGCCCGCTTCGCCCTGGCCGACCTGCGAGGCGCACGGCTGGTCGAAACCGACCTGCGCGACGCGGACTTCACCGAGGCCGATCTGCGCGAGGTGAACCTGCGCAAGGCCGACGCGGGCGGCGCTGTCTTCCGCCGCGCCGACCTGCGCCTAGCCGACCTGCGGGGAGCCGACCTGAGCACGGCCGACCTTCTCCAGGCACGTCTGACCGGTGCGGTGGCCAGCGAGCGCACTCGCTGGCCCGTCGGCTTCGACCACGCGGCCGCCGGTGTCGTCCTCGCCGAGGATCCTGGCCCCGAACCCCTGCCCCTGCTTCAGCCGCCGGGGATAACGATGCAGCACCCGCCCCTGAGGTCCATGTCGTGACCGAGGGGCACGTTTGGAGGCTGGTGGGAAGATCCCGGCTGACGCTCCCCGGAGAAACGACGGCGATGGTCCACCGTTCATTTGAGTGAGGAACGTCTCAGGTGACGATCACGGCCGGCTCAGGGACTCAGCCCCGAACCTCGGTCTTCGTGTTTGGAGCGGGTGACGGGAACCGGACCCGCGCTGTCAGCTTGGGAATCGGTTGCCGGCCTTGAGGGGCTGAGCTGGGAAAGCAGGGGTGAAGGCCAGGGCTGGTCGAGTCTCCGTGGCTCCCTACCTGCTCTGGCACGCCCCTTCTGATCGGAAGGCCCCCAAATGATCTCTACGACGACTCGGGGTGGCTCGGCCCGACGGCTTGGAAGTCCCGGTCAGAGGCTGTCGAGGAACTCCACGAGCAGGCGGTTGACGTCGTCGGGGCGTTCCTGCTGGATCCAGTGGCCGCAGTTCAGGAGGTGACTGCCGGTGAGGTTGGGGAGCGTCTGCGGATAGGCGTCTATGGCGTCGGAGAGCCACATGGTGGAGGCGTCGCGGGTGCCGCCCAGGAAGAGGGACGGCTGCTTGATCGGGGAACTCGCGTACGTGGCCAGGTCCTCCCAGTCACGGTCCATGTTGCGGTAGCGGTTGAGGGCACCGGTGAAGCCCGTGCGCTCGAACTCGGCGGCATAGAAGTCGAGGTCGTCCTGCGTCAGCCAGGAAGGCAGCGCGCCGGTGGGGAAACGCTCGCGCAGTGTGCCGCCCTGAGCGACGAAGTGTGGGTCTGAGGAGTCCGCCGCAGTCATCGTGTCCGCCGACAGGGCGCTGTAGAACCCAGCGAGCCAGCCGCGCACGTCGGGCTCGATCTCGGCCTCGGCTCGTCCGGGGCGCTGGAAGTAGGAGACATAGAACTCTTGCTCGCCGCCCATTCCCGCGAACACTTCGCTTGGCCGAGGCCCGCCGGGCGGGGTGTAAGGGACGCTCAACAATCCGACCGCACGAAACACCTCGGGCTCAACGAGTGCGGACTGCGCTGCGATCGTCGCCCCCCAGTCGTGGCCGATGATCACAGCGGAGCTTTCGTCGAGCGCCCGGACCACCGACACGTTGTCACTGATCAAGTCGAGCATCCGGTACGCGGCGGGGTCCTGCGGCTTGGACGAACGCCCGTAGCCCCGTACGTCGAGCGCGACGGCCCGGTAACCGGCTGCCGCCAGCGCGGGTTGCGTCCACGGACGTGGTGTATGAGTTTCCCCAGCTAGATGGCGTGGCGCCGTGAATGAGGACGGCCATCGCGTGATCCTTCGTGATTGCGA
>NZ_JBEXZT010000015.1:0-182538 GCF_040631275.1 Streptosporangium sp. NPDC020145 | reverse complement strand
CTGGGAGGTCCGTGACGACATCCACGAAGCCTTCCTCAGCCTCGGCTGCGCCCTGATCTGCTGGCGCCGCCTCAGCTCATTGCGTTAGCAGTTCTCAGCGCCGCCGTCGTCAGAGCGGCATGGGCCAGCTCGGCCTGCGCCAGCCCCAGCAGGGGATCGGCCCCTGCGGGCAGCAGCCGCACCCGCGCGGTGTCGAGTACGGCGTGCTCCCTCCAGCCCAGCGGGTGGGCGACCGGCGTGCCCGGCGGCAGCTCACCGGCGACGACCTCACCGACGGCCGGTCCCCACAGCGCCTTCCCCTCCTGATAGGCCGGCATACCGGGAGCGCCACCCGTCAGCAGCAGTCCCATCGCGGCCCGCAGCCCGATCATCCGATTGCGGACCAGCACCTGCTCCGGCCCCGGGACCTCCAGCACCGTCTCGACGATCTCCAACCGCCCTGCGGCGGCCAGGCGCACCTCGCGTGTTCGCGTCATGCGGCCGACGCTAAACCTTGACCTGGACGTCAAGGTCAACCCCGGCACCTGGCTGACAGCCGCTACGGCGAAGCCTGCGGCAGCCGTACCGGCGACCAGACCGACTACCTCGGCGGCATGATCTTCTACCGCCGAAGCCGGCCCCGTCCGCCGGTGGTTACGGGTCGACGTTCAGCCCGAGGGCCGTGGCGATGGCGACGGCCTGAGTGATGTCGACGCGAGCGCGGCCGAGTCGCACCACGAGGGGATCCAGCGTGGACAGGTCGCTGCCGCGTAGATCGGCGCGGGTGAAGTCGGCGCTGTGCAGCAGCGCTCCGGACAGGTCCACGTCGCGCAGGGTGGCACCTCCGCAGCGGGCTCCGGTCAGGTCCGCCTCGCGCATACGCACATCGACGAAGGACGCCGAGCCCAGGGGCGCCCCTGGCAGGCCGGTCAGCGACCAGTCCCCACCCTTGACCTTCAGCAGGTCGAAGGTGCACCGGTCGAACATGCTGCCGACGAACTTGCAGCGGGTGAAGGTCGCGTCGAAGAAGGAGCTGTTGGTGAAGGTGCAGTTGAGGAACGCGCTGTCGGTGTAGGTCGAGGCGTTGAAGCGGGCGGAGCGGAATGTGCACTCGACGAAGACCGCTCCGTCGCCGGTGGACTCGGTGAGGTCCACCTCGTGGAAGGCCACGCGTTCGTAGACCCGGCCCGACAGGTCCTCGCTGTCCCAGTCGGCGAACTCGATGGCCGAGGTGGTCGGCGGGGCGGGGACTCCGTGCACACGGTCGGCCATGACATCCTCCAAAGATCACATGCATCAGAAACAGTGCTTACCACGGCTCTTATAGATGTTCGCCTGGTATCGCCACCCCTTCGGCATGGCGGGCGCTTGCGGTGGGTCGCGGCGAAGGCCGAGCGCACCCACCTGCACAAGCGCGCCACGGGCTCCATCCTCGAGGAGGAGCCGCGTGGGGCTGAGCCCTGCCGCAGCCGGCGTCCGCGGGTGTGTCCCGGGCACAGCGGAAGAACCCCCGGCCGGATGACGTGGCCAGGGGCTCTTCACGTGCCTGGATGCCGGGCGGGCACCGCCGGACCCGGGTCGATCCGACGATGTGCGGGGTCGCACGCCCGGCCACCGTCCCCGCACCGGAGAACCTGTGCTACATGGAGTCAGCGGGAGGTGCCGAGTGCGAGCAGGGCCTCGAGGGAGGGCACCCGGCGTGGTTGGGTTTGACCGAGGATGTCGCTCAGGTTCTGGTAGGTGTACCCGTAGATGGTGACGTACCCGGTGGAGGGGACAGGGCGGTCCAAGGTCCGGAAGGCCAGGCGGGACAGCCGGCTCCAGTTGTTCTCAAGTGCGAGCCCGAACCCGCCGAGTTGGGTCTGCCTTCCCCCGTTCTCGTCGATGTGGTAGCCGTAGCGGACGACGGTCTGGATGCGCCTTTGGATCCAGCCGATGCGCACGGCTTCGGAGGTCGCCGCGACGATGTTGGCGAGGCGCAGGCGGTCGGCGCTCTGGTTGGGGTGCGGGAAGCCCTGCATGTCGGAGAAGTAGTGGTAGAGGTCGAGGGCCGTGAAATGGGAGTTGGCGCGATTGCCCTGGCCGTCCAGTTCGCCGTAGGTGCTGGAGTAGCCGAGGCGCTCGAACAGGTGGTTGCCGCTCGGGTAGAAATTGACGAACTCGGTTATCAAGCTGCTGGGGGTGTCACTGAACTCGTAGTTGGAGCCCCGGACGGTGAAGCCCTCCAGGTAGAGGTTGGAGGAGCGGAAGTACAGGGTGAGGAAGTGGTCTGTGCCGTTCGACACCCGCAGCTCGATGTAGTGATTGCCCACCGTCTCCGTCCTCCAGAACGCGTCCCGCACCGGCGCGCCGGCGTGGTTGCGGAGAGTGTTCAACATCCTGCCGTAGGCCTGCGCGGCGGTCAGCCCGCTCCCGAGGAGAGTGGAGATGTCCCACGTCATCACCGTCCACCGCGCCGTGGTGTCCGCGTGCGCCGAGCTGATCGGGGCCAAGCCCAGGATGCAGGCCAGGGCAAGAAGGACCGCGCCCAGCCGCTGCGCGATCCTTTGCTTACCTGAATTCACCATGTGCCGCATACCTCCATAAGGTTCTTCTTCCGGGGTTTTGAGGGCGGGCGTCCCGGCGCAGCCGGGCGTGGAGACATCGGCCGAGGCGGCCACCAGCCGTTTGAGATGCGGGAACACAGATCTCCTTGGATCGTTTCGCGAGGTGCCAAAGAAGAGCTCTCGGTGGTGCAAATCGGATCATGTTCGCGAATCCCATACCAGGAGGAACCGCAGGAAGGATGATGGGAAGAATCGCGATCTTCCTCTTGCGGGCGGGGAGGATCTGGCTGCCGAGGAGACCAGGGTGCCGACCGATTTATCGCGTTCCTTCGCCGCGCTGCTGCGCGCTCACCGGTACGCGGCCGGGCTGACCATCGAGGAGCTGGCCGAGGCCTCAGCGCTCAGCGGCAGAGCGATCGGCGACATGGAGCGCGGCCGCAGCAGAGCCCCCAGGAGCCGCTCGGTGGAGGCGCTGGCCGACGCGCTCGGGCTGGACGCCGAGGCGCGGCGCGAACTGATCGACGCCGCCAAGGCCGGTCGCCCGTCGCCGCGCCCCACCCCCGGGCCGCCCCTGTTCGAGCTGCCGCGCAGCGTCGGCGATTTCACCGGCAGGAGCGCCGAGCTGGCCAGGCTGCGGGAGTTGGCGGCGCTGTCCGCTCCCGGCGGCGGCAGCCCCGTCGTGGCCGTGCTCTCCGGCCTGCCCGGACTCGGCAAGACGACCCTCGCCCTGTGGGCCGCCCACGCCCTGACCGGCCATTTTCCCGGCGGCAGCGCCTTCCTCGACCTGCGGGGGACGGACAAGACGCCGCTCGGCGTCGTGGCGGCGCTGACCCGGCTCCTTCGCGTGCTGGGGGTGGAGCACAGCCGCATCCCGCGCGGCGCGGAGGAGCTCACCCGGCTGTACCGGTCGCTGACCAGGGAACGCAGGATGCTGCTCGTCCTGGACAACGCCGCCGACGAGGCCCAGGTGCGGCCGCTGTTGCCCGCCTGCGGTAGCTGCATGATCGTGGTGACCAGCCGCCGTCCGCTGGCAGGCCTGGAGTCGGTACACCGGATGGAACTGGACACGCTGCCGCCGTCCGACGCGGTCGAGCTCCTCACCAGGATCGTCGGCGAGCACAGGTCGGCGGAGGACCCGCAGGCCACGGCGCACGTGGCGGCCCTGTGCGGAAACCTGCCGCTCGCGCTGCGCATCGCGGGCAACCGGCTGGCCAGCAGGCCGGGATGGACCGTGGCCCATCTGGGCGATCGTCTGGTCGACAGCGACCGTCGCCTGACCGCGCTGGTCGCCGGTGACCTCAGGGTCGACGTCGTCTTCGAGCTTTCCTACGGTCAGCTCTCGCCCGTCGCGGCGACCGTGTTCCGGCTGCTGTCGCTGGCTCCCGGGGGCGGCTTCGCCGTACCGCTCGCCGCTGTCCTCGCCGGGATCGACGAGGAGGAGACGACGGCGGTGCTGGAGGAGCTGGTCGACCTGAGCCTGCTGCAGGCGCCCCACCCTGACCGCTACCGTTTCCACGACCTGATGCTGCTGTTCGCCCAGGCGAGGTTACGCGCGGAAGAGCCGGCCGAGCGGGTACGGCAGGCGGAGGAGCGCATGCGCGCCTGGTTGCTGCACACCGCGATCGGAGCGGGGCAGTTGTTCAGCCCGTCCCCCGTCCAGGCGGTACTGCCGGACACCGCGCTGCGTTTCTCCCTGCGTGAACCCGCCGCCGCCTGGCTGGACACCGAGGCCGACGCCTGGCTCGCCGCCGTCGGCTCGGCGGCGGCGGACGGCGAGCACCAACTGGTCCTGGATGTCGCCGAGGCCATGCACTGGTTCTCCGACCTCCGCATCCACTGGCCGCACTGGCTGACGCTGTTCTCCCTGTCGACGCGGGCTGCTCGCGCACTCGGCTACCGCCGCCAGGAGGCCGTGCATCTGAACTACTGCGCCTGGACGCTCTCGTCCTGCCTGGGCCGCCACCGCGAGGGCCTCGAACACGCCGCCCGGGCGTTCACCCTCGCCGGGCAGGTGGGCGACCTCCGTGAGCAGGCCTGGGCCCTGTCCTACTTGGGCAACGCCCACCTCGAACTCGCCCGCCAGCCCGAGGACCACCCCCTGGGGACGGAGCGGGAGCACCTGGAGCGCGCGGCCGAGCACTTCGGCGCCTCCTCCCGGCTCCTCGTCCGGTCGGGCGACCTGCTCGGCCACACGGTGGCGGCACGCAAGCTCGGCGAGGTGCTACGCGAACTGGGAGACCCGGAGACGGCCCTGCTGGTCCACACCGGCATCCTCGAGATCTACCTCACCGGAAAGCACGACTTCCCCGCCACGCAGCAGGACATGGGCACAGGCCTGTGCCTGCGGGACATCGGAAACGACCTGGCCGCCCAGGGCCGCTGGCAGACGGCGGTCGATCACTACCACCGGGCCCTGCCGTACTTCAGCGCCACGGGCAGTGTCCCGACCATAGCGTCGCTGCTGTACTCCCTCGGCCGCGCCTGCACCGAGACGGCCGACCATCCGCAGGCCCGAGCCCATCTGGAGCAGGCCATGACCCTCTTCACCGAGATCGGCGACCTGAACGGGCAGAGCCGGGTACGCCAGGCCCTGGACGACCTTTGACTCTATGCAGGCATTTGCCTGAGTAATGCCCTATGGCGTGACCTCGCTTCATGACGCCTACGGTGCCTTTATCGATGCCGACGGTTGCGTCCACGGAGGTGGTGTATGAGTTTGACCTGTGCACAGGCATGTCGGGAGGTTGTCCTTTCAGCCGGGCCAGCTCGGGTGGGCCATCGGTTTGCCGACGCGACCACCGGCACACCGAGTAATGGTCATCGTGCCGGCCCAACGCCGGTGAGTTGTCGGTGCAGGCGCTGGGCCTGCTCCAGCAGCTGGCTCTTACGAGTTCCGGCGGCGAGCGCGGCGACGGCGGGCAGTTCACCCCGGGCGTTGGCCCAGTCGGCGACGTCGGCGGCGAAGGCGACCAGGCGGGTGTGTGCGCTCGTCGGTTTCTCCTCCGGCAGGTAGGTCTCCAGCAGGCCGGTCATGATCTCCCAGACCGCGTGGTGGGCGCCCCGCTCGGCCGCCAGGCGCAGCGTGGACAGCACCTTCGCGGGCTTCGCGCCCCGCTGGAGCAACACGGCCAGGCAACGCCCTGTCTCCGGCCAGGGAGCGGGGCCGGTGGCGGCCAGCCGCATCAGATCGAGCGCGCCGTGATCCTCGACAATCATGGAGGCCAGCAGCAGGCCCATCGCCGGTCCAACCGGCCCCTCCGCCGACACCAGAGCGCTCAACCCCGAGACATAGCCGGATGAGCCGGGCAGCACCGCGACCGCGGCCAGCTCCCGATGGGCCGCGAAGATCGCCACATCCCCGTCAGGGTGCTTGCCCCACTGCTGCTCGAACAGGTCGCCGACCAACTCCTCCAGCTCCGCGTCCATCGTGACCGTGGGCTTTTCACCCCAGGTCAGCGTCACCTCCGGGTCCGCAGGCCGGTTGGTGAGCCATCGGTGCAGCCGCCGCCCGGCCGCTGACCTCAGCCGCGCCGCCTTCCGCAGCTCCAGCTCCGTCACCGTACGGCGAAGCCGCAACAACGCCTGCGCCAGGTCGAGCGGCAGCGGTTCGATCCCGGCCCGCTCGTGCCTGGTGAGGCGTTCGATCAGGATTCCGGCGTCGATCAGCCCGTTCTGCCTGGTCGGCGTGGCCAGCAGGCACGGAGGCAGGGCGTCGTCCGCGAGCGCCCGCAGGATCTCGGCCGTCCGGCGCTGGAGCTGGAGGTCCCAGACGGGCGCCTCGCCGGGCAAAGCCGTCCGCCGGGAGAGCGGGCTGCGTTCCTGCGGCGCCTCGCCGAGGCCGGTGAGCGCGGCGGCGACGCAGGCGGGCAGGTCGGGCAGGGTGCGGAAGTCCTTGTGGCCGCCGTCGGAGCGGCTGCCGGACTCGGCGAGCGGGCGCAGGGCGGTTATGAGGTCCCGGCGGTGGTCGCGGGTCAGCCGGACGAAGCCGTCGAGCCACCGGTCGGCGTCGAGCCAGTCGCACCAGATCAGCTTGACGCGGGCGAGTCGGCTCGGGTGGTCGATGTCGGGTGGGGTGGGGTGCGGGTTGCTCACCATAGGCAGCGGCGGGGGGACGAACGGCTCGCCCTCCGGCTCGGGTTCCGGCACCGGATCTCCGCCGAAGACCTCGGCCAGCACCCGGCCCCGCTCGGGCGGCAACACGTCCCAGACCGCGCGGATGGTGGCGTCACCCTCGGCCTTGGGCAGGCTGTCGATCGCCGTACGCACCACCTCGACGCTCGCCTCCCCCAGTTTCGCGGCGTGCGCGACGACCAGTTTGACGGCGCGTTCGCGAGCCCCGGCCGACGCGCAGGTGAGGGCGACGGCCAGTGCGGTGATGTGGTCGTCGGGATCGGCTCCGGCCTTGAGCAGCTTGTCGAGCAGGGACAGGCCGACCTTGACCAACTTGCCCTCGGGCCGGAACAGCAGCGCCTCGACGGCGTCGGCGGGCGGCGTGGCGGACAGCCTGCGGATCACTCCGAGCGCCAGCTCGGCGACGGGGCCGGGGGCGGCGGGCAGCAACGCCAGGTAGTCGCCGAGGTGGGGACGCAGTTCCTCGTCCGTGGGCGCGAGCCGTTCGTGCAGGAGGGTGAAGAAGTGCAGGTCGAAGGCCGGGGCGCCGCGCAGGAAACGGCTGCGGCAGCCGTCCAGCAGGGTCTCGCGCCTGGTACGGCCCGCCTCGGCCAAGCCGGTGAGCGCGTCGATCCATCCGTCGGTGCCGCGCCGTCCCCAGTAGTCGGCGCGGCGCAGCAGCCTGCCCGCGCCCTCCGCCTCGAAGATCGTGGGCAGCAGCGCGTCGGTGAGCGGGTCCTCGGCCAGGCTCCCGAGGTCGGCGGTGGCGATCCACAGGGCGGTGAGCGGGTCGTGGCGCGGTGGCTCGGCGCCCGTCTCCCGCAACAGGATCAGAGTGAGGCGCTCCAGCCCGCCATCACCCGGGTCCAGGGAGCGCAGGCGCAGCGCCAGCCGTACGGCGAAGTCGCGGCGCCAGTCATCCGGGCGGGAGCGGACGATCGCGGCGCACAGACCGGCCTGGGAGATCGGCAGGACGACTTGATCGCGGGTGAAGTCCCGTTTGAACAGCCAGGTCAGCGCGGCGGCCGGGGTGGCGATCGTGCCGAGTCCGATGAGCCGCATCGGCTCGATCCAGCGGCGCTCAGGGTCATCGGACGCGCGGATGACCTGGAGGTGGGCGGGGAGCCTGGCGGCGATCGGTTTGCGGTCCGTCTCCGTCAGGGTGGTCACCAGGGCGACGATCGCCGCGGTGTCCGAGCCCGCGATCGCGGCCTCGACATGATCCCAGGGGGTGGTCATGGCAGGGGAGCCTAGGGCAGGCCACCGACATCAGGAGACGAGCGTGAAGGCTCGGTGCCGGCCTGGTCGTCGAGGTAGGGCCAGGCGCCGTTCTCCCGCTTCTCGCCCTTGGCGTCGCGCTGACTGCACAACGCACCGGTGGCCTGCTCCCCTGGTCTCGGAAGGACAGCCACGATGTGTCGTGCCGGTGTTGCCGGGCACCGGCGCAGTTGGGCAGGCGGAGGCACCCAGCAGATCGGTGTCACAGCCGGAAGGGGTTCCCTCCTTGGGCTGCGATGAGGTACCAGGCGGTCACCCCTGTCCGGAGTCCAGGCCGTCGTTCGAGGCGGCGACGGACGGCGCGCGCGAGGACACAGGAACTGCACATGCTCAGCTCGGCGATCGAACTGAGCACAGACGCGAACCCCTGGCATCGCTTCCGCGTACCGCGGGAGGCAACGGCGGGGGTCGGTATCCGGATCCCGGCGACAACCGACGGCACGCTCACGCCTCCGGTCGAGATCGCCTGGGACACACCTCTGCCCGGGTACACACCGGTGCGCACGCTCTCCGTAATAGATGCGGCCCCGCCCGTCTGACCTGCCGGTGCACGGTGGTCACGGGCCCTTTCCACCGCGGCCTGCCGCATGGACACTTGGAGGCTTCGGCGCGGACGCCAGATGAGCCCTGCCTGGCCACAACCGGCGAACTCGAAGCGCGACAAGCAACTCACCCCAGTTTTCCGGTCAGGCCTGCTCGTTTGATCCAGCGGGGGCTGCGCTCGAAGCGTTCGGCGATCGCCCGTTCCGAAGGGAGCGTCCCATCTGGCCGGCGGTTCTCCCTCGCCCACCGCCACGCCTCACGATGCAAGACCACCACACCTTCTCGGGGGCGATCGTCCTCCGGCTCCTGATCCTCGTCCTGCTGCGGTTCCGGGGGTTGCCGTCCGGTGTTCCAGGAGGCCCGGCGGATCTGGGACATCAGGAGCTCGTAGCTGCCGATCAGCGCGACGCTCGGCCAGGCGGCGATGACGCGGCCGATCAGCCCGGGCTCGGCCACGACGATGTCGACGCCCAGGCCGGCCAGACTGCCGACCATGAGCAGGGTCCAGGCCAGGGCGCCGCAGCGGGAGCCGTACCGGTTGGCCAGCAGGATGGACATCGAGGCCACCACGATGATCCCGTCGACGGCCAGCGGGATGAGCACGGCGGCCAGGCGGTCCTCACCGTGACGCAGGCACAGCTCGTGCATGTGACGGAACGAGACGACGGCCGCGATGACCGCCAGAAGAGCGACACAGGCGATGGTCAGGCGCTGGATCCGGCACCATCGCCGCTCACCCCTGACCCAGCAGAAACCTGGTGGTCAGCGTGAAGGCGTGTGCGTTTAGTACGACTCCCCCTCGGACACGTACCTTTCGCACATGTGGAGGCCGGGTTGAACCCGAGCCTCCACTAGCTTTTTCTGGGGCTGATAGGTCAGGCGCAGGCCGATCTGCGCGTGAACCTCGGCCTTGTCGTTCGGGTCGGTCTCGGACAGGACCCGGCGGGTCTCGGCGAAGGTCACGCGGAGTCTTTCAACGTACGCCTCGGGGGTGGGCTCCTGGCCGTACTCGCCGCCGCAGTAGTGCCGCAGCCCCCAGTACGGCGGGCTAGTGGTGTCACCGAACCTTGCTGGGCTATTTGATCTCGGCGGGAGAGCAGGCCAGCCTGATCCCGGAGGAGTTTTGGGAGGTGGCCGTGGCGCGTAAACCCGAGGTGTTCGTCCGTGCGTTGACGATGGAGAAGCGGCGCCTGCAGAGGATCACCCGCTCAGCCAAGGATCCGGTGAAGCTGCGGCGGGCGATCGTGGTGCTGATGTCCGCACAAGGACAGTCCGCTTCCGCCATCAAGACGTTGATGCAGGTCAGTGATGACTACGTTCGCCAGGTGGTGCATGCGTTCGACGAGCGGGGGTTCGAGGCTTTGGACCCAAAATGGAGCGGAGGCCGTCCGCGGAGGATCGGTGAGTGGGTGCGAGAGCGCATCTGCCTGATCTCCCGGACGACCCCAGCCGAGTGGCGGCATCACCGATTTTTCCCCCTGGACCTCTCCCGGAGGAATTCGACGTTACCGGCTCCCTCTGACATCACGCCTGGTCCATGCATAGCCGTGGCCTGGTCGGAACGGGCGTGGTTGCCTCCACGGAGGTGCCTCGCGAACGTCCTTGGGGCCGACAGACTCGATTGCTCAGGCAGCAATTCCTTGGCGGCGGTGGAACTCAGTCGCGATCGGCGGGTCAGTCGTGGGTGGACGGCCCTGGTCCGGGCGCGGCGTACCGGGCGGCGATGGTGTGGACGGCCTCGTCCACTACCTGAGCGACGCGCTCGGCGCTCACCTTCCAGCCCGGCACGAGGAGTGTCGGCCAGAAGACGTAGTTGGAGATCATGCCCAGGAATTGGGTGGCTGCGAGCTCCACGTCCTCGATCCGCACCGTTCCCGCCTCGTGCTCGGCTAGGAGATAGCCGCGTACGGACTCGAAGTAGGGCATCTTCCCGTGCGAGAACTGCGCATTGGCGAGTTCGGGAAATCGCGGCAGCTCGGCGATGACGATTCGGAACAGGTCGGTCATCTGGGGGCGGCTCAACAGCTCGGCGTAGCGGCGACCGATGGTGCTGAGCCCGTCGACGATGTTGCCTGCCGACGGAAGATCCTCTTCGTCAGCGGTTGCCCAGGACTCGGTCACGATGGCGTCGAACAGGGCAGCTTTGCTCGGAAACTGCTTGAACAAGGTGGCCCGCGAAACGCCCGAGCGCTCTGCGATCCGCGCCAGCGACGTCCGGTCGTAGCCCAGCTCAAGAAACAGTGCGGTCGCGGCCGTCACGATCAGCGCGCGCTTCTCCTGGGCGACGCGCTGGTGGTACGTCGTCACGACCTTGCTCATGGGCCGAGCATACAAGATGAGTGGCTTGACTCACCATTGCCATCGATCTAGTGTCAGGGCAGCGGTGAGTCACTCAGCTCACCATCGGCCGGCGTTCGTCTCCGAAGCTCCCGGCCGGTCACCCCCGTACCGAAGGAACATCTGATGCCCCGCTTCGACGACCAGACCGTACTCGTGACCGGTGGGACCGGCGGCCAGGGCTCGAGCCACGTACGCGCTTTTCACGCGGAGGGAGCAAACGTGGTGATCGGCGACATCGACGCCGAACGCGGCACCGCTCTCGCCGACGAGCTCGGGACCCGCGCTCGCTTCACCCGCCTCGATGTCACCGACGAGAGCTCGTGGTCCGCCGCTGTGCTAGCCGCCGAGAGCACCTTCGGCGCCCTGAACGTGCTCGTCAACAACGCGGGCGTGCAGAACCCGCCGGCAACGATCGAAGACACGGAGCAGGCCACGTGGTCGCGCATCCTCGACATCAACCTCACAGGGACCTTCCTCGGCATCAAGGTCGCCGCCCCCGCTCTGCGCCGCGCGGCAGGGGGAGCCATCGTCAACATCGCCTCGACCATGGCCCTGGGCGGCACGGCGCACTACGCACCGTACGTCGCCAGCAAGTGGGCCGTACGAGGCCTCACCCGAACGGCAGCACTCGAACTCGGCCGCGACCACATCCGGGTGAACACCATCCACCCCGGCGTGATCGCGACCTCCTTCATCCACGAACCAGCGGCCGGCGCCACCGCGGCGATCGCCGACTTCTACTCACCCGAGCCGTTCGCCGTCCCCCGGCTCGGAGAGCCGACCGACGTCACCCGGCTTCTCCTGTTCCTCACGTCATCGGACGCGTCGTTCATCACAGGGTCGGAGTACGTCATCGACGGTGGACTCCTCCTCGGCCCCGCCCTTCAGACCGAGACCGCATGAGCACTCCAGACACGACCGGGTCGAACGACTCCGCACGGGACGCGTCTTTATCCCACCTGCCCGACCACGTCCGGCGAGCCATCGAGATCACCCCCGCCGCGGGCACCAGAGAACGAATCATCGACATCACGACGCTGGGGCGACGCACCGGCCGGCCACACCGCATCGAGATCTTCTTCTACCGGGCTGCGGGCGCAACCTACCTGTGCAGCGGCGCGGGCGGGGCCGCGACCGACTGGCATGCGAACCTTCTCGCCAAGCCCAACTTCACCTTCCACCTCAAAAGCGGGACCCGCGCGGATCTGCCCGCACGAGCCACGCCGGTCACCGACCCAGCTGAACGTCAGACCGTGCTGACCGAGATCGTCGCGGATCTCAATCAACCCCACGACCCCGGCACCATCCGGCCGACACGACTCGAAGACTGGGCCGACAGCCGACTGATGCGCATCAGCTTCCGCCAGCGGCCGTGATCGCGGACTCCTCGACACGTGACCTATTCCCAGGGACTGGGGTGTAGTCGCGGCTAGGTGTACTGACCTGAGAGGTCAGGTACGCGACTGGCGGGTGGGCGGCCCTTGTCACCGAACTGACCTCTGAAACGGGCCAACGCCCTGGCCGCTCGTCCACACTCAGCGCGCTGATTTGATCGTTGCGGCGCACGCCGATGCTCGCGGTGTGCAGATCGTTCCCGCCGGCGGCCGCGAGCCCATCCAGATCGTCTCCCGCGCCCATGGCCAGCCCGACCTGCCCCAGAGGTTCGCCATCGCACTGCTGGCGAAGATCAACCATCTCATGACGGCTTCCCCTCAGGGCCACACCATTCATGCGGCCTGCCAGGAGGCGACCGGGTGGCAGTGGCAGGTCCAGACGCTGTGACCCGCTCATGAAACGGGTACCCAGGGACGCCGGTACAGTCTCGTGCCCGGCGGCATCGGAGACTACTGCCGGGGCGGGGCCGTGGGGCTGCCGGTGCGCACCCTCGCTTAGTCGGTGACGGCGGGCCGCCGTAGTCGGGCACGCTGGGTTGCATGCTGATCACCCTTGACGCGAACGCCGACCGGTCCAACGTGCTGGCGGCTCTGCGTCACGTGCACACGGCCGCCGTCAACCTCGCGCACAGCCCGTCCTCAGTCGCCGAGTTGCACGGGCAGTACCTGTCGTGGGTGACCGAGGCCCGTAGCCAGCCGCGCGGGCAGCTCAGCCGGGACGACATTGACTGGCTGACGCTCAGCCGCACTTCAGCGCCCTGCTGACCCTGCAGACCGGGTCGCGCAGCGCCTCTCAGGTCACCAGGCCCCGGCGGTAGGCGTAGACCACCGCCTGCACGCGATCGCGCAGATCGAGCTTGGTGAGAATGCGCGACACGTACGTCTTGACGGTCTCCTGGCTGATCACCAGCGCGGCGGCGATCTCGCCGTTGGACAGGCCATCGGCGATCAAGCGCAGTACCTCCAGCTCACGCGGAGTCAACGGGACATCGTTCTCCGTTCCTCTGACGGGACGGATGCGCGCCGCATACCTGCCGACGAGCTGCCGCGTCACCTCCGGCGCCAACAGGGCCGCACCCGTCGCGACGGTGCGGATACCGTGCAGCAACTGCGCCGGCGGCGCGTCCTTCAGCAGGAACCCGCTTGCCCCGGCCCGCAACGCCTCATAGACGTACTCGTCCAGGTTGAACGTCGTCACCACGAGCACCTTGACGGGGTCGGCCACCCCGGCGCCGGCCAGCCTGCGAGTCGCCTCGATGCCGTCCAGCACCGGCATCCGCACGTCCATCACCACGATGTCCGGACGCAGCCGCCGGGCCAGATCGACCCCGGTACGGCCGTCGCCGCACTCGCCCACCACCTCAAGGTCGGGCTGAGCATCGATGATCGTCGCGAAACCGGTGCGGATCAGCGCCTGGTCGTCGCAGACCAGCACGCGAAGCGGCGCCGTCACGACGGGCGTCCCGCCGGGATGCGGGCCCGCACCACGAAGCCGCCACCCGTCCGCCGGCCCGCGCTGAACTCACCGCCCAAGGCGTTGACCCGCTCGCGGAGCCCGGCCAGGCCCCGCCCGCTACCACCGGGGGAACCGGTCCGCGAACCCGAACCGTCGGTGCTCACCTCCACGCCGATCTCCTTCTCCCCGTAGCGCACCGCAACCACGGTACGGCTGCCATAGGCGTATTTGAGCGCGTTCGTCAGGGCCTCCTGCACGACCCTGTAGGCCACGAACTCGGCACTGCCCGCCGATTCCGCCGCGCTGCCCTCCTCGGTGAACTCCATCGGCTGCCCGGCCTGACGGGTCTGCTCCACGAGCGTGCCCAGCTCACCCGCGGAAGGCACCCCGACCTCACTGTCATGATCGGCCTTGAGCAGGTCGAGCATGTGGCGCAGATCGGAGATGGCCCGCCGACCGGTGTCGGTGACGGTACCCAGCGCCGCGTCAAGGCGGTCGGGAGCCGCGGTCAGATAACGCGCGGCCTCGGCCTGCACGACCATCGCCGTCACATGGTGCGTCACCACGTCATGGAGCTCGCGGGCGATCCGCGTACGCTCGGCGGCACGGGTGGCCTCGGCGGCATGGCGACGGCGTTCGGCCTCGGCCGCGCGAGACGAGCGCAACCACGCCCCCGTGCCCCATGCCAGCGTCAGCGCCAGGTAGAACGCCACATAACCCTCCGCCCTCTCGGTCCCGCCCAACCGGTCCAGCACCAGCGCCAGCGCGACATACGCCATGGACAGCACGACTACCGTGACGCGCCGGTACCGCTCCAGGTGCGCGCCCGCACTGATGAGCGCGATGGGCATCGCGTTGCTCGCGAACACGTGGTAGGCGCGTACCTGGTCGAGGACGAAACCGAGCGACACCAGAACCAGGCACATCGCCGGCCACCGTCGACGCACGGCGAGCGCAAGGCACTGCAGGGCGATCGCCACCAAGGCCAGCCCGTCGAAAGGGCCCATCGGCAGATCACCGACCTGCGTCCCCTTGCCGTGCAGGGCCGGTAGTAGCGACGCGACGGCGACCAGCAGCCCGAACACCGAATCGCGGATCACGACGTCACACCGCCGCCACAGCTCCATGATCCGCCGCAGATCGATCACCGTGCGAGCGTAGCGTCCGCGCCGCGCCGGAACGGGACCACGTTTCCGCGCCGACGGGCCAGCCGCATGAACACGACCGTCAGCAGCAGGCCGGCCACCACCGCGAACAGGCTCGCCTCCGGACCGAACGCACCGCCCGTCAGCGCAGCGGGGCCCGACGTCACACCACGCAGCAATCCCTGCGCCACGCCTCCGCCCGACACCTCGGCGCCGAAGATGCCGGCCGCCGCGAAGTTCCAACCGAAGTGCACACCGATCGGCACCCACAGAGTGCGCGTGGCGGCGTAGGCCGCGGCGAGCATGCTGCCCGCCTCGATCGCGATGGCGATCGCACCCCACAGGCTGGCATGCGGGTTCAACAGGTGCGACAGGCCGAACAGCAGACTGGTCGGCACCAGCGCCAGCCACGTACCGACGCGTTCTTCGACGATCCTGAACAGGATGCCGCGAAACAACAGCTCCTCGTTCACCGCGACGGCGGCCATGACGCCCAGCAGCCCGACCGCAGCCGCCGGTGAACCCAGACCGTCGATCCGGTAGCCGCCCACGACGGCGATGCTCACGATGACTGCCGCGAACAGCGCGACACCGATCAACGCCCCCTTCGCGACGGTGCCGGCGGCTCCCTGCGTCGCCACCTCAGCCGGTGTGCGGCCCTCGGACCACCGCACCGTCCGCGCGTAGACGAACACGGCGAGTGCGGCCATCGCAACGCCGAAGAGCAGGGTGAGAAGTGGACTGCCCTGCACCACGCCCATGATCGCATTACCACCGAAGGCGACCACCGCGACCGGCACGAACTGTTTCAACAACCGCATGACGACTCCCTCACGTGCGGGTCACACGGCGGGACTCCGCCGCTACACCGGGAAACGCTAGGCATCCGGCGCGCCGGGATCGTCCCCATCAGGTGGACAATCACCAGTAGCTCGCATGGGGGACAACAACGCCCCTCGGCGGCCTCCGACGCCGCCGCAGACGGCGCACCTCCCCAGCGGATCCCGCGCCACACGGCAGGGAGCGGCGACTGCGGCCTTCCCCCGGCGCCATCGGGAGCACCGTTCGGCGTGGTGAGCGCGGATCAGGTCGGCCAGGCGGACAAGAGCGCGGTTGGACAGCGCGATCGCGGCGGGGTAGACAGCGACGAGGCTCCCGGTTGGGGTGTCGGATCTGGGGCGACTGCTGTCTTGCCGGGGGGACTCGTCTCCCCCAATTCCCTGCACCCGCGCTGACCGGCACCGTCAGGTTGAAAAAATCTCATAGGGTCAGGTTCTTGACTAGAGAGACCATATAAGCCAGTTGACCTCAAGGGTTATCAGCCGGCACGGCGCCCCAGGCGTCGGTCTCCTCCCTACAGGAGGTGTCGTTAAAACTCGTGTCACCGAGTTCCACGAAACTCCGAAGCTCAGCAGGGGTGGCCGGCCGGTCATCGCGATGGGCGCCGGGGTTCTACTCGCTGAACTCGGTCACGGAATACGCCTTGTCCAGCCGACCGGCGGCCAGGTCGTCGTAGCGGATCACAAAACTCCCGGAATAGAACTCATCGGCCACGGGAAAACAGGCGAGCGACATCCACTCACTTGTCAGCCGGTGTTTCTCCTCCTCCACATGGGATGAAGTGTCAGCCGTGACCCGAGAGAACCCTTCGGCGCGGCGCGTTCGAACGGAAAGTCACGGCAGCCGCTCCACAGCTCAAATGCTCGTCATGCCCCACCACCCGGCAGGAGGCGCTCAGCGTCGTCTCCTTGAGCCAGGCCACCGCCGGGGGCGTCCCGCATCCGGCAGGTGCCGGTGCGCTCGTTCGACAGGACGGCTCTTGGCTCTGCCGCGCGCGTGGTGGACGCCAGGCGTGAGCGGCGACCGCGTCGCGTCGTCGTGCCGGCCGATCTCCGTGGCCGTCGGGTCGTGCGGGAGGTCGACGGTGATGTCGAGGCCACCGCCGGAGCGGGCGCTGATCGCGATGCGTCCCCGGTGGGCGAGGGTGATCGCGCGGACGATTGTCAGTCCCAGTCCCAGGCCGTCGGTGCGGACTCGGGGGTCTTGCCCGTGCACGAACGGTTCCAGTAGCGTCTCCGCCGCCTCGGGCGGGATCTCCCTGCCGGTGTTGGAGATCCGCAGGACGGCACATCCACCCGCGGTGTCCGTGTCGATGGCCAGGTGCCCGCCCGCCTGGTTGTAGCGGATCGCGTTATCGATCAGGTTGCCGATCATTCGTTCCAGCAGGACTGGTTCGCCGGTGACCGGTGCCGGCCGGAGCCGGGGCCGTATTGTGACGTCGGCGACCGCCGCTCGCGCTTGGGCGGCGTCGAGGGCTGTGTCCGCGATGGCGGCGAGGTCGGCTGGTTGCCGCGCTGTAAGACCGGCCTGGCTGCGTGCCAGGAGAAGCAGCCCGTCCAGGACGCGCTGCATGTGTGTGACGGCGTCGCGGACGTCGCCGGCCATGGTGAGCAGCTCGTCACGGCTGGGGTGGCCGTCCAGGGTGACGTCGATGGCGGTACGGGCTGTGGTCAGCGGGGTGCGCAGCTCGTGGGCGGCGTTGGCGGTGAACAGCCGCTGGCTGTCCAGGATCTGGTCTCGCTCGGCGACGCCGCGCTGGATGCGGTCCAGCATGTCGTTGACCGTGCAGGCCAGCGCCGACAATTCGTCGGCCGGGGCGGTGACCGGGACCCGCTCGGTGAGGTTCTCGGCCGACAGCCGCCGGGCGGCGACGGAGATGACGCGGATCGGTCGCAGTACCCGGCCGGCCACCAGCCAGCTCAGTACGGCGGCCAGGGCGGTCACCGTGACGAGCGCCAGGCCGGCCTGGGGCAGGAGCGCGGCCAGAGTGTCGGCCTGTACCTGGTCGGCGAGATAGAGCAGGTCCTGCGGCTGTGGCCACAGCGGCACCGGCTGGAACACGCCCCGCGGGTTGGGCCCGGGCGAGACCAGTCGGGTGAAGAACGCCGGGCGCCGCCTCGTCAACAGGTAGGTCAGTCCGGTCAGCGCGGCCCCCGCGGCCAGCACGAGGGCGGTCTGCAAGATGGCGAGCCGGGCCCGGGCGGTCAGCCTCACGGGCCGATCCGGTAACCGGCGCCGATGACGGTCTCGATCAGCGGCGGGTCGCCGAGCTTGCGGCGCAGCGTGCCGACGGTGATCCGGACCGCGTTGGTGAACGGGTCGGCGTGCTCGTCCCACACCCTCTCCAGCAGCGTCTCCGCGCTGATCACGTCACCGTCGGCGGCCAGCAGCTGCTCCAGCACGCCGAACTCCTTGGGGGTCAGGCGCAGCAGCCTGCCGTCCCGCTCGGCGCTGCGCCGGGCCGGATCCAGGCTCACCCCGCCGATGCGCAGCACCGGCGGACGGGCCGGTGCGCTGCGCCGTACCAGGGCGTGAACCCGGGCGACCAGCTCGGAGAAGGCGAACGGCTTGCCGAGATAGTCGTCCGCTCCCAGCATCAGTCCGCCGACCCGGTCCTCCACGGCGTCGGAGGCGGTCAGCATCAGCACCCGCGACTCGCCTCGCTGGGCGAGCCGACGGCAGACGGAGTCGCCGTGCACGATGGGCAGGTCCCGGTCCAGGACCACCACCTCGTACGGAGTGAGCTCGCACTTGTCCAGCGCGCTGCGGCCGTCCAGGGCCACGTCGACGGTGAAGCCGTGCTTGCGCAGCCCCGCCTGGATGTATCCGGCGAGGGGCTGCTCGTCTTCGACCAGGAGCACACGCATCCGGGCAGTATCGCAACGCTCGCATATGGACCACATATGGTCCGCCGATCGCCCGTCGATAGGCGCCGGCCGGTAGATGTGATCCCTCTCAACGTTCCCGCAGAGAGGATCACGACGAGATGAGCCGTGCAGCGGAGACGCCGAACGTGTCCGGCCCCAACCCTCGAACAGTTCATCCGACGGTTCATTCGACAAGGAGAGCTCCCATGAGACGACGAGTCCTCAGCGCGCTGGTCACGGCACCGTTCGCGCTCACCCTGCTTCTGGCCGGCTGCGGCTCGGGCGACGGAGGCGGCGCGGACGTGGCCTCGGTGAGCGACGGCGCCGGTGACAGGGCCGCGGACAGCGCCCCGCCCAGCGCGGATCCGCGGGAGATGGCGTTGAAGTTCGCTCAGTGCATGCGGGAGAACGGCGTCGACATGCCGGACCCCGATTCCAGCGGCAAGATGATGATGAAGTTCGACAAGGACACGCCACAGGGGAAAGTCGAGGCGGCTCAGGAAGCGTGCAGGCGGTACGCCCCCAGCGGCCGGCAGGTCCGCAATGACCCCAAGGCGACCGAGAACCTGCGCAGGCTCGCCCAGTGCATGCGCGACAACGGCGTCGAGGCCTATCCCGACCCCGAGGGCGGCATGATGCGCATCACCCGGGAGGTCGGCGAGGACCCCGACTTCAAGGCCGCGGAGGAGAAGTGCAAGCAGGAGTCGGCTGACGCCGGCCCGGGAGGTTCTTGATGGCGACGGCCACCGTCGACGACAAGACGGAGCCGGGGGCCACGCCTCCCAGGCGGCGCCGCCGTGGCAGGGGCAGGCTGGTGGCCGGACTGCTGCTCGCAGCGGCGGCGGGCGGCGGGTTCGTCGCGGTCAACAGCGTCGGCCTGTTCGAGGGCGGCGCCGGTCGCACGCAGTCGGCCGCGGCCCTGCCTCCGGCCACCACGACGGTGACCAGGCAGACCCTGAACGACACCAGGGAGGCCGACGGCGAGCTCGGCTACGGTCCCGTGACCTCGGCCATGGCCCGTCAGGCCGGCACGGTCACCTGGCTGCCCGACAGCGGCGCGACGATCACACGTGGCAAGTCGCTGTACCGCCTGGACGACAAGCCGGTCATGCTTCTGTACGGGGATGTGCCCGCCTACCGGGATCTCAAGATCGGCATGAAGGGCAAGGACGTCGAGAACCTGGAGCGCAACCTCAGCAAGCTTGGCTACGACGGCTTCACGGTGGACGAGAAGTACACCTACGCCACCTATGTGGCCGTCAGGGAGTGGCAGGAGGACCGCGGCCTGGACGAGACCGGCGTGGTCGAGCTGGGCCGGGTCGTCTTCACCCCCGGCAAGGTGCGGGTGGAGAGCCTGGAGTCGGAGGAGGGTCAGCCGGCCCGGCCAGGGCAACAGGTGCTGACGTACACGGGCACATCCAAGGTGATCACGGTGCGGTTGGCGGCCGAGGACCAGCCGATGGTCAAGGAGGGCGCCATGGTCGAGGTCACGCTGCCGGACGGCAGGAGTGTGAAGGGCGAGGTCACCGAGGTGGCCACGATCATCGAGCCGGGCGACGGCCAGAACGCTGAGCCGGAGACGCGCGTGGAGGCGCTGGTCTCGATCGGGGCCGCCAGGTCGGCCAGGAGGCTGGACAGGGCGTCGGTGGACGTGACGTTCACGGCGTCGCAGCGCAAGGACGTGCTGACCGTGCCGGTGGCGGCGCTGGTGGCGCTGCGGGAGGGCGGTTTCGGCCTGGAGGTCATCAAGGGCGGAAAGTCCAGCTATATCGCTGTTGAGACGGGGTTGTTTGCCGGCGGTCGGGTCGAGGTGTCCGGGGACGGGCTGAGCGAGGGCATGATCGTGGGGATACCGAGATGACGTACCCCATGATCGCGCTGACGGACGTGTCCAAGACGTATTCGGGCGGGGTGGCGGCCCTGAAGTCGGTGTCGCTGCGGATCGAGCATGGCGAGTTGGTCGCCATCTCCGGGCCTTCTGGATCGGGCAAGTCGACCATGCTGAATGTCGTCGGGACGCTCGACCAGCCCTCCTCGGGGACCGTCCAGATCGACGGCTGCGACGTCTCCAAGCTGTCCGACAACCATCTGTCGGCGCTGCGCGCGACCACGATCGGGTTTGTCTTCCAGTCCTTCCACCTGGCTGCGAGGGTCCCCGCGCTGGACAACGTGGCCGACGGCCTCGTCTACACCGGCCTGAGCAGGGCCGAGCGGCGCCACCGCGCGGCGGCGGCGCTCAGGCGGGTGGGGCTGGAGCACCGCATGGACCACGAGCCGCACGAGCTGTCGGGCGGGGAGCGGCAGCGCGTGGCCATCGCCAGGGCCGTGGCGGGCGATCCGCCGCTGCTCCTGGCCGACGAGCCCACCGGTGCCCTCGACTCCGTCTCGGGCACCGGGGTGATGGAGCTGCTGCACGAGCTGAACGGGGGCGGCACCACCATCGTGATCATCACGCACGACCGTGAGATCGCCGCCGGCCTGCCCCGGCGGGTGAGCATGCGTGACGGCCAGATCGTCTCCGACTCCGCCAGGCAGCCCGAGCCCGTGGAACCAGGGGTGGCGTGATGGCGGTCGTCGAGACGCGGCGGCCCAGACCGGCCCCGGCCCGGATGCGGCCGGGCGACGTGATGCGGGTCGGCGCGGTCGGCCTGCGTACCCGGCCGTTGCGGGTGTTCCTGTCGGCGTTGGGCATCGCCATCGGCATCGCGGCCATGGTCGGCGTGGTCGGGCTCTCGTCCTCCTCGGGCGCTGAGCTCGACCGTCAGCTCTCCGCGCTGGGCACGAACCTGCTCACCGTCTCCGCGGGCTCGACGATCACCGGCGAGGCGGCCCAGATGCCGAAGGGCGCGGAGGCGATGATCGAGCGGATCGGGCCCGTCGAGTCGGCCTCGTCCATCGCGAAGATCACCGAGGCCAAGGTCTACCGCTCGGAGCACATCCCGCAGGCCCAGACCGGCGGGCTCAACACGTACGCGGCCCGCCTCGACCTGCTCGACACGGTGGGCGCGACCCTGCACAGCGGCACCTGGCTGAACGCGGCCACCGAACGTTATCCCGCCGCCGTGATCGGCTCGTCCACCGCCCAACGGCTGGGCATCGGCGCGGCGGGGCCGGACACCCAGGTTGTCGTCGGCGGCATCCGCTTCACGGTCGTCGGCGTCCTGAAGCCCGTGGCGCTGGCCGCGGAGCTGGACAGCGGGGTTCTCGTCGGCTGGCCGGTGGCCGAGGAACGGCTGGGCTTCGACGGGCACCCGACCACGCTCTACACCCGCTCGGAGGAGGCCAAGCTGGAGTCCGTACGCCAGGTGCTGGCGGGCACAGCCAACCCGGAGGCGCCGAACGAGGTGGACATCTCCCGCCCGTCCGACGCGCTGGCCGCCAAGCAGGCAACCAGCCAGGCGTTCACCAGCCTTCTCCTGGGGGTGGGCGCGGTGGCGCTGCTCGTGGGCGGGGTCGGGGTGGCCAACACGATGGTCATCTCGGTGCTGGAACGCCGCGCCGAGATCGGTCTGCGCCGCTCGCTGGGGGCCACCAGGGGGCAGATCAGGACGCAGTTCCTGGTCGAGTCCCTGCTGCTGTCGGCGCTGGGCGGCACCGGCGGCACCCTGCTGGGGACAGGGGTGACGACGGGGTACGCGCTCTACAGCGGCTGGCCCTCGGTCGTGCCGGCCTGGGCCACGATCGGCGGCCTCACCGCGACCCTCCTCATCGGCGCAGTCGCCGGACTCTACCCGGCCGTCCGCGCCTCCCGCCTGTCCCCGACGGAGGCCCTGTCCACGCCGTAGACGGGGGTCGAGCGGTCACCGAACGGCCGGTGGCGTCGACGAGCCGCCCGGGCTCGGGTCACCGCCACTGGCCGTTCTGATACGGGCGGGGTCATCGGTGGCGTCTGCCGCTGGGGTCGTGCCGGCGAGGGCGACGGCTTCGGCACCGACCGTGATCGGCTCACCGTCCTCCAGCGGCAGGTACGGCGGGCCGTCCGTGGAGTGCCGCCTCCACAGCACGTCGTCGGCGGGGTGGAGCCGGATGGGCGCGCCGAGCGGGGCGGCGGCGTTGATGTGGTCGTTGTGGGCGTGCGCGCACACGACCGCCTCCAGGATGGCTCCGGCGTCGTGCGCCGCGTCTCCTCGGCATATACGGGGACGATGGCGCGCCTCCCTCTCTTCGACGGCTTTGACATCGCTCGACGGCCGCACGGGCCAAGGTCAGAGAGCGGTTCGATGACGCCCGTTCCGACTGCGGACTCCCGCGACACCACCGTGGGGTATGGGGGTCCTTCGATGGTCTCTCGCCGGGCGAGCGCTGACCAATGTCGGTTCCGCTCCGACCTATGACCGTCTCGGCATAGGTCAATCCCGACATAGCTCGGGCGTGATTAGGCATTGGCCGGACACGGGGTTTCGGGGACAGCATCACCTGAACGGCTCAGAACGGGAGAAAGGTAAGCGGTGTCCAGCGCAGCACGACACGCCCAGATCATCGGCGCGGGTCTCGGCGGGCTGACCGCGGCGGCGGCGCTGGCACAGTGCGGCTGGATCGACGCGCTCGCGGGCGCGGCGGTCCGAGCCGGGGTGGAGATCGTCACCGGTTCCCCGGCGGTCGCCGCGCACACCCAGCGTTTCTCCTATCGGCTCGGCCACCTCAACCCCCTGCCCGACCGCCCGCGTGCGGCTCTCCTGGCCGTGATGAACCGTTCACGCTCGCTCGCCAGGATGCGCATGCGCGCCGCGACCACCATCCCCACCGGTATGAACCGTTTTCCGGCGTGACCGCACGCCGGCGGAAGGAAGATCAATGGAAACCCTGGTCCTCGACGGCAACCCGATCGACTACGACGTCACCGGGACCACCGGTCCAACGCTGGTGCTCGTCAGCGGGTGGTGCCAGGACCACCGGTTGTTCGACCACGTGCTCCCCCTGCTGGCCGAAAACCATCGGGTGATCCGCGCCGACTGGCGCGGGCACGGCGCCGTCCGCTCGGTCGAGGCCGACTTCGGGCCCGCCGAACAGGCCGCCGACGTGATCAAGCTGATGGACGCCCTCGGCGTCGACCGGTTCGTGCCGGTCTCCACCTCGCACGGTGGCTGGGCCAACATGGAGATCACGGACCGGCTGAGCCCCGAGCGGGTGCCCGGTTCCGTCGTCATCGACTGGATCATGGTGGAGGCCTGGCCGGAGTTCGTCCAGGACCTGCGCGACATCCAGGACCCCGAACTCTGGCTCGCCGGTCGGCAGCGGCTGTTCGACTTCTGGCTCGGCGGCACCGCGCATCCGGCGGTCGCCCGCCACCTCGACGACGAGATGGCCTCCTTCGACTTCGACATGTGGGCCCGTTCCTGCCGGGTCATCGAGAACGCCTACGCGACCTGGGGTTCCCCGCTGCGCAGGATGGCGGCGTTGAAGGTACAGCGGCCGATCGCGCACCTGTTCTCGCAGCCGAGCCTGCCGGACTACGAGGCCGTCCAGCGGGAGTTCGCCTCGGCCAACCCGTGGTTCCGGCCGCACCGCATCCCTGGGCAGACGCACTTCCCGACGCTGGAGTCGCCCGCCGTACTCGCCGGACTCGTCGAGAAGTTCGCCGCCTCGGTCGGCCGGTGAGTCTCGGGCAGGACACCGACCGCGCCTACAACGTGCGGGCGACCGTGCCCGTGCCGGTCTTCGACGAGAACATGCGGCTCTACCGGGCGTGGTCGGAGTCGGCGGTGGACGGGCTGCGCGGTCACCCGGGCCTCGTCTACGACCACGTCAGCGGCGAACGGCTGGACGTCTGGGGCGTCGGCGACCGGCCCCGGCCCGTCTTCGTCTTCGTGCACGGCGGCTACTGGCGGGCCCTGTCCCGCGCCGACTCCGCCTTCATGGCGCGCATGCTGGACGAGCAGGGCATCGCCACCGTCGTGGTCGACTACACGCTCGCGCCACGGGCGACGCTGGAGGAGATCGTCCGCCAGGTCCGCGCGGCCGTGGCCTTCGTCCACCGCGAAGGCGCACGCCACGGGCTCGACCCCGACCGCATCGTCGTCGGCGGCAGTTCGGCCGGTGGGCACCTGACCGGGATGCTCATGCTCGACGACTGGCAGGAGCCGCTCGGCCTGCCCCGGGACGTGGTCAAGGCGGCCCTGCCGATCAGCGGGCTGTTCGACATCAGGCCGCTGGTCCACAGCTTCGCCAACGAGTGGCTCGGGCTCGACGACGCTCGGGCCGCCGCGCTCAGCCCCGCGCTGCGCCTTCCGGTCCGGCGCCCGCCCGCGGTCTTCGCCGTCGCCGAGCACGACGGCTCCGGCTTCGTCGACCAGAACATCCGGTTCCACCAGGCCTGGGGCACCGGCTCCGAGCTGCTGGTCGTGCCGGAGGTCAACCACTACGACATCGTGCTGGAACTCACCCGGCAGGACTCCGCGCTCAGTCGTGCCCTGCTCGGCCTCTTCACCCCCCTTTAGGAGGCTGCATGGACCGCCCGTCCCGCAAATGGTGGATGCTGGCGATCGTCTCCGCCGGATTCGTCGCGATGACGACCAACTGGTTCAACATCGCCGCCGGATTCGGCCAGATCAGCGAGACCTTCCAGTTGGACATCCCCCAGGTCGCCTTACTGATCTCCGTGTTCGTCATCGGCTACGGCGTCTTCCACATCCCGGGTGGGGTGCCGGCGACGCGCATGGGCATGCGCTGGGTACTCGCCCTCGGCCTCACCGTCGAGGGCGCCGCCGTCATCCTCTCCGCCACCGCGAACGACTTCGCCACCCTGCTCGTCTTCCGCGTGCTGTGCGGTGTCGGCGCCTCGGTGTTCGCGGCCGTGGGTGTCGCGGCCGTCAGCGTCTGGTTCCGGAATCGGCACCACGCGCTGGCCCTGGGCGTCACCTCCGCCTGCTTCAGCGTCGGTTCCGCCGCGGGTCTGTACACCTGGCGCGACCTCACCGACGCGTTCGGCTGGCGCACGGCGCTGGTCGCCGGGGGTGCCCTGTGCGTCGTCGTCGGCGTGGTGACCGCCGCCGCCTTCCGGGTCCCCGCCGACGGCGACCACCTGCGTGGCATTCGGCTGACCCGTGCCGCCCTGCGCGAGGGCCTCATGAACCGTGGCATCTGGCTGTACGGCGCCGCCTTCCTCGGTGCCTACGGCGCTTTCATCGCCGGCTCCCAGCTGATCGCCGGCTACGGGCTCGACCAGAGGCACGTCGGCGCCGGCGAGGTGGCCCTGGCCGCCTTCCTCATCGGGATCGCCGGTGTGCCCGGCAGTGTGGCGGGCGGCTGGATCAGTGACCGGCTGTCCAGCCGACGTAACGTCTTCGTCGCGGCGGCCGTGGCCGAAGGGGTGTTCGTCCTGCTCGTGCCGCTGAGCGGACCCGGCTGGTTCTGGGTGCCCGCCATGGGTCTCGGCTTCATGTTCAACTTCGCGCTGGCCGTGTGGCAGACCATCCCCGGTGACCGGCCGGGGCTGTCGCAGGAGAACATCGGCACCGCCTTCGGGCTGATGCTGACGATCTCGGCGGTGGGCGGGTTCGCCCTGCCGTACCTGTTCGGCGAGCTCGCCCCCACGGCGGGCTACCCGCTGGCCTGGTCGGCGCTCGGCGTGCTCAGCATCGGTTGCGCGTTCCTGGCCATGCTCAACGGTGAAACCCGACGCACCCGACGGCGGAATCCCCCGCTCCCCACCGCCTCCGACGCCTGACCTTGGCCCTGTCCGCACCGGCTGCTCCTCCTGCCGGTGGGCGCGGAGCCGCCGCGCTCGAACCGGCTTCGCCGAAGGCGCCGTGACTTCGATGGCCGCCGCCCCGCCTTCCGGTTCCTGATCCCGTCCTGCTGAGGCTCAGGGGGCTGCCGTCCGGTGTTCCAGGAGACCCGGCGGATCCGGGACATGTCGCCAAGGGCGTTCGTCACCGTGTCGACCTCCTCTGCTCGGCCCCAGGAAGGCGTCAGTTCGGTCAGGTCAGGGTGGCGTTCGCCATCCAGGCGGCGGGCTCCTCAGCGGTGAGCCGTACCTTCCAGGGGCGGGGCGCCGAACAGGCGGCGGCCGGCCAGGCTCACATAGACCAGCGCCACCAGGACGGGCACCTCGATGAGCGGACCGACCACCCCGGCCAGGGCCTGACCGGAGGTGACGCCGAACACCCCGATGGCCACCGCGATGGCCAGCTCGAAGTTGTTGCCCGCCGCGGTGAACGCCAACGTCGCGGTGCGGTCGTACGGCAGGCCGATCGCCCGCCCGAAGAGGAACGAACCGCCCCACATCACGGCGAAGTAGACCAGCAGCGGCAGTGCGATCCGGGCCACGTCGCCGGGCCGTTCACCGATGGTGTGCCCTTGGAGGGCGAACAGGACGACGATGGTGAACAGCAGGCCGTACAGGGCGACGGGTCCGATCTTGGGCAGGAACCGCTCCTCGTACCACTGGCGGCCCTTCGAGCGCTCGCCGAGCTTGCGGGAGACGTATCCGGCGGCCAGCGGGACGCCCAGGAAGATCAACACGCTTTGCGCGATGTCCCAGGCGGAGATCTGCAGCGCGGTCCCTCCACCGAGGCCCAGCCAGGCGGGCAGGATCTGCAGGTAGAACCAGCCCAGGGCGGCGAACGCGACCACCTGGAAGAGGGAGTTGATCGCGACCAGGACGGCGGCGGCCTCCCGGTCGCCGCAGGCCAGGTCGTTCCAGATGAGCACCATGGCGATGCAGCGGGCCAGCCCGACGATGATCAGCCCGGTGCGGTAGGCGGGCAGGTCGGGCAGCAGGGTCCAGGCCAGGGCGAACATCAGCGCCGGGCCGACGACCCAGTTCAGCAGCAGGGAGGACAGGAGCAGGCGGCGGTCGCCGGTGACGGCGCCGAGCCGGTCGTAGCGGACCTTGGCCAGCACCGGGTACATCATCAGCAGCAGTCCCAGGGCGATCGGCAACGAGATCCCGGCGACCTTGACCGCCTCCAGAGCGGCGTTCAGGCCGGGTACGGCCCGGCCGAGCAGCAGCCCTGCCGCCATCGCGACCCCGATCCACACCGGCAGGAACCGGTCCAGCGTCGACAGGGCGCCGATCACCCCCGCCCGCTTCGCCGTGGCGGAATCCGATACACCGGCAGACGATGACGACGAGGGCGAGGTGGGCATGAGGGTTCCTTCGAAGCCGGTCAGGCGGGAGCGGGGACGGTGATCAGGCCGGACAGCTCGGCCAACGTCTCGGGCACCAGGCGGTAGTACACCCACGAGGCGCGCCGCTCCGAGACCAGCAGGCCGACTTCTTTGAGGACTTTCAGGTGGTGACTGATGGTGGGCTGGGAGACGTCGAAGGCGCCGGTGATGTCGCACACACACGCCTCGCCACCGGCGTGGCTGGCCACGATCGACAGGATCCGCAGCCGCACCGGATCTCCCAGTGCCTTGAACACCCGGGCCACGGCGGCCGCCTGATCGGCGTTCAACGGCTCGCGCGTCAGCGGCGAACCGCACTCCAACAGTTCCAGCGGCTCCATCGTCTCCCCTTTCGACCACCCCGGCCGTTTATCTATATTGACACCTGTCTATACATAAGCGGTGTGAGCGGCCGGGTCAGCGGTGCGGACCAGGCGCGGAGGGCGGCGCCGAGTCGGATGCCGGCACGCCGAGATCGGCCAGCAGGACGCGCACCCGGCGCTCGATCTCGTCCCGGATGGGGCGCACCCACTCCGGCCCCTTGCCCATCGGGTCGTCGACCTTCCAGTCCTCATAACGCTTGCCGGGGAAGATCGGGCAGGCGTCCCCGCAGCCCATGGTGACCACGACGTCGGCGGCCTGGACGATCTCCTCGGTCCACGGCTTGGGGAACCCCTTGGAGATGTCGATGCCGACCTCGGCCATGACGGCGATCGCGGTGGGGTTGATCTCGGAGGCGAACTCCGAGCCGCCCGACCAGGCCACGGCGCGCCCACCGGCCAGGTGCTCGAAGAAGCCCAGTGCCATCTGGCTGCGACCGGCGTTGTGCACGCACAGGAACAGCACGATCGGCCGCCCGTCGGAGCGGCCCTCGATGCGGGCCAGGGCGTACAGGCGCTGACGGGCGAAGCGCTCGGCCAGCAGCGGCAGGAAGTTGGCCGCCGCGGCCTTGCCGGCGAACCGGTCGTAGCCGGTGTGCAGGAACCGCTCGATCGTCTCGGCGCCGAAGAGGCCGGTGAACTCCTCGCTCAGCCGGCAGGCCGCGGTGGTCAGGGCCAGGTGCTGGTCGATGGTCAGATCGTCGCGCTTGTAGGTACCGGTCACGGCAACGCTCCCTGAATGCCCTCATGGAATCGACGGCTGTCGAATTCGACTTCTGTCGATATCGATGCTCGTCGATTCTAATCGGGGCGAGCGGCGCGTGAACAGCCCTGACTCACCTCGCGCTCCCCGACGCGGGCAGCCCGCACCTGGCCGAGCTCCCTGCCTGTCGCCCTCCCCCTCCGCCCAGGGCCTTCGGGAGAAGCTCCCGCCCGCAGCACTCCGGCCCCGTACGGCGAAGCGCCGGGGCTTGCGGGCGGGCGAACGACGGCCGCCCTCCAGGCCGGGCAGGGGCAGGTCACCTCCAGGTGCGATCCGCAACGCGGCTTGGCCGGGAATCTGCGAAATCCTCGGCGGCCACACCGTCCGCGGGGCCGAGGGTGAAACCGGCCGCCGTCGATCCTCGCCCCGTCTGAGGGCCTCCCATGTTCTCGCAGCGGCTCCACCAGGGTTTTCTGAGGCGGCTCTCACCTGGGGCTCTGTCGGGCGGCTGAGGCGGGCGGGAAGAACAAGACTGTTGTCCACGCATTTTCTCGTGCACGGTTGTCGGCGTCCCCACCCCATGCCGACAGGAGTTCCCGCATGTCCGAAACGGTGCCGCTGCATCTCGCGGGCAACAACGCCCCCGTCGCCGAGGAGGTGACCCTGGAACCGTCCAAGGTCGTCGGCGAGATCCCGGCCGAGCTGGGCGGGCAGTTCTTCCGCAACGGGCCCAACCCGCGCACCGGCTGGTCGCCGCACTCCTTCGCGGGCGACGGCATGATCCACACCATCGCGCTGGAGGGCGGCAGGGCGCGCTGGTACCGCAACCGGTACGTGCGCACGCCGCTCTACGGGAACCCCGGCCGGTCCCGCTTCGCCCTCGCCTTCGACCAGGAGACCGGCCGGATCGACTACCGCGTCACCACCGCCAACACCCACCTGATCACGCACGCGGGCCGGCTGTTCGCCCTGGAGGAGGGCGGCTTCCCGTACGAGGTGACGCCGGACCTCGCAACGATCGGGGCGTACACCTTCGACGGGGCCCTGCGGACCCCGATGACCGCGCACCCGAAGACCTGCCCGATCACCGGTGAGCTGCTGTTCTTCGGCTACCAGCTGCGCCCGCCGTACCTGACCTACTACCGCGCCACGGCCGCCGGCGAAGTGGTGCAGAGGCGGGTCGTGGACGTGCCGCGGGCGACAATGACGCACGACTTCGCCATCACCCGCAACCACGTGATCTTCATGGACCTGCCGGTCGTCTTCGACCCCGCCCAGGCGGCTGCGGGCGGGCCGCCGTGGCGCTGGGACGACGCGCACCGCGCCCGGTTCGGCGTGCTGGCGCGTACGGCCGGCGACGACGCGCCCGTACGCTGGTTCGACGTCGTCCCGTGCTACGTGTGGCACACCATGAACGCCTTCGAGGACCCGCGGGGCGACACGATCACCGTCACCGGCACCCGCGTCCCCACGCTGTGGCACGGCGGCGCCGACGACCTGGAGGGCGGGCTCCCGATCGTGTACCGCTGGACGCTGGACCTGAGGTCGGGCACGGTCACCGAGGAGGCGCTCGACGACGCGCCCAGCGAATACCCCCGTGTGGCCGACTCGATGCTCGGACTGCCCCACCGTTACGGCTACACGACGAGCTTCTCCCTGGGCCCCGAGCCTGAGCGGTCGGAGATCTACGCCTACGACCTCACCTGCGGCGGCGAACGGGCGGTGCACCGCCTCCCTCCAGGCCACACCTGCGGCGAGGCCGTCTTCGTGCCCCGGGCCGGGACCGGTGAGAACGAGGGCTTCCTGATGACGTTCGCTCACGACCGTGGCGCCGGTACGAGCTACCTGGCCATCCTGGACGCCGCCGACCTGGCCGCGGCCCCGCTCGCCGAGGTACACGTCCCGGTGCGCGTCCCCGCGGGCTTCCACGGAAACTGGATCCCGGTCTGAGCATCGAGGAGCGCAGACCGGATGCTCGTCCCCGTCCTGGCAGACGGTCCTGCCGATCCCACCGACAGCAGCATGTGGTCAGCTGATTCCGATGTAGAGCCGGGGTGGCGTGCCAGGCGTTTTCGATGCCGGGCATGCCGAGAGGACCGGCGCCGGCCAAGGCCACGTCGCGTTACAGATCACCTCCAGAAGGTGACCACTTTGCATATTTACACGCAAAGTGGTGCAAAAGTCGCGGAACACCGCCCGTTCAGGCGGGGGGTACGGCCCTGGCCGACGGTCGCGCCTGGGCCGTGGCCTTCGGAACCGTCGCGGAGACGGTGGCGACGGCGTGCTGGAGGCCGGTGTGCACGTGCAGGAGGGACAGGACGCCGGTGATCGTCAGCAGGCGCAGCGGAATCGGCTGGAGTTCGGCCAGGTGGAGGCTGCTGCCCTCCCGCTCGGCGGCCATGTGGGCGGCCAGCAGTACCGTCAGGCCGCCGCTGTCCAGGAAGCCCACCCCGCTCATATCCACGATCACCGGCTTGCCCCGCCGCCGGGCCTGGACCAGGGCCGCCTCCAACTGGGCGGAGGTGGTCGCGTCCACCTCGCCGACGACGCACAGCAATGTGGCGTCGAGCAGGTATGTGCTCGTGGTCATCAGACCAGGACGGCATCCGGAATGAGAGGCGGGCATGGCGTGCTCCAACATCGATCCAGCGTCCAGACAACGCGGGAGAACTACCTGACTCCCACCATAATGCCGAAGTATATTTCCGGAAAGACCATTCGGTGTCCGCTGGCGGAAGATCCCCTCACGGGGAGACGGACACACCCCGAGATCAGAAAGCACAATGGTTGCCATGGACAGGCCTGCCGATCGTTCCTCCTGGACCTTCCTCACCCACCACGCACGCGTGCTGCTGGAGATCGCACGCCACCCGGAAAGCCGGCTGCGTGACATCGCCCAGAGCATCGGGATCACCGAGCGCGCGGTCCAGGGAATCGTGGCCGACCTGCACCAGGCCGGATATCTCACCATCGAGCGCGTCGGCCGGCGCAACCGCTACCACCTCAACCTCGAACGCGGCTTCCGTCACCCCACCGAGGCCCACGCCCCGGTCCGCGCCCTGGTCGAGCTGTTCGCCGCCTTCGACGCCCCGAATCTGCCGAAGCAGGCCGACTCCCACAGGGCCCCCGCGCCGATCTCCTCATGAGACCGGCGCACGTCGGCCGTCGTCCTCGACCTCAACTCCGCGACCCCGCAGCGCCGATCTCTTGTGAGACCGGCGCACGCCCGGCGCCGAACACCCGGAGTCGTCTCTCACTCCGAGACTCTCACTCCGAGACGAGCAACTCGGCGACGGCCTGACCGACGCTGTCGCGCAGCTCGAAGCGCGGCAGCAGGCCGGTCTGGTCCAGCAGGTGCCGCAGGCCGTGGGGAATGCCCACCAGCAGCAACCGGCCGGTGGCGGTGTCCTCGACACGCTGACGTGTCCAGGCCAGAAGGCCTACCGCGGTGGAGTCGTAGAAGGTCAGCCGGGACAGCTCCAGCACCAGCGTGGTCCCGAGCTCTGCTCCCAGGCCGCCTTGACGTGGCCGGCGAGCGTGGGGGCGGTGATGAAGTCCAGGTGGCCGCCGACCCGCAGCACGCTGCAGTGCCCGTGATGGACCACCTGAACCCGCAGGTCCTGCCTGGAGGAGCTCACCTCGTTCTTTCCTCTCGTCGCCCTGGCCGGTGAGCCGTGTGCGATACCCCGTCCTCGGGCGACAATGCCTGCTGTCCGCCTCAGGGCGTCGTCAAAAGTCGTGTCGTCGCCCCTGATGGCGGTCCCTGCAACGTGACCGGGCTCATCGGACGGAACCTGCTCGGCCCCTGACCGTGGCTACGGAAGTCCTGGGCTTGTGGCGGCCGACCTCGCGGGTGACGTGCCGAAATGCCGGTGGGGGGTGCCTGAGCGTCAACCGGTCCGGTCACCGGGTCGGACCGATCCACGTTCCCAGGCCAGGGCCGCGACCACACCGATGGCATAGGCGACCAGGTCCCATGGGTCGGGGAACGCGCCGACCAGGACACCGCCGACGCCCGGCAGGGTCATGCCGACTACCTGGTAGAACTCGACGGCGGCGGCGATCGCGGCCGTGGTCAGGGCGCGGCGTGCGGCGGTGGTGCGCCACAGCAGCCCCAGGAACGCGTAGACCAGCATGGTGGCGCTGACGTCGCTCACGTAGCCGCGGACGAACGGCTGCCCCGGGCCCCGGTAGAGAAGGACGAACGCGCCGACGGCGAGAGCGACGCCGCCCAGCAGAACCATGGCGCGGCGCATGAGGCTGACATCTTCTCCGAATCTCAACGATCAGGACGAACCTGATCATAGAGTTCGTCCCCTATGGCGGCACGCCGATCGCGTCAGGTCGGCGACCGCGCGGTGGGAGGTGGACAGGGCCTCCGGTACCGCTGATCCCAAGGGACGGCCACGCCCGGATCCATGAATGGGACACGGCGCTCAGATCTCGGCCCTGAGCGACAGTGCCCGGCACAGAACCACGACCTCCTCCACCCAGGCTTCCGGCCGTGCCTGGTCGAAGCTCGCCATGGTCTCCAGCGCCCGGTACCGCTCGAACGGCAGGTCCGGCAGGCGGGCCTCGGCCAGCCGCCGGGCCCGCCACTTCGGCAGCTGGGAACCGTAGACACCACGGCTCTCCAGTAGCGCGTCGACGGCATGGCCGAGTGCCTGGCGTGCCGACAGCACGGCGCCGGTGACATCGCCGGTGGCGAGTTGGCCCAAGGCGTCGTCGAGGCAACCGTCCGCTGCGGCCAGCCACCTGCACCTGCAGGGCAGGACGGGAACCAAATCCGCAATTCGCTTTCAACAAGGCAGCACATTGACATCGGCCAATGATTGACAACAGAAGCATCATGTTGTCAAATTTTGCGGTGTATCGGGGGCGGGCACGGGGAAGGAGCATGTTTGGGCATGCGTATACGCAAAGGTCAGACCTCACGAGGAAACCTTGCGCATCTCAGATCCCGGCCCCTGGTCCTGCTTTCAACCGCCACCTTCATAAATACGGTCGGCAACGGCCTTTTTGTCACGACCAGCGTCCTTTTTTTCACCCGTGTCCAGGGAATCTCTCCGCAGCAGCTCGGTATCGGACTCACCCTCGGCGGCCTCTGCGGCATCGCCGTCGGCTACCCCATGGGAGTCTTCGCCGATCGATTCGGCCTGGTCCGGGTCCTCACCGCCCTGCTCGTGCTGGAGAGCGTCGGTGTGCTCGCCTACCTGCTCGCGGACACCTTTCCCGCATTCCTCGTGGCCGTCGCCGTCGTGACCTTCCTGGACCGAGGCGCGATCTCGGTGCGCAACGCTCTCGTCTTCGAGGCCTTTCCGCCGGAGGAACGCCTGCGTGGCCGTGCCTACGTGCGCGCCGTCGGCAATGCCGGGACGGGTTTGGGAGCCGCGCTGGCGGCCATCGCGCTGGTGGCCGACACCCCGACGGCCTACCGCCTCATCGTGATCGTCAACGCGGTGACCTTCCTCGTCACCGCCGTGCTGATCCGTAGGATCGGGCACCGCCGGATCACCGGCCACCGCGAGCCGGCGTCGACGGGTGTCCGGCGCACCGGCGCCAACCCGTTCAGAAACACGCCGTTCCTCGGGATGACGTTACTCAGCGCGATACTCGCGCTGCACATAGCCATCCTGGAAGTCGGTCTGCCCCTGTGGGTGACGACGAACACGAGCGCGCCTGCCGTCATCATCTCGGGTTGTCTGATTCTCAACACCGTTATGGTCATTCTTCTCCAGGTACGCCTCAGTCGAGGTTTGGACGATCCGCGCCGGGCCGCCACCGCCTGTTTTCGTTCCGCGGTGGCCTTCGCCGTCTCCTGCGCCGCGCTCGGTTCCGCGGCGTTCTTCGGCCCGCTGATGGCCACCGCGCTGGTGCTGGTCGGCACGGCGACACTGACGCTGGGCGAAATCCTGTCCTCCGCGGGAGGCTGGAGTCTGAGTTATGACCTCGCGGACCCTTCGACCCCGGGTTCTTACCAGGGCGTCTTCAACAGCGGAATCGCGGCGGGCGGGCTGCTCGGTCCCCTCGCGGTGACCTCTGTCATTCTGCCCTTCCACCTGGGCGGATGGCTGGTCTTCGCCCTTGTCTTCTTCCTGGCCGGGAGCGGCTTCTACCCCTTCGCCCGCAGGGCGTCCACAAAAAGCAGTTCACCGGACACAGATCTCGACGAACTCCACGAAGGGAAGCCGGCCTCTCCGAACTGACTCCGACGCGTCGCCGCGGAAGGAGCGTCATTCTTCACCTCGCCTCACTCACCCGGCCGGGGAACCAATTGGCCCGCCGGTGCGGAATTCACAGGCCCCCCGGGCGCAACCGTTCGGGGTCACCCTTTCCAGGACCATGCGACGACCACGAAGGTCGAGCGCTGCGCCGTTCTCGGCATGACCCACGCCGTCGGTCATCGGGGACCCGACGGTGAGAAGACCATGGTGGACGGGCCGGTCGGTCCGGCCTTCCGCCGCCTGGCCCTGGTGGATCCGGACAACGGAGCGCAACCGTTCCTCAGCGACGACGGTTCCGTCGTCCTGATCGCGAACGGCGAGGTGTACAACCATCGCGACCTGGAGAAATCCCGGATCCCCGACGTGGCGCTGCGGACCAGATCCGACTGCGAGGTCCTGGCCCACCTTTACGCCCGGGAGGGACGCCACTTTCTGGATCACGTCGCGGGTGTGTTCGCCATCGCGCTGTGGGACCGCAAGCGCCGGACTCTCGTGCTGGCGCGAGACAGATTCGGCATCAAACCCCTCTACTACGCGCGGGTGGGCGACCAGGTGGTCTTCGACTCCGAGATCAAGGCGTTCTTCCAACACCCCGAGTGCCCGAGAGCCGTCAACTGGGACGTCGCGCTCGGCGAACAGACCCTGACCGTCGCGCCGTACCTGTCCCAGGAGCCTGCGACGTCCTGGTTCAGAGGTGTCGAGATGGTGCCCGCGGGGGCGATCGTCACCATTGACCTGACGTCGGGATCCACCACACGGCATGACTACTGGAAGCTGCCCGACTTCGACGGGCAGGCGTCGCTCTCCGACGAGGAGTTCGTCACCGCCTACCGCGAGCTGCTCGCGGAGTCCGTGCGCGACTGCGCCGACATCGAAGGGTCGAGCCGGATCATCACGCAGACCGTCGTCGCGAAGTGCGTCAGCGGGAGGGTCATGAACCTGGGACCGGTCTCGGGGAGCGGCAACAGCGGCTACAACGTGGCGGTCTCCGATCCGGTGACCATCTCCTGCTGACCGCGCCATCTTGGCCTCAATCGATCAGCAGACCTGCGAGGGAACCGGCCGAGCGCGCCTTCCGGTTCCGTTGCGGGTCCCCCACCGACGCCCGAGCAGCCGAGACCGCGCCCGTCGCCGCCGGAGAACCGGTCGCGACGACGGTCCGTCCGCCGGCGCCGCCCACCGACGCGCCGGGCCTGCCGTCGTCTCCGTCGCGTGCGCGGCGCCGACCGCACCGTCACGCCGGTAGCGAGCGAAACGCTCACCGAGAGCGCGGACCCCCGCGGCGAGCTTCGAGCGCGTCCAGGATCAGGTCCAGGCCGTAGCCGAACTCACTGGTGTAGTCGTAGCCCGGCTGCAGGGCGTGGTCACGGATCATCTCGGTGAGATACGGCAACTCCTCCGCAGGCAGATGCCGGAGGATGCCGCCCGCCACCTCCTCGACATCGTCCGGCGTCCTCACCGGCAGGTTCGCCTCCTGCAGGACGAATCCGGAGACGTAGCTGTCGATGAGCGAGACGGCGTGCGCGGCCATCGGCAACGTGAACCCCGCCTCACGCAGGACGCCCAGGACGGCGTCGTGGTGACGCAGTGTCGCCGGTCCCGGATCGCGCCGGGAGTCCATGAGGCCGAGAGCCCAGCTGTGCCGGGACAGGATCACCCGTGCGGAGAAGGAACGCGTACGGATCGCCTCACGCCAGTCGTCGCCTTCGGCGCCGGGTAGCTCGATCGCCGCGAACACCATGTCGACCACGCCGTCGAGGATCGCGTCTTTGTTCGGCACGTGGTGGTAGAGCGACATCGCCTCCACGCCCAGCTCCTGCGCCACCCGGCGCATCGTGATCGCCTCCACGCCGCCGCGATCCGCGACCCGGATCGCGGCTTCCAGCACGAGGCCTCTGTTGAGCGGTTGCGATGGTGGCACGACGGCTCCGGAGTCCGGACGGGTTGACAGCCTTACGAGCGTAAGCCAACCTTACACCCGTAAGCAGCCTTACCGCCGTAAGGCTCTTCGGGTTCGCGTCGGCCAGGGTTCGGACCTGTGACGCGCCCGCCGGGGCGAGAGAAGGAGATCTCCATGCCGATGCCGAGGTGGTGGGGACACGTGAACAAGAAGGTGTTCAACCCCCGCGCGATAACCGGCGGTAGATGGCCGGTGCTGATTCACGTCGGCCGCGTTTCCGGTGCCACGTACCGCACGCCGATGGACGCGCATCCCGTCAACGGCGGTTACCTGTTCGTTCTGGTGTACGGATCGCGCTCCGACTGGGTGCGGAACGTCCTGGCCGCCGGAAACGCGCGGCTCCGGGTCGACGGGAGAGAGGTGGAACTCACCGCCCCACGCCTCGTCGGGAAGGACGAGGCGTTCCAGGCCCTCCCCGATGAGGTGGCACGCCCACCGAAGCCGCTCCGCATCACCGAGTTCCTCCGCATGGACCTGCTCACAGGCTGATCCCGGCGGTCCTCGACCTGCGCGTCAGTCTTGCGCCCTCAGAGAGCCCGAACCCCGCCGATCCGGCACCGACCACTCCGTCACCATCGGGATCACAGGACAACCATCATGCATACGAACAGGCGGGCAGCCGCGATCGCGGGCACATTGGTCGTCGTCAGCATGATCGCCGGTGTGCTGAGCATCGTTCCCGCCCTTGATGAGCCACGCCGTCTCGCTCTCGTTTCCGCACACGAGAGCCAGGTCATCGTCGGCGCGATCGCCCAGTCCATCATGATCCCCGCCTACGTCGGGTTCGCGTTGTGCGTCTATCCGGCGTTGCGGGCGGAGAACGAGGCGCTCAGCCTGGGTTTCCTCGGGTTCAGGCTGATCGCGGCGACGTTCCACTTCATCGGCGTGATCACCTTGCCCCTGTTCCTCGTCCTGGGCCATGAGTTCGCCGAAGCCGGCGCTTCGGACACGTCCCACCTTGAGGTCTTGGGCGAGTTGCTGCGGACGGCACGCGACCTGGTCAACCATGTCGCGTTGATCATCGCGTTGAGCCTCGGAGATCTCCTGCTGTTCCGCGTTCTGTGGCGGTCGAGATCCGTCCCCCGGTGGCTGTCCGGATGGGGATTCCTGGGAATCGGAGCGGCCATGTCGGCGAGCTTCCTGGTACTGCTTCGCCTGACCGACGTGGCCACACCGCTCTACCTGACCATGAACGCGCCGCTGGGCCTGCAGAGCCTCGTCCTCGCCGTGTGGTTGATGACGAGGGGTTTCGCCACGAACGCGCCGACCACGGTCCACCGGTACGGCTGACGCACGGGCCGTCCCACCCTGTCGCGACGGGCGTGGCGGGCCTGCGGCGGTCGTGACCGCAGGCGGGCCCGTCAGTGGTGGTAGGCGTGGACGACCGCGTGCCCCCGTCCCTTGCCGATGATCCACTTGTTGATCGGTGTGGTCACCAGGAACGCCACCAGCAGGGCGACCGCCAGCGCGCCCCAGAACAGCCCCGTGGTGAGCCCGGCGTCCATGGCACCGGGGATGACGAGCATCACGCCGTTGTCCACGATCTCCATCACGATGATCGACACCGTGTCGGCCGCCAGAGCCAGGGTGATCGCCTCCTTCCAACCCACCCCGGCCCGGCGAAGCGGGATGAGGGTGAGCAGGTAGCCGAAGAAGAAGGCCAGCACGACGGCCAGCACGATGGACGGGAGCGTGTGCCAGCCCAACGCGGTGGCGATCACCAGCCCGAGCACCTCACCGATGGCGCATCCGGTCAGGCAGTGCAGGGTCGCCGAGGCCGCCATCCGCCAGGTGACCTTGCCGTGGCCGGCGTGCGCGTGCTGGTCGTGGTCGTGGTGGCCCGCGTGCTCGTGCCCCGCCTGCCCGGACATGCCGTGCCGACTGTGGTCGTGGTGCTGCTCGGCCATGGGAACTCCAGGTCTTTCGTACTTCCTCTGCCGCTACAGAATTTATACCCCCCAGGGGTATATGACAAGCAAGACTCTCAGACATACGCGTTCACCGGGCCAGGCGGTCGCCTGGCCCGGTTGTGGCACGAAGCGGGGCGGTTACACGGTGGGGACCAGTTCGCCATATGCGGTGCCGCTACCGACCTGTACGGCCAGGCGGGCGAACACCACGCGCGTGTTCCTGCACTCGGGCAGGCCGACAGTGCGCCGAGAACCGGCGGGGCCGCTCCAGGTGAACGCGGGGGCCGCGGAGTCGAAGGTGTAGTGCTCCAGAGCTTCCTCACGGCCGTCGATCTGCAGCGTCGCCCGATCGCCGATGAAGCTGACCTTGGCATAGTGCCGGGAACCGTCCGGGTAGTAGAGCGTGCCGTGGTAGGAGGCGAAGTTCCCTGGAATCCAGTTTTCAATCCGGTGGCCGCAGATGTCGACGGCGGCGGCACGACCAGGAGACGAGGAGGCCGCCATGGCGGCCGGAGGGGTGGCGAGAGCGAGCAGGCCGGCCACTGCGGCGGCCAGGGCGGCGAGCCTGAGCGATGTGGAGGAGCGCATGGGAATAGCCCTTCAGGAGGCTGTGCGGTGAATGTGTGGCCTAAGAGACAGAGCGGCGTGGCCACCGCTCTTGAAGTGCGGTACCGACCGGGAGCGGTTCAACCGGTACGCGCGGGGCCTGGATCAGTCCGGCACGAACTTGATCGATGCGATCCTGTGGCGCCTCAGGAAGTCCAGTGAGTGAGTGGGGTACACGATCTCTATCGCGTCGCCCTCGCAGTCTTCACTCAGGTACAGCCCGGCGATGAACCTGGCGGAGGTGTTGCGGGCCGACAGGCTGCCGAAAACGTTCGGCACCAGCACGCACCGTTCCTCGGTCGGGACGGGGACGGGGACGGAGTCGCCGGCTTGGCTGCGGTCGGTGTACAGCCTCAGCTCGGCACCGGCGGCGGCTGCGGACCCGGTGCCGGACAGCAAGGGAACCGTCAGTGCCAGCGAGGCCAGGAAACAGAGCTTGTTCACAGAGCTTCCCTGTTTTGAAGGTGCCGTTCAGCGAACGTCTCACGCGGAAGTCCGGTGACGGTGCCTGCGAGGGGGCGGCGGCGGGATGGGGTCGGCCACCCAGCAGGAGGCAGCCTCCGGAGTCGAGTCTTCCGGAGGCTGCGCCACGTACGGGTTCCCGCCTTCGCTGCCGGCCGCGGTCATGCGCTGAGGCCCAGCCGATCACTCCACGAAGCTGATCGACGCCACGTCATGCCGCCTGGGAAAGTTGGGCTTCTTGAACTTTCCTACGACTTCTACGGGCTCGCCGTTGCAGTCGTCGGTGGTGTAGAGGGCGGCGTTGAACCGACCGGAGTGGTTGTAGGCCGAGTAGGCCTTGAACGACGGGTCCACCCGTGTGCACCCTTCGGTGGCGGGGATGTCGACGGACTGGGAGTCGCCGGTCTGATTGTGCTCGCTGAACAGATCTAGGTGCACGGCGGCGGTGGCGTCGGCGGTCGCGGGCGTGGTGGCGATGCCGGTGAGTGCGGCGGCGGCCAGCGCCAGCACAGCCAGGGGGTGGGTCCTTCTCATGGCCAAGGTCCTTATCCTCGGGTGTTCACACGGTGACGATTACAGTAAGTGCCAAATCAATCACCCAAAGTAAGAGCATGAAGAGGTTCCCCTCCGGCCCGCCAACGTCACTCATGGGCGACGATTGCCCCCGACCGGCACGGGAAGGCCGCACCACCCCGCCCCACCACCGAGCCCGGCCCAGTAGCACCCCGCCCGCCATGGCCCGGTCCCAGTCCCGTCGGCAGTAGCCGCCGGGCTACGTCCCCAGGTCGGCCGGAAACACAAACCTGGCCTTACTCTGCGTAAATCGCTAACTACTTTTAGTGATTGAGTGATGGACCGACCAAAGGACCCCCGCCATGAGAAGCACCCTCCCCCTGGCCGTGCTGGCACTGGCCGCCGCCACGTTCGCCGGCGCCACCCTGCCCGCGGCCGCCGCTGACGAGACGAATCTGTACCTCTACAGCGACTACAACCAACTCGGCGACTCCGTTCTCATCCCGATCCCCGACAGCGGACGGTGCGTGCAGGTGAGCGAGATCTCGAACAGCCTCTCCGCCCGCAACCCGTCAGCGGAGTTGGACGCCTACCTGTACATCAACGACAACTGCACCGGTAACCCCGTACAGACCGTGCCTGCGTCGAGTTCTCCGAACTTCAACCACACCCACCGGGTGGCGTCGGTCCTCTTCTCCAGGCACTGACCCGCTCTCTCCAGGGATCGCTTACGCCAGGCGTCTCCGTGCCACGGACCTGAGCCTCACACCCCGCCTTCTCCCCCTACCCCGACGTGCGCCGCCGAGCCGTGAATCCGGCGGGGGCACCACTCCTGAAAGGCGAAAGATGAAAAAGGCCATTGGGCTTCTCGGGCTCCTGGCTCTGCTGACGCTGCCGCTGATCTCACCGGCCGGCGCCAGCGGACAGGACCGAGAAAGAAACGACCCACCAGGCACCGAGACCTTCGACGCGAAGCTGTGGTCGAATTTCGACCTTCAGGGGAACAGCCACCTGATCCTGCAGACGGAAGAGAAGAACTGCATCGAAGTCTCACCGCCTTTCACCTCGAAATCCGCCCAGAACGCAACGAATTTCGTTCTGGGCATCTACGTCGAGAGCAACTGCGGCGGAACGAGCGTGGAAAAAGTCTATCCCCACTCCAGGGCGAACTACACCGAGCGCAGCGTGAAGTCGGTCAAGTTCTATGTCCGCTCCCACGTGATAAGCATGGGCGACTCCTACATCTCAGGAGAGGGAGGCCGCTGGATCGCGAACCCCTACGGGGCGAACAACTACAGAGGAACCGCGCCTGCCGCGGCGGACCTGGAGATCGTCGACCGCGCCTACAGGACGAACGCGAACGCCGTCTACGGAAACACGTGGACGTACAAACTCAACGGGGTCGAAAAACCGGGGTGTCACAGGTCCGACACGGCGGAGATCCAGTGGCTGAAGAACACGGCCATGAGGAACCCCTTCAACGACTCCGCCACCCCCACCATCAAGAACATCGCCTGCTCAGGGGCGACCACCTCGGACATGAGGAACCTCTTCAAGGGAGAGCAGCTGACACAGATACAGGATCTCGAAAGCGAGGTCAGCGAGAACACGAACATCGTCAAGTACGTCGTCCTGTCGATCGGAGGAAACGATCTGGACGTGACGGGCATCGTCGAACAGTGTGTCAGGCACTATTTCGCCCCCACGCTGTACCCCACGACCTGCCAGCAGTACAAGGCGCAAAAGATCACCCAGGAGAAGTTCGCCACCCTCAAGACGAACCTGAAAGACATCGTCAAGAGGATAGACACAACCCTCAACCAGAAAGCCAATTACGGAAACTTCGCCAGGATCATAGTCCAGGGTTACCCAAGGCCGTTTCCCCCCGCGGCCGCACAGGTCCGGCCCGGAGTCGACGGTGAGAGAGACAAGAGATACGGATGCCCGTTCCATGACGCGGACTTCGCCACCCTCGAAAGCATCAACAAGGAGCTGAACGAAAAGCTGGACAGCTGGACGGGGGAGTCGGGTTTCTGGCCTCAGGGAAGGAAAGGCGCCTTCATGAACCTGCGACAGGCGTTCGACGACCACGAAGCGTGCAGCAACCAAACCTATGTGAGCAAGAATACGGCCACCTACGACGGCACCACGACCGGCCTCCCGAACTCGTTCAACAGCCCGGCGGCCCGGGCCAAGTGGGAATGGGTCCGCTTCATCAACGAAGCGAAGAACAGCGGCGAGGACGAGAACCTGAAGCAGGAGTCCGGGCACCCCAACGCCACAGGCCAGCGTGTCCTGGGAGACTGCCTGGCCAGAGTCATCAGCAAACTCGAAAACAGCACCGACTCCTTCAAGTCATACAAATGCGTCAAGGGAGTCGTGACCGCCTCCTAGAGCACGTGCCCTCGCGATGTGAGCGCGCCCAGCGAGCAGCCCACCAGGAACGGTCCTCCTCAGGTGATCCGCCGAACGGCATCGGAGAAGAGGTCTCTGGTCGGCGTCCTCCCGCCCATTGAGCCTGACCCGAACTCTCCCTTTTCCGGGGAGACGTCATGCGAAGGAGAGATCCCGTGCGTTTTGCCTTCCCGATACGCCTGGCCGCCGCCGCGGTCCTCGCCCTGACCCTGAGCACCCCCGCCCTGCCCGCCAACGCCTCCACAACCCCGGCGGCGCATGTCGAGTCGAAGAAACTCGTCGGCTACTTCATCGAGTGGGGGGTCTACGCCCGCGACTACCACGCCAAGAACCTCGAAACGAGTGGCACGGCGGCCAAGCTGACCCACATCAACTACGCCTTCGGCAACGTGACCGGCGGCAAGTGCGCCATCGGCGACGCGTACGCCGCCTACCAGAAGCAGTACGACGCCGCGCACAGCGTCGACGGCGTGGCCGACACGGGCCCGCTGTACGGCAACTTCAATCAGCTGCGCAAGCTCAAGGCCAGGCATCCCGGCCTCAAGATCCTCTACTCCTTCGGTGGCTGGTCCTGGTCCGGCGGCTTCGCCGAGGCCGCGAAGAACGCGCAGGCCTTCGCCGAATCCTGCTACAACCTCCTGGAGGACTCCCGCTGGGCCGGTCTCTTCGACGGCATCGACATCGACTGGGAGTACCCCAACAATCCCGCCGACTACAAGAAACTGATGTCGGCGCTACGCACCAAGTTCGGTCAGAGTCGCCTGGTCACCGCCGCCATCAGCGGTGACGGAACCGCCGGCGGAAAGATCGAGACCGCGGGCTACGCGGACGCCGCACAGTACGTCGACTGGTACAACGTCATGACCTACGACTACTTCGGCCCCTTCGACAGCACGTCCGGCCACGGCCCCACCGCCCCCCACGCACCGCTGGTCAACTACACCGGTATCCCCAGGAAGGACTTCAACGCCAGCGCGGCCATCGACAAGCTCCTGTCCCTTCACGTTCCCGCAGGAAAACTCCTGCTGGGCATCCCCTTCTACGGCCGCGGCTGGACCGGCGTCACCCAGAAGGCCCCTGGCGGTACGGCCACCGGCCCGGCCAGGGGCACCTGGGACACGGACACCAACACGGGCGTCGAGGACTACAAGGTCCTCAAAACCACGTGCCCCTTCATCAGCAGCAACCCGAACAGCGGCGGCGGCAGCATCGCGGGCACCATCTACGCCTACTGCAGCCCCAACTGGTGGAGCTACGACGCCCCCGAGAGCATCGACGGCAAAACCAGCTACATCAAGCAGAAGTCACTCGGCGGCGCCTTCTTCTGGGAGGCCAGCGGCGACACCTCCGACGGCGAACTGGTCACCGCCCTCCACACCGGCCTGCAGTGACCCGGAACCACGCACCACGGCCCTGACCACCGACGACCCTCACCGGGGCCGCCCCCGGGTTCAGGTCAGGCGGCGGTCCCGGGAGTCCGGCGTCGTCGACGGCGAGAGTTCCGAACTCCATGGATATATGCGACTACGTAACGTTAAGATCCGGGAGGGTGGCCCTCGTAGGGAGTCGCCCGCAAAACCCTCGACGTACGGCCGCGAAGGAGCTCAAGGTGCCTGCTCGACGACACATCGGCGCGATCGGCTTGCTGGCCGTGGGGCTGCTCACGGCGGTGCTCCCGGCCACTCCGTCCTCGGCCGCCGTCATCAAGGCGACGGCCTACGGGGTCTGGGCCCAGGGAGCGCTTTCCGCGGGCCCGCTGCCCCACGCCGACTCCGCCGCAGGGCCCACCTCCGCCAGGGGCGGGCCCTGGGTCCTCGGCAAGCCCTACATGCAGATCCTCAGCGCCCAGGAGTTCCACGTCGCCGCGCAGCGCCAGAGCACTTCCCTGTGGGCCGACGCCCAGGTCAAAGGCATCCTGGCGTTCGGCAGAACCATCGAGGTCGAGAACCTCAGCGCCTCCTGCGCCTCCACCGGAACCGGCATCAGGGCCGAGGTCCGCATGGGGAGAAACCATTTCGGGAACAGCGTGGCGGGCGAAGGCGTCATACCGGCGCCCGAACGCATAACCTTCGACGGGGGCTCCGCCGTCGTCAACGAACAGCAGGTCAGGGCCTCGGACGGCACCCTCACCGTCAACGCCCTGCACATCACCATGAACAGCGGCCCCAGCTTCGTTCTCGGCTCGGTCACCTGCACCCGCCTGGCGTAGAACGGCCACGGCACTCCAGCGCCCCGCCCGGACGTGCGAACGCTCCGCGACCGGGCGATCCGCCCTCGACGCGACACGATTCAGGTCGGCGAGAGCGGGTGGCCGTCCGGCGCCAGCACTCCCGGTCACACCGCGTGGCGTGGAAGCGGACGTCGGTGAACGGGGCCCGGCCTGTCCGCGGGGCCGTCTCCCGGGCCGTCCGGGACCACCGTCCCGGTCTCTCCATGGAAATCGGGAAATGGCCCGGCGCGTAATACGGGCGACATTAAGCATGAAATAGAGATATTGACAAACGGGTGGAACCTCCGGCCCTCCGTTCTTGACGCCCTCACTCATGTGGCGAAACGCGGGGGCGTGCGAACGTTCACGAGATTTCCGATCCCACCGCCCACGGCAAACGATTTCCACCTCCAAAATGGAGCTATGACGATTCAGCATGGTTCATGGCGCGAAGGGCCTTTGTCGGCGGCGGTGGCGTGGGCCACCCGTGGCGTGACCGTCGAGTGGTTATGAACGGGGCACGGTCGTCCGTCGCACTGTGTCGGCGAGCGCTGGCCGACCTCGAACGCACCCTGGGCCCCGACCATCCGGACACCCTGACCTGCCGCCACGACCTCGCCGAGGCCCACCGGACGGCGGGGCAGGCGGACAAGGCCATCACCCTCTACGAACAGGTGGTGGCCGACCGGGAGCGGGTCCTCGGCGCCGATCACCCCGACACCCTGGACAGCCGCCACAACCTCGCGAGCGCCCACTGGGCGGCAGGCGAGGCGGTCAAGAGCATCGCTCTGTCCGAACAGGTGGTGGCCGACCGGGAGCGGGTTCTCGGCGCCGATCACCCCGACACCCTGGCCAGTCGGCACAACCTCGCCGAGTCGTACCGGACGGCGGGTGAGACGCACAAGGCCATCACCCTGCACGAACGACTGGTGGCCGACTGCGAACGGGCCCTCGGCACCGACCACTTCACCACCGTGACCAGCCTCAAGAACCTCGCCGAGGCGTACCAGGCGACAGGTGAGCCGGACAAGGCCCTTGCCACGAGCGAAAAGGCGCTGGCCGGCTGCGAGCAGGCCTTCGGCAACGACCACCCCGCCACCCTGGCCATCCGTCGTGGCCTCGTGGACGCCTACTGGGCGAAAGGCCAGGTGGACAAGACCGTCGCCCTGTGCGAACAGATGATGGCCGGCTGCGAGCGGGCCTTCGGCCCCGACCACCCCATCACCCTGGCCAGTCGCCACGGTCTCGCCCAGGCCTACCAGCTGACGGGGAGAATGAGAGAGGCCGTCGCCCTCTACAAGCGGACGCTGGCCCGGCGCAGGAAGACACTGGGCTTCGACCACCCCGACACCCTGGCCACCTGCCGCGGCCTCGCGAGCGCCTACGAAGCGTTGCGATGGATGAGACCGGCCCTGAGCCACTACGTGCATGTGGAGCGTCGGCAGGCGGCGGCTCTGGGCTCCACCCATCCCGACACCCTGGCCGGCCGTGCGGACGTCATGCGGTCCTTCATTCTGATGAGGAAGGTGAAACCGGCCATGCGCGTGGGCGAGAACCTGCTGCCCGACTGTGAACGCGTGCTGGGTTCCGACCATCTCATCACCCTGACCGTGCGCAACAGCCTCATAAACGTCTACCGGGTGGCCGGAAAGATCGAAGGGGACGTCGGCCTGTGCGAACAGGCGTTGATCGCCTGCGAACGCGCCCTCGGCACCGACCATCTCGCCACCAACAACGCCCGCCAGAACCTCGCGCACGCCTACCAGGCGAACGAACGGCCGGAGGCCGTCGAACTGTACGAACGAGCGGTGGCAGGCTGCGAACAGGGCTTCGGCCCCGACCACCTCGACACCCTGATCTCCCGGCTGAACCTCGCGAACTCCTACCAGACGACCGGGCGGACCAGGCAGGCCGTCGAGCTGTACGAACGGACCCTGGCGGACTGCGAGCGGGTTCTGGGGGCCAGGCATCGGATCACCCGGGTGGCACGGGCGAGCCTCGGGAAGATCCGTACCCCCTGAGTACGGCGGCGCGTCACCCGAGCGGTCTGTGCCGACGGTTCACGGCGTTCAGCCGTTCGCGTGCCGGGAGCGAACCGGCCACCACATCTTCGTGCGTCTTCGAGGCGAAGAGCGGTACGGCGGATCGCCTTCGGCACGCACGTGGCACGTTTCGACCTCGCAGGCTTTTCCCAAGAGGCACGGGATAAATCAATCGTTCCTATTTCTCCCAGGACCGCCCCTGTCGGTAAACGGCGTAGAAGCCCTCGGACAAACCGGAGACGAACAGAAACCAACACTCAACGGAAATCCCGCCGAACTCCTACGTCCCCCTGTTCCGGCGGCTCGCGGACGGCCACCGAAAGACCGTCTCGACACGGCCGCCACAAGGTCGCCGGAGAGACCACCCGGGCTTCTCTCGAAGCGCCCTCCGGCCCGGCGCACCCGGACCCCTGGCAGCGCCGACGGACAACCCCGTCGGATCCACCCGCCACCGAAGACACGCCTTCACCTTTGTGGCCGAACGACTACACAGAGTGCATGATCGGAATGTCCTATGGCGGAAACACCGCCTCGGCCCGAACAGGGGAGCCCCATCATGCGACGTAGCGTCCACCTTCTCGCCGCCCTCGGTGCGGCGGCACTGACCCTGCTGCCCACCACCGCCATGGCCGCGCACGGGCGGCTCGTGTTCGGCGGAGGCCAGGTGGTCGAGAACCCGTCCGGCTGCGTCGACGCGCGCCTGAGGCCGCTGATCCTGCGCAACGAGACCAACGAGTACGCGCTCGTCTACAGCGGCCCCAACTGCACGGGCCAGATCGTCGCCGTCGTCCAGCCCGGCGGACGCACCACCCAGGAGTTCGGCAGCAGCGTCTTCGTCGCCTGACAACCGACCGGGCAGGGGCGCGGCCGGACAGGCCGGGCCCCTGCCTCAACCACCCTCCGGCGGCGACGTCGCCCTCCCCGGGCACGGAGAGAACCCGGCGTAGTACCGTCCACGGCCGCCGCCGGAACCGTGATCCACGGCTCGCCCGCCTGCGGCGTGACGACACCCCGGCCCCAGGGGCGAGCCGCGCGAGGTCCGCCTGGAAGGGCTCGGCCCCACCTCACCCGGCGCCGTAGAGCCTCGGCCGACGTCGGCAGGCCCGCGCCGCACCCACAGGACGACCGCCCGGACCGTCCGTACAGCGGACCGGCGCCGGGATCCACACCTCCGGACGGCGTCGCGGCGGCCCATGGCTCCCCGCCTACAGGAATCAGGCCAACTTGGCCGATAACGCAGTGTGACATGCGGAACCGGTGACGCTCAGCTGGTGGCCGCGTGATGCGAAGCTCTCCGTCCCAGGTAGTAACAGATAGTCATCAGGCACTTACTTTTAGCTGTAATGGCGTCATCGACTGCTCAGGAAAGGAGGTGGATCAGATGAAGCAGGACATGCCGGAGCCGGTGAAGGTGTACGAGCCGCCGCTGGTGGCGGAGGTCGGCGCGTTCGCCGCCACGACCCTCGGCAACCTCGACCCGGAGCGCCCGGAAGGCACCTTCTTCTTCCGTCCGTACGGCGAAGACTGACACTGACCGACTGTTCGTAGCAGGAAGGGGGCGGCCGGATGCGCGGGTGCGGCCGATCGTGGCTGGTGGCGCTGCCGGATTGCGCGGCGGCGGGTGACGCCGTCGGGCGGGTTCTGGGGCGTGGGTGCCACGTGGTGCCGCACGCGTCCGGCCGTCCCTGGCTGGTGGGGTGCTGGGACGGCGACGAGCTGGTCCTGACGGGTTCGGGCCGGGTACGGCTGGCGGTCCTCGGCCTGTGTTCCCTCGGCGGGGACGAACTGGCACGGCGATCGGTCGCCGTGAGCCGCCCACAGGAGGTGGAGGCGGTGCTGGACGGAGCCGCCGGTTCGTTCGCGGTGCTGGCCTCCGTCGACGGAGAGACCTACGCGCGGGGAAGCGCGTTCGGGGCACGACGGCTCTACCACGCCCGGATGGGCGGGGTCACCGTGGTGGCCGACCGGGCGCGGACGCTCGCTCATCTGACGGGGGCGACGGCGGACCCGGCCGTTCTGGCCGCCTTACTGGCCGGGCCTGGCGTGCCGTACCCGCTGGGTGAGGCGGTGGCCTGGCAGGGGGTGGAGTCGATCGGGCCGGGACGGGCGCTGCTGGTGGACGCGGACGGCGTCGGCCGGTCCCGCGTCTGGTGGCGTGCGCCCGAGCCGGTGCTACCGCTGAAGCAGGGCGCGACCGCCCTGCGGCACGCCCTGTGCGAGGCCGTGGCGGTGCGGGTGCGGACCGGGCAGGTGTGGGGAGCGGACGTGTCGGGCGGGACGGACTCCACCTCGGTGGCGTTCCTCGCCGCCGAGGCCGGAGCGCGGCTGGTGGCCGCCACCCTGCACTGGGCCAATCCGAACAACCAGGACCATCGCTACGCACGCCAGGCGGTCGACGCGCTCGGCGTGCCGCACCTGACGTTCCCCTCCGATCGGGTGCCGGGGCACTTCGACGGCCTGCACCTCCGTCTGGAACCCGGGGACGGCCCCTCACTCGGGATCCGCGACCGGCTCCAGCAGGAGCACATGACCGAACTGCTGCGCGAGCACGGCGCCGTCGCCCGGTTCTCCGGGCACGGCGGCGACCACGCGGTGATCCCGCCGCCCGGATACGTGCACGGCCTGGCCCGCCGCCGCCCGCTGCTGGCGTTGCGCCACACCACCGGCTACCGGGCCCGCTCCCGCTGGCCGCTCGCGTCGGCCGCCCGCCTGCTCACCGACATGGGTTCCTACCCCTCCTGGCTGAACGCGCAGGCCCGGCTGCTCGGCTCCCCCAGGACGGCGCTCGGCAGGCCACCGGTCGGCTGGGGGCCACCGGTCACCCTGCCCACCTGGGCCGGTGACCACGCCCGTGACCTGGTCGCCGGTCTGCTGCGGGACGCGGCCGAGAACGGAGACGGCCCGCTGGCCGCCGAACGCGGTCACCACGCACGGGTCGAGCAGGCGACACAGGCCGGTCGGGGCGCCTGCGGCATCACCGCCGCCCACGGACCCGACCGCGGCGGGCTGCCGATCCACATGCCGTTCTGTGACGACGCGGTGCTTGAGGCGTGCCTCGCGGTCCGGCCCGAGGACGCCGCCTCCCCCTGGGTCTACAAGCCGTTGCTGGCCGAGGCGATGCGCGGCCTGGTCCCTGACGCGATCCTGGAGCGCACCACCAAGGACCACTGCGGCGACGAATGGCACTCCGGCCTGGTCGCCAACCGCCACACCCTGGCCGCCTTCGCCACCGACTCTCACCTGGCCGCCATCGGCCTGGCCGACCCCGGCGCGCTGCGCCGCGCGCTGATCAGCCCCGCCCTGCTCACCGGCGGTGCCGCCGAGCTCGAACACACCCTGGCCGCCGAGGCCTGGCTGCGCGACATCGCCGCCCACCCCGAACCCGCCTACCTGAAGGTCCACCGTCATGAGCCTGACCCTGTGCCCTGATGTCACCCTCTACGACACCGGGCAGGCGCTCATCCTGCTCGACACCCGCCGCGGCCGATACTGGCAGACCAACGCCACCGGAGCCGAGGTGCTGCGCGCCCTGCTCGGCGGCACCACCGCCGACCAGCTCGCCGACCAGCTCGTTCGCCGTCAACCGGTCACTCACCGGCAGGCCGCCGACGACATCGCCGCCCTGCTCGACGACCTGCGTCGTACCGGGCTGGTCCGGTCGTGAGCCAGACTCTCCGCTCCCCGAAGACCCGGCCCCCGCTGCGCACCCGCGTCGCCGCCCGCACCGCCGTCGCCGCCGCCCGTCTGCTGGCCCACCTGCCGCCACGGCGCATCGTCGCCGTCCTGACCCTGCTGCGCCACGGCACCCGTCCCGCCACACACGCCCAGGCGCTGGACGCCCGCACCGCCGTCACCGCCACCAGCACCATGTGCGCCGGACGCCACTGCCTGCAGCGCTCTCTCGCCGCGACCCTGCTGTGCCGCCTGCGCGGTCACTGGCCCACCTGGTGCACCGGCGTACGCACCCCGCCCTTCGCCGCCCACGCCTGGATCCAGGCCGACGGCAGGCCCGTCGGCGAGCCCTCCGACATCACCGGCTACGGCGTCATCCTCAGCGTCCCGCCGTCTCCCGACCGGGGTCCCGGCGGCCTGACCGGCACTGTGTCTGACCACCCGGTGGGCACCGGTCGATGAGACGGGCACCGGCCGACGATCCGGCCGGTGCCCGCCGTCGCACCGCTCACCACACCGGCGTCCGCGCCGGGCCGGTGTGGTCGCGGCCTAGCCCTTGGACCTCGGTCCCGGGGTCAGGCCCGCGCTGCGGAACGCCGCGTACATCTGGTTGGCCTGGTTCGCCGCGCCGCGGACGTTGGGGTGGATGAGGGTGCAGGCCTCACCCCTGGGGACGCCGGCCGGGAGCACGTCCAGGAGATCGCACCGGTATTCGGCCGGGTCGGCCGGCTTGGTCTCGCCTTCGGGGATCACCAGGTCGTCGAACACTCCGTACATCCACTGGTCGGCGCCCGTGGCGCACACGCCCTTGCCCTGACTGGACTCGTAGGTGTCGACGTAGGTGGCCCACCCCTGGTTGTCCCGCGCCTGCTGCCTGATCGCCTCGTTGAGGCGCCGCTCCAGGGCGATGAGGAAGTCGCCGTCCACGCCGAGGCGGACGGTGCCCAGCCGCTTGAAGTTCCCCCAGTAGCAGGTGGTCTGGTTGAACGGCCTGGACACGACCGTGGGGTAGCCCAGCAGGAACACCTTCGCGTGCGGGGCGCGCTCGTGGATCCGCCGCATCATGAGGGTGTACTCACGGGTCAGGGTGGCGAACCTGTCCGCCAGCCACTGACGGCCCTCCCCGTTCTCGTAGTAGTCCCTGCACCCTGGGCCCAGGGTCGGCGGGTTTCCCTGCTTCACCCCCATCTCCAGGCACTTGGCCAGGATGTCGGCGAACCCGAGGGTGTTGCCGCCGATTCCGACGGTGACGACGTCCTCGTCGCCGTTGAGCGCGTCGATCTGCGCGGGCCTGGCCGGCCACGCGCAGGTACCGCGGTTGAACGGCGGGCCAAGGAGCAGGTCGCAGGGCTGCTCGGACAGAACTCCCTTGTCGATCTCGGCGGCGCCGCAGGAGACGTCGGTGAGCCGGACCCAGCCGGGAGTCTCGGCGTTCAGCCGCTGGGCCAGCTGCTGTTCCCAGTTGTGACTGGACCGGGCGCAGCCGTCGCTGGGGTCCCAGCGGGGCACGAGGGCGTTTGCGCTGTAGGAGTCGCCGAGCGCGGTCCACTTCAGCGGCTGCTGAGCCGTCGTGTTCGGGGTCGTGACCGGGGCGGCGTGGGCGACGGAACCGCTCAGCAGGTTCGCGACGATGCCACCGGCGAGGGCGACGCTCAGGGCGATGGAAGGTGGGCGCATGCTTCTCCTACGTCGATCACTCTTGGTAGTCGTTTGACTACCTATAGCATGCGGGTTGTGGCGGTGCCAGATCCCTGGCCCGCGACGTCAGGGGCCGGACAGGGCCTCATCTGACCTGCGGCGGCGACCCGACGCCCCGATCGTCCACGGACCGTGCGAACGCCCCGACGGTGCCGTACGGGAAGTGGGTATAGGACTTAAGGGGCCAAAACACCCGCCCGGCTCGTGCGGCACCAGGTCCACGTCGGTGCCGCGTTCCCCCCTGCGCCGCCCGCCGGAATGACGCCGGCGGCGTATCCGGCGCGGGCGAAGGCGCGGATGGCCGCGTCCAGGTCCGTCCCCTCCGTGTGTCCACACCCGCGTCTGCCTTCTGGAGGAATCGTGACCACTCGTGTTCAGCTGCCGTTCGAGCGGCCCGGCCCGATGCTGCCCGCGCCGCTGCTGCGCGAACTGCAGGCCCGTGGCCCCATCCATGCCGTCCGCACCGCCCTCGGCACCCCCGGATGGCAGGTCACCGGATACGCGGAGGTGCGCCGGTTGCTGAACGACGACCGGCTCGGCCGGTCCCACCACGATCCCGAACACGCCTCCCGCACCGGGGAGTCGGTGATGTTCGGCGGGCCGATGGGCGACTTCGAGACCGAGCAGGCCGACCACCGGCGGATGCGCTCGCTGTTGCAGCCGCACTTCTCGCCCAAACGGATGCGCGTCCTGCGCGCCCGTGTCGAGACGCTCACCGCCACCCTGCTGGATGAGCTGGCCGCCGCCGGGCCACCCGCCGACCTGCACTCCGCGCTGGCGCTGCCGCTGCCCATCGCGGTCATCTGCGAACTGCTCGGCGTGCCCTACGAGGACCGCGAGCAGTTCGGCGCCTGGAGCCGGGCCGCGAGCGACGTCACCGACCGGGCCCGTTCCGAGCAGGGCCTTGAGGAACTGTTCGGTTACGGCCGGCGCCTGGTGGCCCGTAAACGGGCCGAGGGCGACACCGACGCCGATGTGATCTCCCGGCTGGCCGCCACCGACGGGGTCAGTGACGAGGAGGCCGCCACGATGAGCATGATCCTGCTGTTCGCCGGGCACGAGACCACGGTCACGGCGATCGACGCGGGGGTGCTGTGGCTGCTGGCCACGGCGGGCCAGTGGCAGGCGCTGGTGGCCGACCCGTCCCGGATCGGCACGGCGGTCGAGGAGATCCTGCGCGCGCTCAGCCTTGGCGGGGACGGCATCGCGCGCTACGCCCGCACCGACCTGGAGATCGCCGGCGTGCGGATACGCGCCGGTGACCTGGTGCTGCTGGACACCGGCGCGGCCAACTACGACGCCGCCGTGTTCGACGACCCCGACCGCTTCGACATCGGTCGCGCGGCCGTACCGCACCTGACCTTCGGCCACGGCGCCCGCTACTGCATCGGCGCGCCGCTGGCCCGCATCGAACTCCAGGCGGTCTTCTCCCGGTTGACCGGTCGCTTTCCCGCCATGAGGCTCGGCTGCGCGCCGGAGGAGCTGACCTTCGACGCGAACGTGGTGACCGGCAGCCTGACCGCCCTGCCCGTCAGCTGGTGACAGGGCTTCGATCTATCGAAAACTTGCCCACATACATCACTTTGTGTATGTGAAAAGACACTCTCCGCCCTGGAACCGTTCGGTGGCGCGGAGGCGGTCGCGCCCGGGTCCGCACCCTGTGCGGACCGGCGGGCCGTACGGCACCGCGTCGCCGGTGGAGTCGCCGGGCGAACCTGAGCCGGCCCGCCGCCTGACGTTGGGTCACCGGACGGGGCCGACCTCCAGGGCGGGGCACCACGACGCCTGTTTCAGGCCGCCGACCCGGCCGCAGAACCCCACCTGCGCCGGTCGGCCGAAGCCGTCGACGCGCTGAACGGAGATGAGCTTGTCCAGCGGGACCTGACGGTCGACGTCACCGCCGAAGTCGATCATGCCGCTTTCCCCGTCGAGCGCCTTGTCTCCGTAGACGCCGCTGATGGCGTGCCAGATCGTCGCCGACGTCAGCGGCATGTCCAGGAACTCCTCCTTCAGCTGCCTGACGGCGTTGACGTAGAGCCTGACGGCGTCGAAAGCGATCGCGGCGTGCCCGTCCAGCGAGGAGCTCTCCAGCTGACTGCACTCGTCGGGGAACAGCTCCGCCAGCTCGGCGTAGAGCTCGCTGGTGCTGTCGCAGCGTGCGGCGTCGAGCGCGAAGTCGAGAAAGTCGTAGGAGATTCCGGGAAAGTTCTTCCGGCGTTCGGCGTCGGCGGCCAGGCGAGCCACGTCGTCGCCACCGAGAATGGTGGGCGGTTCTGAGTTGCAGGCCTCGTTGACGCCGCCCAGCATCGACTCGAAGTCCTCCGCGCGTCCGGCGAAGAAGATCAGCCCTGAGTAGTGACACGCCTGTCTTCCCAGGTCGATCAGCCCGGCGGAGATCCTGCTGGAGTCCACGCTCGGAGTGGAGTACGGAATGACCTCGGTGGCGAAACCGATCTCCTTGAAGCTCTTCTCGACGTCGTCCTTCAGATTGTCGCTGTAGATGTCCATCGGATCGTCGGAATAAAGTATGCGAACCTTGCGGTCTATTTTCTCCCCTGTTCTGTAGCGAAGGCGGCCCGCGTACGCCGCGGCGACCTCGGCCTCACGCCTGTTCTGCGGCGAGATCTGGAAGTACATGGGCGACTGGCGGATGAGGGTGTCCGCGGAGAGGATCGTGCCCACCGCGGGGAGCCCGACCTTGGTCAGGGCGCGGATCGTCCGGCTGGTGGCGTCCCTGCTCTGGTCGAGGCCGGTCACGCCGAGAATCGTGGGGTCCTTCTCCTTGAGGCGCGCCAGGATCTCGGCGACCTGGGGGCCGTACCTCATTCCCGACCCCGCGTTCGCCGGATAGATGCGGACTATGGGCTCTACGGGACCGGACCTGCGGAGTTGACGTGACTGCGCGCTGGCCGCCCCCTGCAGGGCCTCGCGCACGTAGGCCCGTGCCCGTGGGGATCTGTCGGTGGTGCTGAACAACGCCGACAGGTGAACGAGCGTGATCAGGGGGCGTTTCGGGTCCTGCTTGTGCAGCTCGTCGGCCTTGCGGTTCAGCTCGTTGACGGTCTGGAGGGTCGCCTTCAGCTTTCCGTCCGAGGTCTGGAAGGAGAATCCGTACCGCGAGACGCCGACGCACTCACCTGTGGACATGGTCTGGACCGTGCCGGAGTCGGCGGCGAACACGTCCAGCCCGCAGTGGGCGCTCTGGTAGTCCTGGATGGCGTACCACTGTCTGACACCGGCACCGGCCAGCACCAGGGCCACGGCGGCGGCGAGCATCCTGCCGGTCGAACGGCGCGCCCACAGAGGCGGCGCCGGAACACGTAGCCGCGCGTCCTGTGCGACCTCTTTCTGGCGGATGAAGTCGTATCCCGTTTCGGTCGGCGACATCGGGTCGGGAACGAGCAGCGGGAGGTACCAGGAATCGTGTGTCCTGGCGCGGGCGTGGCGCAGGAAGCCGTCACGCCAGCCGTCATAACGCCGGTCGTCGAGGGTCCAGAGCCGGTTGTCGCCCCAGTAGCCGTAAAGGCGCGACCCCGGTTCCGGCACCGCCGTGTCGCACGCTATGACGAGGAGGGGGTCGAAGGCCCCTGTGTCGATGCGGACGTCGATGATGGTCTCCAGGAGCGTGTCGCCCCCGTTCTCAGAAGTCGTCCCGTCGAATATCGCCACGCAGTACGCCATGCGCCGCGCGGCTCTGGGACGCCAGAACCGACGGCGGTAGGCGACACGCAGGTCCTCCATGAACGCGTTCGCCATGAGTTTGCGGAGCTGCTCGATGTTCTCGACGTCCTTGTTCGGGCCCGTCAGCTTCTCCGCGAAACCGATGAACGTGCCCGGATCGGCCGGTGAGAGGTACGGCTGGCGAAGCAGCCATCGATACTCTCCGCCGAGCCCGAGACGTATCCTGAACCAGGCGAGGGGGAAGACGTACAGGCAGAGCAGCCGTAACCACCAGGGCACCTCGCCCACGGCGAATTCCGCCTGGGGTGAGCGCAGGAACCCGAACACCCCCCTGCGGCGGATCTCACGTTCCCGAAGCCTGCGCAGGAGCGTCGGTGTGTGGCCGTCCACGGCGTCCGCGTCGCTCTGTTGCAGGAGCCAGTTGACCAGGCCGAACCTGCGGAACCGCACCTTGCCGTCACGGCCGTTGACATCGCGGCCGAACGCCTGCGCCAGTTCCGCCAACGCGGCGCGCGTGACCTCGACGGACTCACGTTCCGAGCCCAACGCCCGGTCGGAGAAGACGCACAGGCCGTACGGCACCCGGCGTGGATCGGCCTCACGCAGGAAGTGGGCGAGACCGTGGGAGAGTTTCGTGTGCTTCTCGGCACCGACGACGTAGACGATCGGAAGTCCTTCTCTGCCCTGCCTCACCCCTCTGTGGCTGTCGGGCACCGGACATTCACCACGTCTCGGTCGGCGAGCGAGCCTGGCGATCAACCGCAGGAGATACCCGGCGCCAGGGAAAACCGGAATATCGGATGGATCGTGAGGAACATTCATGGCGCATCCCGAAATATCAGGGGAAAGGCGTGACGGCTCCGGCGTTCGGTGTCCGCCTGCCAATGGTGCCCGCCTGCCCCGACAGGGCGCCGCCCCGTACAGCCGGATCCGCATCGATCCCGGAAGTTCGCCTGTCCGCTCCCGTAACACCGCCTGAGAACCGGTGCCGTTCTGGCCGACGACCGCAATCACGGCACCTCAGATGTATTGCGCCTGATCAGAGCCGTTCCGGAGACACACCGCGGCAGCGCGCCCCCCGCCCCGCCGTGACGCCGAAGCCCTTCTCTTCACTCCCGATCGCCGTCGGAACCTGTCTCGAAAAATCAGCCGAATTATCACTCATGATCGTTTCAGCCCTTCAGGCGTAACGAAATCACTGAGAGCGAGTCACCACCTCGCCATGGCTGAATTTAACACCAAACCACCATGGATCACATGCAAAGCGTTAATTTCGCTATACCCTGCGTTATTTGACGGTAAGTCCGATAGGATAGGAATGTTCATCTGCTTTTTCACGCCAACGGGAAGCGATTCCGCCGCACGGGTGTGCCCCCGTCAGCTCCGGGCCCCCAGGATGGCCCTGCCGATCCGCACCAGGGTGGCACCCTCCTCGACGGCGATCTCGAAGTCGTTGGACATGCCCATCGACAGCTCACGCCAGTCGCGGTCCGGCACGTGCTCGCGCAGCGCGTCCCTGATGCGGGCGAGAGCCCGGAAGCAGGGACGGACCTGTTCCGGGTCGTCCACCAGGGGGGCGACCGTCATGAGGCCGCACGGCACCAGGTTGGGCAGCGCCGCGATCTCACGGACGACGCCGAGGAACCGTTCCCATCTCTCCCCGTCACCGGGGCCGCGGAGGTCGAAACCGGACTTGCTCGCCTCGTCGGCGACGTTGACCTGGAGCAGGATCCGCATCGGGCCCCGCTCGGGATCGTCGGCGAGGACCCGGTCGAGACGCCGGGCGAGCTTCAGGGTGTCGACGGAGTGGACGACGTCGAACATCCGCACCGCCTGGGCCGCCTTGTTGGACTGCAGGGACCCGATGAGGTGCCAGCGCCAGGGGTCGTGGCCCAGTTCGTCGATCTTGGTGGAGGCCTCCTGGATCCGGTTCTCCCCGAGATCGGTCACGCCGGTGCCGTACAGGTGGGCGACGGTCGTGGCCGGATGGGTCTTGGTGACCGCGATGACGGTCACCTCCTCGCCGTTCCGGCCGGACTTCTCGGCCGCGACGGTCACCCTGTCCCGGATCGCGGTCAGCCTGACGAGCAGTTCTTCGGAGTTCATCGGTCCTTCCCATCGTTGAGGTGGCCGACGGGCTCGCGGACGGCCTGACGCATCGACCGCCGGATGCCGATCAGGACACCGATGATGACGACGGCGATGCCCACGATCTCGACGGGCGGCGGCAGACGACGTTCGGCGAGGAAGACGTAGGCGAGCCCGGAGATCGTCTCGAAGACGATGAGCTGTCCGGAGACCGAGACCGGGAGCTGGTGGGAGGCCCTGTTCCACAGCAGGGTGCCGACCCAGGAGACCATGACGCCCAGGATGAGGCTGCCCGCTATCAGCCAGGCCACCGAGTCCCTCGCCCCACCGGTGCCGGGGGCGGGGGAGGCGGAGGCGCCGAGCAGCAGCAGTGGGCTGGCCAGCAGTGCCATGACGAGGGTCACCACGCCTATGAGGGTCGACCACCGCCCCGAGGACATCTCCGGGTGGGTCTTGAGGAAGGCCGCGTTGGCGACGCCGTACCAGGTCCACATCAGCAGGGCGAGGAGGGCGCAGCCCGCGCCGGCGAGCTGGGCGGCGAGCGGCCGGTCTCCGGTGCCCGACCAACCGGCCTCGGTGAGGTTGACGAGGACGAGCCCGGCGGCGATGAGGGCGATGGGCAGGGCGAGGCGGCCGAAGGGGAACTCCTTGTGCCGCCAGTTGCCGTAGAGGGCGACGGTGACCGGGAGGGTACCGATGATCACAGTGACGACGGGGGCTCCGACCAGGGCGACGCCCTGGACGACGAAGAAGTAGTAGCCGACGTTGCCGGTGAAGGCGAACAGGACGGCCATGAGCCAGACGTCTCTTCCGAGGCCACGGAGCCGGGTCCTGGTGACCGCGAGGATCAGCAGCGACAGGATGCCGTAGCTGACGTACCTGCCGAGCGTGATGACCACCGGGTCGAAGGCGCTGAGCAGGACGGGGACCAGGAACGCGAGGCCCCAGATGAGGTTGGCGGTGATCCCCGTCGCGACAGCGGCCGTGGTGCCGGCGAGCGAGGACCTACCGGGAACTACCATCGGGTCTCATCTCTCCATCGCGTCGTCTGTGCGGAAAGCCGGAAGTGATCACGAAACTACATTGATCGGCTTCCGGTCCGTGGCCACTGTTCCGGAGTCGGCCAGCGCCTCGCGCAGCCGCCGCTCCAGCGCGAACATGTGGCGGTGGGTGACGGCGTCGTAGACGGTGGACGCCTTCGGGTCCACCTTCGCCATGGCCGCCGCCACCCGCTCCTCCGTCACACCCGTGGGATCGACGGTGTCCCCGGCGACGACGAACCCCCACGGCACTCCGTAGGAGGGCACCGAGATGGCGTACGGCGTCGCGTACCGGAAGACCGATCCCAGGGTCCGCAGGGTGCCGGCGAAGAAGTCCGCGGCGAGGAAGTGCGCGGGTCCCGCCTGCGTCGCGAAGAGCCCTCCGGGCCGCAGGACACCTCTGACCTCGGCGTAGAACTCCGCCGTGAAGAGCCGTTCGGTCGCCGACCCCTCCGTGGCGTCGGGAAGGTCGGCGACCACCAGGTCGAAGTCGTCACCTGCCTCACGGACCTCGCGGACGAGAGCCCGGGGGTCCCCGAACACGACGCGGCACCGGGGGTCGCGGTCGGCCCCCCGGTGCATGTGGGGAAGCATCGACCTGGTGATCTCGTACAGCTCGCCGTCGACGTCGAGCTGGACCACCCGCCGGAGGCCGGGCAGGGCGCACAGCCGGTGCAGGACACCGCCGTTCGCTCCGCCGAGGACCAGCACGCGCTCGACCCGGTCACTCATCGCGTAGGCGGGGTACAGCAGCGCCTCGTGGTAGTGGGCCTCGTCCCCCGCGGTCGACTGGACCCGCCCGTCGAGCAGGAGGGCGGGGCCGTACGTGCCGAGCTCGACGATCGCGAACTCCTGGACCGGGGTACGGCCGGCGCGGTGCACGGTCACGACGTCGTGGACGTGCCGCTCGTAGGCGGTGATGGGTTCGACAACCTGTCCGGCCGGCATGGGATTCCCCTGTGGTGTTCGCGAAGGTGTGGACGGTCAGCGGGCGGTGGCGACGACGAGGGCGTAGCCGAGCTTTCCCGCCTTGGTGACGGCGTTCTCGTAGTCGGCCAGCCGGGTGCTCGTCTCGAAGTACTCCTGCGAGGTCAGGGCGACGATCCGGTCGCGGAGGCGGTGCCGTACGGTGACCGACCTGTCCTGCCAGTCGCGGAAGGTCTCGGTCAGGTCGAGGCACTCCGTCACCGCGAAGCCCGCGTCGGTGAGGAGGTCGGCGTACTCGCCGGTCGAGTAGACGCTCGGGCAGGCCCACTCCGTGGTCAGCGAGTGCCACTCCCGTTCGTCCAGCTCCCCCGTGCGGACCCGTTCGAGGAAGGCGAGCGAGCCGCCGGGCCGCAGGAGCTCACGGCAGCGGGCGAAGAGCCTGGCGGCGTCGAAGTGGCAGAACGCGCCGGTTCCGTAGGCTCCGTCGAAGGGTCCGTCGAACTCCTGCTCGTAGACGTTTCCGTGCACGAGCCGGATCTCCTCCCGCTGACCCGTCGCGGTGATCCGGTCTCTCGCCTTCTCCAGCGGGCTTCCCGCCACGTCGATGCCGGTGATCCTCCAGCGGAACTCCCCCGCGAGGAAGCTCGCGACGGCGGCGGTGCCGCAGCCGATGTCGAGCACCGCCGCGCCCGGCGGGAGCTTCATGGCCGAGCCCATCAGCCGGAGTTCGGAGGCGCTGTTGTCGCTGAACTGACCGATGTACTCGCCCTGTCCGTAGACCTCGGGGTAGATGAGGTCGTGGACGAGGTTGTTGCCCGGCATCTCCTCGTCGTAGAGCCGGGCGACGGCGGTGAAGTTCTCGTTCTCGGTCTTCATGTCCGGGCACTCCCGTCGACGAGAAGCTGGATCGGCTGTTCGAGGTCGACGCCGGCCACGGCCTCGCGCACGTCCTTCGGCACGTGGAACATGTGGTGGTGGGTGATCCCGTCGTAGAGGCGGAGGGTGCCGGTCATCCGCTCCGCGAGGTGGCGGTCGATCTCGGCGGCTCCGGTGCCCAGCGGGTCGAGCGGCAGGTTGGAGCCGATGACCGTCATCCAGACCGTTCCGTACGACTGCGGGTGTGTGACGTAGCGGTAGGCGTGCGGGAAGACCCGCTCGACCACGGCGCCGATCCGTGCGGCCATCTCCGACGAGCGGGGGCCGACCGAGCCGCACCACGAGACGTAGAGGCCGCGTTCGCTGAGTCTGGACCGCATCAGGCCGACGCTCCGCGCCGAGAACACCTCGGAGGCGGGGCTGCCGGGCAGCGGTTCGCTCAGGTCGTTGACGATGAGGTCGAACCGGCCGGGCTCGTCGTCGAGGTACTCCAGCACGTCCGCGATCTGGAGCCGGACCCGGGGGTCGGACCAGTGCTCGGTGCCGACGTGGGGCAGGTGGTCGCGGGCCACGTCGATGACCGAGGTGTCGATCTCCACCTGGACCACCTCGCCGACCCCGGGGTATCTCAACAGCTCGCGCACGACACCGCCGGGCCCCGCCCCGATGCACAGTGCCCGCTCGCAGGAACCCCCCAGCAGGAACATGGCCGGGTGGACCATGCTCTCGCTGTAGATGTACTCGTCCGCGGCGACGTGCTGGATCCGTCCGTCGAGGAAGAGGCCCCGGCCGTAGCTCTCGGTCTCAAGCACCTGGATGTGCTGGAAGGCGCTCCTGGTGGAGCAGACCTCCGCGACGATCCGGTGGCGGTGAGCCTCGCCCGGGGCGATCTCCTCGAACGACCAGCGTCCGTCGGTCAACGGTCGCTCCCGGTCAGTTGCTCACGGGACCGGATGAGCGTGGGCTCGCCGCTCTTGTCGAGCAGCACCTCACACGGCTCGGTCTGGCCGAGGAACTGCGTGATCATCGAGTAGCAGTAGCTTCCCGCCTGGTCGAAGACCAGGACGTCCCCGGGCTCCAGCGCGGGCAGGTGGATGCCCTTGGCCAGGAAGTCGCGGGAGTACGTCGTCGATCCCACGACGTCGACCGGCTTCTCAAGCACGGCTCCGCTCTTGCCCAGGACGTCCACGTTGTGGAACTCGTTGTAGAACATCGACCGCGGAAGCAGGGTCGCGCTGGCGTCGCAGCAGACCAGGAAGCGGTCCGGCCTTTCCTTCACGTCGAGCACGGAGGTGCAGAAAACAGCGGTGTCCCCGAAGAGGGAGCGTCCGGGCTCAAGAATGAGCTTTATCGGACGGCCGCGCTCCTTCGAGTAGGCGTTGAAAACCTCGCTGATGCTCTTGTCGTACTCGGCGTAGTCGAAACCGATGGCGTCGTCGCCCCTGACCGGGAAGCCGCCGCCCAGGTCCACGTATTCGAGGTCGGCGAAGTGGTTCGAGAGTTCGAGGGTGCGTTTGACCCCCTGCATCATGGTCGCCAGGGAGACAATGTTCGTACCAAGGTAGACGTGCGTTCCGACAATGGTGATGTCGTACTCCTTGGCCGTGGCCATGACCTTCTCGAATTCACTTTCGAGGACGCCGATACGGCTCTCGGCGCCGATAAAGACGTTGTCGAGGGAGTTCTCGTCGATGTTCAGCCGGATACCGCAGCGTCCGCCCGGGTTCACCTCGCCGAAAAGCCGCAGCTGGCCGATCGAGTCCAGGTTGACGGCCACCCCGTGCTCGACGATGAACGCCAGGTCCTCGCGCCGCACCCCCGTCGAGGTGTAGATGATCTCGCTGGGGCTGAATCCGCAGTTCAGAGCCAGCTTCATGTGCTTCAGGGAGTTGACGAAGATGCCCAGGCCCCGCTGCCTGACCAGTTCGAGGAGGCGGGGGTTGTTGTTGGCCATGGAGGCGAAGTGAACCGCCTTCTCCGGGTATGCCAGGCCGGTGAATCGGCTGACGTTCCTGTCGATCAGGTTCTCGTCGTACACATAGCACGGTGTGCCGAATTCGGAGACGACGGAGGTCAGGCGGTCACGCATGAGAATTCTCCCTCTTAGAACACGGATACCGGGATGACGAAGGGGAGTGCCGTTGCTTTCCGCCCGCAGCGGGGGCGGCGCGACCCGGCCGTGACTATTTGGCGGCTCGCGTAACTTGACCGTAACTATTACTAATCGAGCAAGAAGGGGGAGTCAAGGCCCCTCTTTCAGGTTCCGCATAACTCCGTATCGGCGCAGGTCACGCACCGCCGGGTGGGGTTCCCCGGCACGACCAGGCATTCGGCGAAGTTCCCCTATCTCGCTCGTGAAGTTTTCACACCCAATGAGTGAAGTTCACACATTCCATATGGGGGCCGCACGCGCGAACGTCCTCCCCGATCAACGGCCGGATAAATCCCTACTTGGAAACAAGAAAATGCTCGCCGCGTGTCCGTCGCCGGAATTCAAAAAGGACAGGGGAGTTTATTTGTTTTCGGACACGACCCCTCCCGGCTCCCGGCTCCCGGCTCCCGGCTCCCGGCTCCCGGCTCCCGGCTCCCGGCTCCCGGCTCCCGGCTCCCGGGAGGCTACCCGTACCCACTCGTGGCGATCCGGTCGCGGGGGCCGTCACGGGCGGAGCCCTTGCGCGCGCCGGGCCCGGTCCGTTCGGCACCGCCTCCGCACGTCCTGGAGAACCCCGGCCGCGGGGCCCGGCACTCGCGAGGACGCGTCCCACGTCGACGACGGCCGGTAGGCCGGGCCGCCGTCGAAATGCCCTGAGGCCTGCGGCTCAAGCCGTATCCGAAGTCCTGGAGTGGGACATAAACGGCCGCATCCCCAAGCCCGAAAGGTCGACGAGAGTGTACATCTCATCTTTTACATGGTTATGATCCCAGGGTTTGACAGAGTCTTTTACGAATGGAGAAGAATCATGTCAAGTCGCCTCATCGGTCTGGGGATCGCCGCGTTCATCGCCGCCTCGTCGCTGGCCACCCCCGCCTCCGCGTCCCCCGTTCACACAACCGCCATCAAAATGGTGAACGCCCCGCTCAACGCCGAGTGCACCCGGCAAACCGACGTGAGCACGTACGCCCAGGTGTCGTGCACCGGGACGAGCCTGTCCTATCGGGTCGAGGCCCAGTACTGCCGCCCCGGCTCATGCTCGTGGCACAACGGCGTCTGGGTGAGCGGTGGCGCCTGGTCGACGCTGTCAGGATTCTCCGGGGGGGCGTTCGACCCGATCCAGGTCAGGTTCGCCTGACAAATCCGTCCGGACGTGCAGCGAGGAGTGCGGCGACGAAGCCAGACGTCCAGGACCGCGACGGGTCCTGTGAACCTCGGCCGTAGCAGGTGACGGCGGCTTCGAACTGGTTCTGATCCCGTTGCCCGCACCCTCTGTGGAGTTTTGGCCCTGTAACGCCTCGGGGTCGAGGTCCGGGGCCCGGCGACCCGCCGAGCCCCGGAGCCCACCGGCCGGTCTCCCCGTTCACGGGCCAACGCCATGCCGGACCCGCGAGGAATAACCAGAATCCCGGCCGTCGGGACCTTCAATTGACCGTGTTTTTCCCACCGGTCAGAAGCGGTTTTCAGCAATCAGTCAAATCGAGTGCCCTTAATGTCAGTGGGTGTCAGACCCAATGATCCGGACACGAATCCAAGGGTAGGCCGGCGATTCGACACGCGTTCAGGCCGTGTTCTCCCGATGGTCACCCCGAATAAGACCGTAGGGGCGTCCACCGGGACGGTTCCCTGAAAAACGCCTTCGGGAATTTCGTCGGGCGCGCCGTACATCGGCGTCGCGTCCCCGGTGGCCGGGAGGCTCTTCGCCCCGTGGAGGTCCGGGCGCGGGCTCACGGCGCTCACGCGGCGTCGTGGAAGACGAGGGCCAGGGTGTGGCGCAGGCCGGAGCGGATGGCGGACACACCGTGACGGACCGGCGCCGCCGACCATCCCCGGCTCGACCGGACGGGACGGTCCCGGGTGGTGAAGAGGTAGCCGTGTCCGTGCGGCAGGAGTGCCGCCGTCCCCCGTGACTGCGCGCGGGGACGCTGTTCCATCAGCAGGAACTCGCCTCCCGTGTGGTCCACGCCGGGCCGGTTGAGGTTGATCACGACCTGGAGGGGGAAGACGAGGTCGCCGTAGAGGTCGTGGTGCAGGGCGTTCCAGTCCTTCTCCTGGTATCGCAGCAGGATCGCCGTCGACTTGGTCTGCCCGGCCTCGTGACACATCGCGAGCCATTCGTCGAGCGTGTCGGGCCACGGCGCGGGGCGGCCGAGTTTGGCCCACCAGTCACGCGCGATGGGCAGCAGCCGCGGGTAGAGCGCCTGCTTCAACCGCTCGATCGGTTCCGGGTACGGCGCCGCGAAGTACCGGTACCGCCCCTCGCCGAAGCGGTACCGGCCCATGTCGATCGTGCTGCGGAACAGTTCGTCCCGGTCGAACATCTCGCAGAACCCGGCGGTCTCCTCCGAGGTGAGAAGTCGCGGGAGCAGGGCTCCGCCGTACTCGTCGATCTCGGCCGTGACGGCGGCCCAGTCGGCGGCGTCGACGCGCTCGCGCCACGGATCGACCCTCGTCGTCATGCCGCGGCCTCCAGGTTCAGCAGGGTGGTCTTGGCGTCGAGACCGCCGATGTAGCCGCCGAGGGAGCCGTCGGCGCGGAGCACCCGGTGGCAGGGAACGACGACGGGGAGGGGGTTGGTCGCGCAGGCGGTGCCGACGGCGCGGACGGCCTTGGGACTGCCGACGAGTTCGGCGACCTGCCGGTAGCTGAGGGTCCGCCCGTAGCCGATCTCCGGCAGGTGTTCCTGCACGAGCTGCCGGAACCCCCGTGACAACGACAGGTCCAGGGGCAGGTCGAACGTCCTCCTGCGGCGGCCGAAGTACTCCTCGATCTCCCGCGCGGCGGCCTCAAGCCGCCGGGGGGCGTGCAGGACGCGGGGGCTGAGCCTGCTCGCCAGCGTCTCCAGCACCCGGTCGTGGTCCTCGTTCTGGTAGGCCACCCGGACGAGACCCTTCGGGGTCGCCGCGAGCAGCAGCCTCCCGACCGGGGAGTCGACGACGGTGTAGGCGACGTCCACGAGTCCTTCGGCCTCCGCCTCACGCGCGAGCCGGGCGTGCAGCCGTGCCATCGTCTCGGGGTCGACGGGCGCCGACAGCACGCCGAGGATGTCGTTCATGAGGATGCTCCTTTCGCGTGAGCGCCCGGGTAGCTCTTCCTGAGGGTGTTCAGCCCGTCGGCCGCGGCTCTGCGCGCCGCCTCGGCGGTGCCGCCGAGGATCGCCGCGATCTCCGCGTGCGACATCCCGGCGAGGTACCGGTAGGTGATGGCCTGACGCTGCTTGTCCGGCAGCTTCACCACCGCGTCCCACAGGTCCATGTCGTCACCGCCGGGGACACCGAGACCGCTCGGCGTCTCGGGAAGGTCTTCGACGGCGACCGCGTTCCGCCTCGTGGCCCGGTGGACGTCGATCGCCTTGCGGCGCGCGATGGTGACGAGCCAGGCCTCCACGTTCGCCGTCTCCGGCAGGTCGGGATAGGCGCGCAGGGCCGACAGGAACGTCTCCGACCACGCGTCGTCGGCGTCGTGCACGCCCAGGAGGGCGCGGCAGACGCGCAGCACGGTCACCCCGTGCCGCGCGACCACCTTCTCGAACGGCTGCTTCATCTCGATCCCATCAGAACAGGCGTCCCGCTGTGACCTGGGCGGGCTCCTCCAGTTCCAGCAGGGCCCGCTTGCGTCCCAGTCCCCCGGCGTACCCGGTGAGGTTCCCGTTCGCGCCGAGCACGCGGTGGCAGGGCACGAGAACGCACAGCGGGTTCGCGCCGACCGCCTGGCCGACGCGGTACGCCAGGCCACGGTCGCCGAGTCGCTCCGCGACACGGCCGTAGGTCGTCGTCTCGCCGTACGGGATCTCGTTCAGGATGCTCCACACCGCCTGCTGGAAGGCGTCCCCGGCCGCCCGCAGCGGCAGGGCGAACGCCTGCCTGCGGCCGGCGAGGTAGTCCCTCACCTGCGTGGCGGCCTCGGTGAGCAGGGCGTCGCCGACGGCCACTGCGCCGAACGTCTCCTGCGCCGGACGGCGGGTGTGGTGCTGGAAGTACAGGCCGGTGACCGCGTCACCCTCGGCGACGATCGTGACCGGTCCCAGGGTGGTGTCCACCACGGTGTGTCGCGTGTTCATACCGGCTCCTTTCGCTCTCACCCTGCAGACGTACGGGACGCCCCGAACGTGAGACGGCGGTTTCACGACCAGGTGACCGGGAGGCTCTTCACCCCGTAGACGTCCGCGATCTCCGGGCGCAGGGCGACCTCCTCGGCCGGTACGGCCAGGCGCAGTGTGGGGAAGCGGTTGAGCAGGGCGGGGAAGGCGACACGCATCTCGACGCGGGCGAGCTGCTGTCCCAGGCACTGGTGGATGCCGTGGCTGAAGGCCAGGTGCCCGCCGTCCTGTCGCCGGAGGTCCAGCCTGTGGGGGTCGGGGAAACGCTCGGGGTCGCGGTTGGCGGTGTTGAGGCCCAGGATGACCATGGTGCCCGCCGTGATGATGCGGCCGCCCACCTCGACGTCCTCAAGGGCGACCCGGTAGAACTGCTTGACGACGCTGAGGTAGCGCAGCAGCTCCTCGACGGCCTGGTCGACGAGCGTGGGGTCGGCGCGCAGCGCGGCCAGCTGCTCCGGATTCTGCAGCAGCGCGAAGGTGCCGAGCGCCAGCATGTTCGCGGTGGTGTCGAAGCCTGCCGACAGCAGGATCAGGGCCATCCCCTTCAGCTCCTCGTCGGTCAGGTCGCCGTCGAGGAGGTCGCTGAGCACGTCGTCGGTGGGGTTGGCGCGCTTGGCGGCCACCAGCTCCGCGAGGTACCGCTGGACCGCGAGGTAGGAGGCGATCAGTACCTCGTCACTGACCTCTCCGCCGAGGAAGTTGTCGATGTGCTCCTGGAAGAAGTCCCGGTCCTCGTACGGCACGCCGAGGAGTTCGCAGATCACCATGGCGGGGACGGGCTTGGCGAACGCGGTCACCAGGTCGGCCGTCGTCCCGGCCCGTTCCATGGCGTCCAGGTGGTCGGCGGTGATCTGCTCGACGCGCTCGGTGAGCTGGCGCATCCGCCGTACGGTGAACTTGCCCACCAGCGGCTTGCGGTAGCGGCCGTGCCGCGGTTCGTCCATGAGGAGGAACTCGCCGGGAGGCGCCGGGGGAACCTCGACGTCGCCGTAGTCGATCATCGGGTGGTGGACCATGAGCTCCTTGCGGGAGCTGAAGCGCGGGTCGGCCAGGATGGAACGGGTCAGGTCGTAGCCGGTGACCAGCCAGCCCTGGTGCCCGTCGGCGAAGGTCAGACGGCTGATGGGGCTCTGCTCGCGGGCCTCGGTCAGCTCCTTGGGCGGGTCGAAGGGACAGCCGGACTGACGCGCGGTCGGCATCGTCATGGCGGTGTGGGGGGACTCGGACATGGTCTTTCCTTCCAGGGTCCGGTGCTGCTCAGGGGTGGCGTGCGGTTCCAGGGGTGCGGTGCGGTGCGGTTCCAGGGGTGCGGTGCGGGAAAGGGCGTGCTCTGCCCGGCCGGTGGCGGCCTGGTGCGCGAACAACATCGAGGGAGACATCGGCATCCGGCGGAGTCATCGACGCCTTCTGCGGGGAGGCCGTTCGTCACTCACACGGGCAGGGATCCTGCTCCGGGGGACCTGTTCACAGCCTGGTGTTCGTCTCGCGTGAATCTTCTGAAGTTCTCCGGCCGGCGACGCGAGACGCGCCGGGGAGGTGCTGTTTCCCGCTCAGGGGAACCGCGTCGCGACCCTCCTTCCTGTCGTTGACACGGCCTAGGCGATCTTGCGGCGGTAGGTGTTCATCGCGAAGAGGTAGGCCACGGCGAGGATGCCGACGCACCAGCCCAGGGCGGTCCAGATGTCCGTGCCGACCGGCTGCTCGGTGAACAGGGCGCGGATGGCGTTGACGATGGAGGTCACCGGCTGGTGCTCGGCGAAGAAGCGCAGCGGGCCGGGCATGGTGGCGGTGGGGACGAAGGCCGAGCTGAGGAAGGGCAGGAAGATCAGCGGGTAGGAGAAGGCGCTGGCGCCCTCCACGGTCTTCGCGGACAGTCCGGGGATGACGGCGATCCAGGTCAGGGCCAGGGTGAACAGGATGAGGATCCCGGCGACGGCGAGCCAGGCCGTCACGGGTGCGCTGGAGCGGAACCCCATGGCCAGGGCGACGAGTATGACGATGGCCAGGGAGATGATGTTGGCGGCCAGGGAGGTCAGCACGTGCGCCCACAGGACGGCCGAGCGGGCGGTGGGCATGGACTGGAAGCGTTCGAAGATGCCGCTCTTGAGGTCCATGAAGATCCGGAAGGCGGTGTAGGCGATGCCCGAGGCTACCGTGATGAGCAGGATGCCGGGCAGCAGGTAGTTGACGTAGGAGTCGGTGCCGGTCTTGATCGCGCCGCCGAACACGTAGACGAACATGATCATCATGGCGACCGGCATGATCGCGGTGGTGATGATGGTGTCCACGCTTCGGGTGACGTGGCGCAGGGATCGTCCCAGCAGAACGGCGGTGTCGCCGAGGAAGTGCCTGGTCATGGGGGGTTCCTAGGTGTTCGTGCCAACGAGGGTGAGGAAGATCTCCTCCAGGGACGGCTGCTTCTCCACGTATTCGACCTTGGCGGGCGGCAGCAGCCGCTTGAGGTCGGCGAGGGTGCCGTCGACGATGATGCGGCCCTGGTGGAGGATCGCGATCCGGTCGGCGAGGTGTTCGGCCTCGTCGAGGTACTGGGTGGTGAGCAGGACCGTGGTGCCCTGGGCGGTGAGGTCCCTGACGGTCTGCCAGACCTCCAGGCGGGCCTGGGGGTCCAGGCCGGTGGTGGGTTCGTCGAGGAAGATGATCGGCGGGTCGCCGATGAGGCTCATCGCGATGTCGAGGCGGCGGCGCATGCCGCCGGAGTAGGTGGCCGCCCTGCGTCCCCCGGCGTCGGTCAGGGAGAAGCGGCGCAGCAGGTCGTCGGCGACCTGGGCGGGGTTGGCGAGGTGGCGCAGGCGGGCGACCAGCATGAGGTTCTCCCTGCCGGTGAGGATCTCGTCGACCGCGGCGAACTGCCCGGTCAGGCTGATCGACTCACGGACGTTCGCCGCCTGGGTGGTGACGTCGAAGCCGTTGACGCGGACGACTCCGGCGTCGGGCTTGAGCAGGGTGGACATGATCCTCACGGCGGTGGTCTTGCCCGCGCCGTTGGAGCCGAGCAGCGCGAAGACGCTGCCCCGCGCCACCTCGAAGTCCACGCCGCGCAGGACGTGCAGGTCCTTGTAGGACTTCCGCAGGTCCCGCACCTGGATGGCGGGGGTTTGTTGTGTCGTCATCAGACGGTCCTGTCCTTCTCCCCCGCGGCGCGGGCGATGGCGTCGGTGAAGCGGTTGCGCTCGCGGGCCCGGTACTGCCCGGCCGGGTAGTTCTGGATGAAGGCCTCGACGAACTCCACGGGGTCGTCGCCGAAGACGTCGCGGATCGGGGTTCCGTCCGACACGCTCTGTTCGAACAGGTCGGCCAGGTCCTCGTACATCTCCATCGCGCCCGCGCCGTCGACCGGGCCGAAGTGCATCAGGTAGCGCTCCAGCGCCTCGACCGCGATGCGGTAGTTCTCGGGAAGCTGCTTGATCCGTGCCTTGTACTGCCGGTAGCGCTTCTTCTCCTCCAGCGACCCGGTGACGACCTCCAGGTACTTCAGGTAGCGGCTCTTCGACTCGTCCGGTTCTCTGGTCATGTCTAGTTGCTCCCTTCGCGGAGTTGTTCAAGCCTTTCGGCGAGGAATGCCCAGGTTCTCCAGAACTCGTCGAGGTACTCCCGCCCCTGGGCGTTCAGGGAGTACACCTTGCGTGGCGGCCCCTTCTCCGAGGGGACCTTCGCCACATCGACCAGGCCGCGCTGTTCGATCCTGACCAGCAGTGCGTAGATGGTGCCCTCGGCGATGTCGGAGAAGCCCTGTTCACGCAGCCATGCTGTGATCTCGTAGCCGTAGGCGGCCCGGGTGGAGAGGATCGCCAGGACGATGCCCTCCAGTGTTCCCTTGAGCATCTCCGTAGCCTGTTTGCCCATGGAGTGCCCCCTTTCAGCTACTCGATAGTGCTAAGTACCAGTAGAAAGTAACACTGACTACCGGTACTTAGCAACACCAAATACCTGCGACCTTGATCCGTGAGCCTCCGAGCGCTCCACGAGGGAGCGGGGGCGCCAGGGGGACGCGAAGACCAGGGCCCAGGCCGTACGGCTCCGCAACGACCGTCGCCTCAGACGGTGAGGCGCCCGGCAGCGGGCGGAGGTCAGGAGTTCGGCCTCGTGACCGTGGCCGGCGCGGTCGGCCTTCCCCCGGCCTCGGTGACGGCGGATGCGCGGCTCTTCCCGAGCGTGTCCGATGAGCTTTTCCAGTGCGGCCCAATGCCCACGGCTGGAATGTTCACAGCGTTTCTCTGACTGGACCCGGACCATTGTCAAATCCTGCGACGAGAAGCCGAACGCCCTGACCGTTTCGCTGTGGCCGCGAATCACCGCAGTCGTGCAAGAAGGTCGTGAAACCGCATCCATCCACGTCAGGAACGCCACAGGCTGCCGGTGACCTGCGACACCATTTCATTCGCACACGCCATCGGCAAAGGATCTCCACAGGATCAGGCCGGGACATGGAAAGGTTTCACGAAGCGTTTTCGCGTGGCATGACGAGGGTCATAAATCACTCCACGGCCCGCATACCGAAAGAGCTCTGACATGCCATCTGGCCTGAATACCGGGGACTCCGCGTGGGCGCTCGTGAGCTTCACGATGGTGCTGCTCATGACACCGGGTCTCGCGCTCTTCTACGGCGGCATGGTCCGTGCGAAGAACCTGATCAGCGTCCTGTACATGAGCTTCGTCGCCATCGCCGTGGTGACGGTGATCTGGTTCCTGTACGGCTACGGGCTGGCCTTCGGCAGAGACGTGGGCGGGGCCGGGCTGCTCGGCTGGAGCGACTGGTCGTTCGGCACCACCCCGTCCACGCTGTACGGCAAGGTGCCGTTGTACGTCTTCTCACTCTTCCAGCTCAGTTTCGCCATCATCACCCTCGCGCTGATCAGCGGTTCGGTCGCCAACCGGGTCCGGCTCGGACCCTGGATGATCCTCGGGGTTGTCTGGGTCACGCTGGTCTACCTGCCGATCGCACACTGGGTGTTCTCCGAAGGCGGATGGCTCCACCGCTGGGGAGTGCTCGACTTCGCCGGGGGCCTGGTCGTCGAGCTCAACTCCGGGATCTCCGGCCTGGCCCTGGCGCTGGTGCTCGGCCCGTCCGTACGGTTCCGCCGGGAGGGGCCGCCGCAGCCGAGGAACGTCCCGATGGTGATGACCGGCATGGGGCTGCTGTGGTTCGGCTGGTTCGGCTTCAACGGCGGGTCGGCCATGACCGACGGCGCGCTGGCGGTCAACGCGGTGACCAACACGATGATGTGCGGTTGCGTCGCGATGATCACCTGGATGATGCTCGAACGCCACCGGTTCGGCCGCTTCTCCCGGCTCGGCGGCACGACCGGCGCGCTCGCCGGGCTGGTGGCCATCACCCCGGCGTGCGGATACGTCAACCTTCTCGGCGCGACGATCATCGGCATCGTGGCCGCCGTGGTCTGCGCCTACGCCGTGGAGATCAAGACCACCGTCGGCTACGACGACACGCTGGACGTCGTGGGCATCCACGGAGCGGGCGGCATCGTCGGCGTCGTGCTGCTGGGCCTCTTCGCCACCGGCAGGTACGGCAGCACGACCGCCGGGGTGTTCTACGGCGGGTCGATCTCACTGCTCGGCAAGCAGCTCGTCGCGATTCTCGCCGTCGGCGCCTACAGCTTCGTGCTCATGTATCTCATCGGCAAGGCCGTGGACCGCCTGTTCGGACTCCGCGCGACCGAGAACGAGCAGACCGAGGGACTGGACAGCGAGCTCCGTATCGACTGACCCGTCCGCCGCCCCAGGGTCACGGCTTGCGCGACGCCGGGGCGGGCACACCGATCAGGGCGCGGCGGACGGTGTCCCAGACCCCGTGGCAGGCGGCCAGGACCTCGGGGGAACGGTCGCCGAAGAAACGCGCCCAGGCGCCCCGGCCACCGGGCAGCACGCCCGTCCCGGCACGCAGCCCGGTGCCGGTCAGAGCCTCGTGCATCGTGTCGGCGACCTCCTGGGGAGGACGGCTGCCGGTGACGACGTACAGGGTGGACATGACGCCGAAACCGGCCATGACCGCGGGCCCGTCCACCGGCCCGTCGCCGGGGACGAGCCGCAGCGGGTCGGCGAACACCAGCTCACCGTTGGGCTCCCGCATCTCCGTGTCGGTGCAGTACGCCGTGTAGGCGTGCCGTTCCCCGCGGGCCAGCCGCCCGGCCATCATCGTCTCGCCGAACACGACGGTGGCGTCGGGTGCGGCGGTGACGACGGTCCGCTGGTAGTAGCGGCTGCCGCCGAAGGCGATCGTGGGATCGGGCAGGTACTCCAGGTAACCGCCGGGCCCGACGTCCAGTTCGACGAGTTGCGTGGCGTGGTTCCGCTCCATCCGGTGGAGCCGGGTGAAGCCCTGTGTGGTCAGGTGCACGGACGCGCCGGCGCCGCAGGAGACGTCGAGGCGGTAGCGGTCCCCCTGGAGCACCCCGCCGCCGGACATCATGAGCATGACGTACGGCATGCCGGGCAGCATCGGGTCGTAGTAGTGCGGACGGGTGATGTGCAGCGGCGCCTTCTGGAAGTGCCCGGTGAGCTCGGTCCGCTCGTCTGTCCGCTGGAACTCCAGCTCCAGCACACCGACCTTGCCGGGGCAACCGACCGGCAGGGTGTCGGGCTGGGTGGAGTGCCGCCGGACCGGTTCGGGAATCCAGTGCGGTTCGTAGCGCTCGGGTGCGAGCCGGTCGAAGGTGGAGCCCCCTCCGTTGGGCGTGATCAGGCCGGAGCGGTACATGCGGTCCTGGCCCGGTTCTGGATGAGGTCGGCGACCTCGCCGACGCCGACACCGGTGAGGCAGTCGGTGAGGATGACCGGCCCGTCGCCGCGCACGAGCCGCGCGTCGCGTTCCATGACCCCCAGGTCGGTGCGCACGTACTGGGCTATGTCTATCTTGTTGATGACCAGCAGGTCGGAGTTCGTGGTGCCGGGACCGCGCTTGCGCGGCATCTTCTCGCCTTCTGCGGTGTCGAGCACGAAGATGTACAGATCCGCCAGCACCGGGCTGAAGGTGAGTGTGAGGTTGTCACCACCGCTCTCGAAGAGCAGCAGGTCGATGTCGGGGAAGCGTTCCAGCAGGTCGGCTCCGGCGGCGAGGTTCATCGTCGGGTCGTCACGGACGGCGGTGTGCGGGCAGGCGCCGGTCTCGACGCCGACGACGCGTTCGGGTTCGAGGATTCCGGCGAGGGTACGGCGGACGTGCTCGGCGTCCTCCTGCGTGTAGATGTCGTTGGTGATGACCCCGATGCTGCGGCCCCTGTCCCGCAGGATGGGGACGAGAGCCTCGATCAGCGCGGTCTTGCCTGAACCCACGGGACCGCCGATCCCGACCTTGAAGACTTTTTCCATTTTCATCGTGCCGTTTCCTCCGGTGATCGGTCAGGTGATGAACAGCCGGGCCGGAGCCCGCTCGTGTGCGGCCGCGACGGCGTCGGCGACGGGGACCGAGCTGTGCAGGTCCAGTGGATCGTCGACGGCGAGCGTCGCGAGCGCGACGGCCTCAAGGACAGGCCGGACATCACGCAGCAGCGCCTGCGCGCGCCGGAAGTCGGTACGGCCCAGGCGGACCGCCGCGGTCGTGAAACTCGCCGCGAAGGCGTAGAGGTCGCCCGCGACGGCCTGCGCCTCGGAGACACCGAGACCGGCGTGGACGGTACCGATGACGACCGCGTGATTGCCGGGCGTGGCCTTGCGGGCGACCAGCTCGGCGAGCCGGGCGACCTCGGGGACCGGGAAGGCGAACGCCGCCGTGTCGAGGACCTGGCGTCCTGTGCGCACCGACGCGGTGCGCTGTTCCCGCACGAGTTTGATCGCGTGCAGTCTCCGGTCGACCTCCCCGAGCCGTTCCCAGTCACCGGCGCGGACCGCGCGGTGGGCCAGGACGAGCGCGGACGCGTCCGCCGGGCCCGCCATGTGGCGCAGCAGGTCGGTGAGGAGGCCGTACAGCCCGTCCGGCTCGACCAGGCCGAGCTGCGCGTACCCCTCCAGCCCGTGCGAGAGCGTGTACATCCCGCTGGGGAAGCCCGAGTCGGTCAGCTGGAGCTGGGCCAGGAGCGAGGCGAGGCCCGTCTCCTCTCCCCGGGCCTGGTCGACGCTCGTCACAGGAAGAACAGCCGGTTGAGCGGGAGCTTCCTCGCGGGTTCGATGTGCACGTGTTCGCCGTTGAAGGACACCTTGTAGGTCTCCGGATCGACCTGGATGTTGCCCAGTGTCGAGTTGCGCACCATCTGCCGCTTGTCGATGGTGCGGCAGTTCCTGACCGGGCGGATCATGCGCCGCAGCCCCAGTCGTTCGGGCACACCGGCCTCGATGCCCGCGCCCGACATGAAGGTGACGCACGTCTCGGCCAGTGCCCTGCCGTGCGCGGCGAACATCGGGCGGTAGCAGACGGGCTGCGGGGTCGGCAGTGAGGCGTTCGCGTCACCCATCTGGGCCCAGCCGATCAGGCCGCCCTTGATGACCATCTTCGGCTTGGCGGCGAAGGACGCGACCGGCCACAGCACGATGTCCGCGAGCTTCCCGTCCTCCAGTGAGCCGATCGTGTGGTCCACTCCCGACACCCGTGCCGGATTGATCGTCAGCTTGGCGATGAAACGCAGCACCCGGAAGTTGTCACTGCGGGCCGAGTCCTCCGGCAGCGGGCCCCGCTTGTCCTTGCAGTGGTGGGCGATCTGGAAGGCGCGGGTGAACGACTCGCCGATGCGGCCCATCGCCTGGGAGTCGGAGCCGACGATGCTGATGATGCCCAGGTCGTGCAGAACGGTCTCGGCGGAGATGGTCTCCGCGCGCACCCGGCTCTCGGCGAAGGCCACGTCCTCGGGCACGTCGTAGCTGAGGTGGTGGCAGACCATGGTCATGTCGAGCAGTTCATCGACCGAGTTGACCGTGTACGGCAGCGTCGGGTTCGTCGAGGCGGGCAGCACGTTCGGCTCGCCGGTCACCCGCAGGATGTCGGGGGCGTGGCCGCCACCGGCGCCCTCGGAGTGGTAGGTGTGGATCGCGCGCCCGTTGATGGCGCTGATGGTGTCCTCGACGAAACCGGCCTCATTGAGGGTGTCGGTGTGCAGGGTGATCTGGATGTCGAGCTCGTCGGCGACCGACAGCGAACAGTCGATCACCGCCGGGGTGGCGCCCCAGTCCTCGTGCACCTTCAGCCCACAGGCACCCGCCCGGATCTGCCGCTCCAGCGCGCCGGGCAGGCTGCTGTTGCCCTTGCCGAGCACGCCGATGTTGATCGGGAGGTCCTCGAAGGCCTGCAGCATGCGGCCGATGTTCCAGGCTCCGGGAGTGGTGGTGCAGCCGCGGCTGCCGTCCGCGGGTCCGGTGCCACCGGCGACGAGGGTGGTGATCCCGTTGCTGAGGGCGTTCTCGACCTGCGCGGGAGAGATGAGGTGGACGTGGGTGTCGATGGCGCCGGGGGTGGCGATGAGGTTCTCCCCCGAGATCACCTCGGTGGCGGCGCTGACGATCAGGCGCCGGTCGACGCCGTTCTGGGTGTGCGGGTTGCCGGCCTTGCCCACTCCGACGATCTTGCCGTCCTTGACGCCGATGTCGCCCTTGACGACGCCGAGGATCGGGTCGATGACCACGGCGTTGGTGATGACCAGGTCGAGGGCGACGGTTCCGTCCGAGGCCGGGTCGGCGGCCATGCCGTCCCTGGCGGTCTTGCCGCCGCCGTACTGGGTCTCGTCGCCGTAGTGGCCCTCGGTGTGGTCCTTCTCGACCTCGACGACGAGGTTGGTGTCGCCGAGCCGGATCCTGTCACCGACCGTCGGGCCGTACATCTGGGCGTACCGCTGGCGGCTGATGCTGGTCATCCGGGTCAGCCCTTCTGCTTCGTGCCGGTGCCCGGTTTCTTGGCCTGTCTGGTTTGTTTGGACTGCTTGACCTGCTTGGGCTGGTTGGGCTGGTTGGCCGCCTGTGGTTCCGGCTCGTCGAGGTAATCGCGTTCGTGCATGCGCTTGAACGCGTCGCGGCGGGCCTGAAGGCTTCGGATGCTGCCGTTGAGCAGGCCACCGAATCCCACGAGGCGTTTGCCTCCGCCGTACTCCACGAGGGTGACCTGCTTGGTGTCGCCGGCCTCGAAGCGGACGGCGGTGCCCGCGGGAATGTCCAGGCGCATGCCGAAGGCCTGTTTCCGGTCGAAGTTCATGGCCCGGTTCACCTCGAAGAAGTGGAAGTGCGAGCCGATCTGGACGGCGCGGTCGCCGGTGTTGTGCACGGTGAGTGTCACGCGTGGCTGACCGACGTTCAGCTTGAGGTCGCCCTCGCCGTAGATGTACGGATCATCCGACATGGGTGTGTCTCTCCTTCAGACGTTCCGCCGACCGGCGGGGCTCGTGGGTGTGGGTGTGCGGTGTCCGCCGCGCCAGGCCGTCGTCGCGGTGGCTGCTCCAGCGACACACGGCCTCGGCGGCGCGCCGGTCGATGAGCGTGGTGAGCGAGGCCCGCCCGAGCACGGTTCCCAGCGTGCGCGCCTCCGCGTGCGCGGGCGCCGGGGCGAACGAGGCGGGCAGCAGAACGACCTCCTCGGCGCCGAGCGCACGGCAGCGTTCGACGCCCTCGTCCACGTCCGGGTCTCCTCCGGTCAGCGCGACCTCGACCCAGCGGACCGGCGTGTACTGCCGGACGAGCCGGGCGACCCTGAACAGTTCGGCGTCAGGCTCGGGCCCGATCGCGGGCGCCACCAGCAGGACGGCCGTGGTGGCCGGCGTGTCGAACCTCGCGTGCACGATCGCTCCCCGCAGCCAGCCGACCATGTGGCCGGAGTCGGCCAACGGCCGTGCGAGGAGCAGGTCGCCTGTCGTACGGCCACGGGCCGCCCACCGCAGCGCCTGGGCGGTCACATCCGGCAGTTCCGGCTCCCGGCCCAGCGTCATCGGCACCACCACGGTCGGATCCGGCGGGATCGCCGACAACAGCGCGCGGCCCGCCCCGCACACCGCCGGGGCGTCCGGACCCAGCAGCGACGGCAGGCAGGAACCGCCCAGGCTCTCGGCGCCGCCCGCGAGCAGGGTTCCGTAGCGGGGCGACGTCATTTCCCGCCGACCGGATCGTGGCAGGAGACCAGCTTGGTCCCGTCGTCGAACACCGCCTCGACCTGCAACAACGTCAGCATCCCGCGTACGCCCGGCAGGACGTCGTCCGGGCCGACGATCTTCTTGCCCAGCTCCATGCACTCGGCGACGGACTTGCCGTCCCGCGCGGCCTCGACGACCGCACAACTGATCAGCGCGACCGTCTCCGGATAGTTGAGTTTCAGACCGCGGTCCTTGCGCTGCCGCGCCAGTTGGCCGGCGGTGAAGAGCAGCAGCTTGCTCGTCTCCCTGGGGGTGAGGTTCATGAGAGTTCCTTTCTGAACGGATCACGCGTCACGCGTACTCAAGCCTGGAGAACATCGGCACCGCTGCCAGGAACGCCCACGTCACCAGCACGAACGGCCAGGTCAGGGTGTGTCCTCCGGTCACCGTGAGCAGGTTGCCGACCCCCGCCGTGAAACCCGCCGCGGCGACGACGCCGATCAGCGCGTACACGGCGCTGACCGGCGTGGCCACGACGAATGTGCCGAACAGGGCGATGCCCGTCAGCACCGAGTTGTAGCCGTAGAGCCCGGCTCCCAGGTCTGCGGCCTGAGCACCCAGGAGCCAGCCGGTGAGCAGACCGGCCAGGCTGGACATGAGGGCCACCAGGCCCAGCCGCCATCCGGCGATCACCAGGCCCACGAGGAAGATCAGGCCGACGTACCACTGGCCCTGGAACATCACCTGACCGACACCGCTGAGCGTGCCCTGCCACAGGTGGGTCCAGTCCATCTCGATGCCAGGTGCCTTCACGGACGGGGGAGCCGCGCCCGCGTGCCGGTTCCAGACTCTGCCGAACGCGGGCCCCCCGACCACCATCACCGTGGTGATCACACAGAACGGCGCGGTGGACGCGGGCAGGCTGTACGGCTTCAGCAGGACGTTCAAGGCTGAGGTGAGGACGCTCCCGGCGACCGCGCCGAAGACCACCAGTAGGACGGTGATCCATCTGGCGTCAAGGTAGAGGACCAGTCCGATCCCGGTCAGCGTGCCGCTGAAGCCCTCCAGCCCGAGCGCGACCCGGTCGGCCCACGAGACGCCCAGCAGGTACGCGGTGAGTGTGGCGACGACCGTGCCCAGCAGTCCGAACAGGCCGAACCGCCAGCCGCCCACGAACAGCGCGATCAGGAACGCCAGTCCGGTCCACGGATTGGCCTGGAAGATGACCTGCGCGACGCCTTTCAGGATCACCGGCAGCCCGCCGGACACGTTCGCACTGGGCGAGCGTGAAGCAGGCCCAGAGGCCTGGGGCATCGCCGATGACATGAACCCAGCCGTTTCCACCGCTGTCGGATGACGCCGTCAGAGCTCTCGCCTGTCCGGCCGAAGGACGCGACACATGGGCATGTATCCATGGCCGACGCGAGAAAAGACCAACGACAACCATCAAGTGGATAAAGCCATCTAGATCACCATTGACGCGGCGATCTGCCCCTCGTCCGCGTTCACCCGGCCGTCCTCTCCAGCGAGCGCCGACGCCGAACGTGACCGGCCATCGGGCCGGCCATCACCCCCGCAGACCGCCTCCGGAGCGGGTGACGATGAGCCCGTGTCCACCGGCGGTGAGCGAGTTGAGAAACAGCCGGTCAGCGCCCGGCAGGGAGGCCAGACGGAGCATCCAGTCACGTGCGGCGATGCGCAGCCCGCTGGAGGGCGCCATCCACTGGATGAACCGGCGACCGAACGCCTGCACCTCCTCGATGGCCGGCCGTACCCGCCTCTGGTAGGCGGCCAGCGCGTCCGGGACACGGGCCGCTCCGGCCGTCGCCAGTTCGTCGGCGAGCACCCACGCCCCGGCCATCGCCATGGACGCGCCGTGCCCGGCGAAGAGGGACACCGCCTGGCAGGCGTCCCCGAGCAGGGCGACCCGTCCGGTGCTCCAGTGCTCCATGTCGATCTGGGTCACCTGGTCGCAGTAGATCTCGGCGGGGTCCGGGCAGCGGGAGAGCGCCTCCGGCAGGATCCAGCCGAGGTCGCCGTAGGTGTGCCGCAGCCAGGCGGCCGGGTCTTCGGGCAGGGTGGGGTCGGGCTCGCGGCACAGGAACAGCAGCGCGAGCCGGTCTCCGCGCAGCGCGTAGGCACCGGCCATCCGCCCCGGCACGGTCAGCATCTGGTAGCGCGTGCCGATCTTCCTGCTGAGCGCCTCGTCGTCGATGACATAGGCGGCGACCCGGTGACCGAGGTAACGCACGAATCCGCTCTCGGCGCCGAAGGCCAGCTTCCTGACCTGGGAATGTGCTCCGTCCGCGCCCACGAGGAGGTCGACCTCGCGCCGCGTGCCGTCGGTCAGCTCCACGGTGACGCCTTCGCCGTCCTGCTCGATGCCCGCGACGCTGGTGCCGTACGTCACCGGGGCGCGCACGCCGTCGTGGACGGCACGGACCAGGTCGGTGCGCAGCAGGCTCACCACCCGGTTGAAGGACTCGGGCATGACCAGGCGGCTGGTCCGCCGCCCGACACGGTCGACGTAGCCGAGTTCGTTGACCGGGTAGCGGGCCTCAAGCAGGCGGGGGGCCAGGCCCATCCGCTCGGCCACCTCGTATCCCGGCCCGTAGAAGTCGATCATGTATCCGCCGTCCCGGAGGGTGGGGGCGCGTTCGACCACCTCGACCTGCCACCCCATGCGCTCCAGGTGCCAGGCCAGGGTGAGCCCGGCGATTCCCGCGCCGCAGATGAGCGCCCTCATCACCCCTCACTCCCCGCGTGCCCGTCCGCCCGCAGCATGGCCCGCAGGGGACCGGCGAGCGCGGCGACGTCCATGGCGGGATCGAGGCTGTGGTGCAGCACCAGGCCGTCCAGGGTCGCCGCGAGCAGGACGGCGGCGGCCTCGGCGTCACCGGTGTGGCCGCGGGCGCGCAGCCACGAGACCACGCACGCACGGAAGTCGTCGATCATGTCGCGGAGCCGGGCGCGGAGCTCGGGGAGCCTGCCGGAGGCCAGGTGCGTCTCCACGATCAACAGGGAGGCGGGGTCCGTGCCGGTGTAGCCGGACAGTTCGCCCAGCAGCCAGTCGAGGCCGCTCTCGATGTCCGGCTGTTCGGCCAGCCGGTGCGCGACCTCACCGAACAACGCGCCGGCGAACGCGGTCGAGGCCTCGACCAGCAGGTCCGTCACCGACGCGAAGTGGTAGTGCACCACACCCGGAGCCACCCCCGCGCGTTCGGCGACCATCCGTGTGGTGACGCCGCCCCAACCGACCTCGCCGATCAACGCCACCGCGGCGTCGAACAACCGCTGCCTGGTCGCCCGACCTCGTTCCACCGATTTCTCCACCGTCTCCCGCTCCTCTGGACATATGCCTTGGACAATCGACTTGGACAGTTGCCCAAAATATACCCCCCAAGCCGTCGGCGTGGCGGAGAGGAGCGAGGTCGATCAGACGGGGTTCACCGGAGCCGGCCAAACAAAAACGGCCCGCCTCCTCGCTCACGCGTGTGATGCGCTGCGGAAAATCAGGAAGCGGGCCGTTTCACCCTCCTCAGGAGGGGAGTCCTACGGGTCTTACTCGTTCACGGGCACGAACTGCCAGCGCTGGGTGTCGGACCCGTTCGCGCCGCGCAGCGCCACATCGCCGCGTGGAACCACCGGGGGCTCGACGTTCCACAGCAGGTCCTCGTTGGGCGCCTTGACGACGAAGGTGCCGCCGCCCGCCGACTCCACGGACCAGGTGGTCGGCTGACGGTCGGTGATGACCGGCTCCCCCTCCTCCGACCGTGACACCGAGGCGTAGACGGCGGCACCGCGGGTGAGGCTCAGGCCGACGTTCTTGATCGTGAACCCGCCCTGGACCGGGGTGATCTCCCACAGCTCGAACGGTCCCGGATTCTCCCGGGTGCTGGAGACGAAGACCGCGTTGCCCTCGTTGTATGCCCGCAGCGAGCTGTGGGAGGCCGTGTTGACGATCCGGTAGACGTTCGCGGCGGCGGCCAGGGGCTGGGTGCCGTCCGCGGCGGCGTTGGCGGTTGCGCCCAGGCTGCTCATCGCCCAGGAGCCGAGCAGCAGCATCGCGGCCACCGCCATCCTTGCGAGGCCACGCCCGCCACGGGTCCGGTAGGTCCTTCCCATGCCACTCCCTCTCTGTAGTCGATCAACTTCGGAGGGTGACATCGTTCCAACAACGACGGGCCGGTCACAACGGGCCCGTCGGAGCAGAGGACTGATCCCCCACGGGCAGGCATGACTCACCGGAAGGTGAGGCCCGGCTCAGGAGAGGGCCCTGACCCGGGCGGCCTGATCCTCCTGGACTCTTCGGGCGGTACGCAGGAAATCGAGGATGACGGCCAGCTGGTCCGGCCCGTACTCCCCCAGCGCCTGGGCACCCGCCCGGCCGACCGGGACGAAGATCTCAGCCTCGGCCGAGCGGGCGGCGTCGGTCGCGGAGACCAGGACCCGGCGACGGTTCTCCGGATCCGTGGAGCGGACCACCATTCCGGCGCGCTCCAGCCGGTCGATGACCGTGGTGGTGGCCGCCGGACTGAGCTTCAGCGCGAGACTGAGCACGCCCGCGGGCACCGGGCCCTCGGCGAGCACCACGTCGAGGCAGCGCAGGTCGGTGCGGTTGAGGCGCAGCCGGGCGGCGGCCGCCTCGTCGAAGGCGTCGAAGCTCTGCTGCAGCCGCCGCAGCTCCGTCGCGATCTCTCCGATGACAGCTTGTTTCGACATTCGAAGCTTTCTGATATCGTACATTTCGTTCGTCGAAACGACGATATCACGTACGGAGGGATCCCCATGCGCTCGACCATCCTCACCGGCACCGCTTCCAGCCCGCGAACCGACGACACCGCCGAGATCGAGAGGCTCTTCGCCGACTTCCTCGCGGCCTGGACGGCGGGTGACGCCCAGGCGTTCGGCGCGCTGTTCACCGACGACTCCGACTACGTCTCCTACGACGGGACCGTCGCCCGTGGCCGCCGGGCCCACCAGCACAACCATGACAAGCTCTTCCGCGGCGTCCTGGCCGACTCCGCGCTGGTCGGCGACCTGGAGTCGATCCGATACCTCACCCCGGACGTGGCGGTCGTGCACGGTACGGCCTCCGTCCTGATGCCGTGGCGGTCCACCCTCCCCAGGCGGCGGCTGTCGCGGCAGACCGTCGTCGTGGTGCGGACGGAAACCGGCTGGAGAATCGGCGCCATTCACAACGGCCGCGTCCGCCCCATCGCCGTTCCCGAGCCCGACGCGTTTCCTTCGAGGATGTCCCGGCTGATGTCACGTGTCGCGCGCCGATTCGGCGTCGGCCAGAACCGATCCCGCTAAAGGACATTGTTTCCGCTGCGTTTCCGCTACTCAGAGCAGGTGCCCGAGGATCGTCGGCGAACGCGCACCGAGTGCGGGAAACGCGGGGAAACCCCTGGGGAAAGCCCGGAGAAGATCCCGGAAAAAGCTCGGAGAGGGCTCGGCGAAGACGCCCTCGGCGGAATTCTCCCGGTCGTCGATCACGCCCTCGTCCCGCGAAGGGAAAAGGACGGACCGGCTTTCTCCCATGACGCGACGGCCCGGGACGTGGACCACCGGCCTCCCAGCGCGACGGCTCCAGGACGTGGACCACCGGCCTCCCAGCGCGACGGCTCCAGGACGTGGACCACCGGCCTCCCGGCGCAGCACCCCAGGACGCGGACCACCGGCCCCGGCGCGACGTCCCAGGATGTGGATCACCGCCGACGCTCCCGGCGCGCCGCAAGCCAATGTCATGTATTGACTGGATGCTCCCCTTCTTTCTAGATTTGTCCAAAAGTTAGGAAAGTTTCCTAACCTGCGGACCAGAAGATCGGAAGGACGCCAGTGAAACTCGCCGTTGTCGGAGGCGGTTCGACCTACACGCCGGAGCTGATCGACGGGTTCGCCCGCCTGCGTGACGAGCTCCCGTTGACCGAGATCGCGCTCGTCGATCCCGACGCCTCCCGTCTTGAGCTGGTCGCGGGGGTCTCCCGCCGCATGCTGGCCCGGGCCGGGCACCCCGCCGAGGTCGTCGCCACCTCCGACCTCCAGCGGGGTGTCGAGGGCGCGCAGGCCGTACTCTTCCAGCTCAGGGTGGGCGGCCAGGCGGCACGCGACGTCGACGAGACGTTCCCGCTGGCGTGCGGCTGTGTCGGACAGGAGACCACCGGCGCCGGAGGCCTGGCCAAGGCCCTGCGCACGGTGCCGGTCGTGCGCGGCTTGGCGGCCACGGTCAGGGAGCACGCCCCGGAGGCCTGGATCGTCGACTTCACCAACCCCGTCGGCATCGTGACCAGGGCGCTGCTGGACGACGGGCACCGTGCGATCGGGCTGTGCAACGTGGCGATCGGCTTCCAGCGCCGCTTCGCCGACCACCTCGGCCTGGCCCCCGAGCGGGTCCGGCTCGGCCATGTCGGGCTCAACCACCTGACCTGGGAGCGCGCGGTGTACGTGGACGGCGAGAACGTGCTGCCCAGGTTGATCGCCGAGCACGGGCAGGCCATCGCCGACGACCTGCGCCTGCCGCTGGAGCTCATCGAGCGTCTCCAGGTCGTGCCCTCCTACTACCTGCGTTACTTCTACGCCCACGACCTGGTGGTCGAGGAGCAGCGGACCCGGCCCTCCCGGGCCTCGGAGGTCGCGGCGCTTGAGGAGCAGCTGCTCAGGCTCTACGCCGACCCCTCCGTCGACACCAAGCCCGAGCAGCTGGCCAAGCGCGGCGGGGCCTTCTACTCCGAGGCGGCCGTGGCGCTCATCGCCTCGCTGCTCGGCGACCGCGGTGACGTGCAGGTGGTCAACACCCGCAACAACGGCACGCTGCCCTTCCTGTCCGACGACGCGGTCGTCGAGGTGCCCGCGAAGGTCACCGCGGCGGGAGCCGTACCGTTGCCGGTCGAGCCGGTCGAGCCGGTCGAGCCGCTCTACGCGGGCCTGATCGCGGGCGTGTCCGCCTACGAGGAGCTGGCCCTGCAGGCGGCGCTGTACGGCGGGGCGGACCGGGTGCGCAACGCGCTTCTCGCGCACCCGCTGGTCGGGCAGGAGGCGATCGCCGCCGAACTGACCGAGCTGCTGCTGGAGAAGAACAGCGGGTACCTGTCGTGGTGAACGTGCTGGCCGTCGACGGCGGCAACAGCAAGACCGACGTGGTGCTGCTGAACGAGCTCGGCGAGATCCTCGCCCGTGGCCGGGGTGGCCCCTTCGCGCCGCAGAGCGAGGGGGTCGGGCCCGCGACCGACGTCATCGAGAGGGTGGTACGGCAGGAGATCGGGTTCACCGGCCGGGCCGACCACCTGGTCACCTTCCTGGCCGGGGTTGACCTGCCCGAGGAGGAGCGGGCGATCGAGGCCGAGATCTCGGGGCGCGCGCTGGCCAGGGACGTCGTGGTGCGCAACGACACCTTCGCCCTCCTGCGGTCGGGGGCGTCCGGCCCGTGGGGGGTCGCGGTGGTCTGCGGCGCGGGGATCAACGCGGTCGGCGTCGCGCCGTCGGGGCGGGTCGCCCGGTTCCTGTCCCTGGGGGCGATCAGCGGCGACTGGGGCGGCGGTCTCGGCCTGTCGTCGGAGACGCTCTGGCACGCGGCCCGCGCCGAGGACGGCAGGGGAGCCCCGACCGGGCTCGCCGAGCTGGTCAGGTCGCACTTCGGCGCGGACACGGTCGAGCGGGTGGTGATCGACCTGCACCTCGGCGTCCTGGGACGGGAACGGCTGCTTGAGCTGACGCCGGGGCTGTTCAGGGTGGCCGCGGACGGCGACGAGATCGCCCGTGGGCTGGTCTCGCGGCTGGCCGACGAGATCGCCACGATGGCCCAGGTCTGCCTCACCCGGCTCGACCTGCTCGGTACGCCGACCGAGGTGGTCCTGGGCGGGGGCGTGCTGCGGGCCCGCGATCCGCTGCTCACCACGCTGCTCGACGAACGGTTCGCGGCCCGCATGCCGCTGGCGGAGCGGGTCGTCGCCGAACTGCCGCCCGTCGTGGGCGCGGCGTTGAGCGCCCTGGATCACATCGGCGCAGGTGAGGACGCGAAAGCCCGGCTGCTCGGGCGGTTCTGAACTCTTGACGGGTTGAGGAGAGGCGACCTATAGTCGGCCGCTAACCGTCTGGAAGGTATCCGGACGGTTAGCGCCAGGAGGAAGCATGTCCCTCAGCCGCCGCGAAGTCCTGCGCGGGCTCGGTCTCGCCGCGCTCGCCACCCCTCTCGCCGCCTGCGCGACCGCCGGTCGCGAAGCCGCCCCCAGCCCCACCGCCTCCGCCGCCGCGACCTCAACGAACAACCCGCTCGGCGTGGACGCCACCCGGCGGCTGGAAGTCGTCATCTTCAGCGGCGGCAACGGCGACAAGTACGCCGTGGACCTGCACGAGGCCGCCTACCGCAAGGCGTACCCGAAGGCCGAGCTCAAGCACGTCGCCACGCAGAAGGTCGGCACCCAGCTGCGCCCCCGCTTCATCGCCGGTGACGTGCCCGACGTGGTCAACAACTCGGGCCCCGAGGCGCTCGACCTGCAGTCGCTGGTCCAGGAGGGACACCTGGCCGACCTCACCCCGCTCTTCGAGGCCCCCTCCCTGGCCTTCCCCGACAAGAAGGTCAAGGACACCCTCGTCGGCGGCGCCTACGAGAACTCGCTGATCGACGGCGTGCCGAGGGTCCTGCAGTACACCGTGGCCCACCGCGCCCTGTGGTACAACGCCAAGCTCTTCGAGTCCAAGGGCTGGACCGTTCCCAAGACCTGGGCGGAGTTCAACACCCTCGGCGAGGAGGCGAAGAAGGCCGGGATCACCCTGTTCGCCTACCCCGGCCAGGTCGGCCCGTTCTACCAGCTGTGGAACCTCGTCTACAGCGCCGCCAAGGTCGGCGGCAACAAGGTCATCATCGACATCGACAACCTGGCCGACGGCGCCTGGACCGCCGAGCCGGTCCGGCAGGCCGTCGCCGCCTGGGCGCAGATCCAGAAGGACTACGGCGACAAGGCCTACTTCGGTCTCGACCACACCCAGACCCAGATCAAGCACCTGCAGGACAAGGTCCTGTTCTACCCGTGCGGCTCCTGGCTGGAGAACGAGATGGCCAAGGACAAGCCGGACACCTTCGAGTACGCCATCGCCCCGGTGCCGAGCATCACCGCCGCGGACGCCCTGCCGTACGAGGCGATCATGATCGGGGTCTCCGAGGCCTTCTTCGTCGCGGCCAAGGGCAAGAACCCGCAGGGCGGCCTGGACTACCTGCGCATGATGCTCTCCAGGGAGGGCGCGCGCGGCTACACCGAGATGACCAAGAACCTCACCATCGTCAACGGCCTGGTGGACGGTCTGCAGCTCACCTCGGCGGTCAACAGCGCCGCCAAGGCCCAGGAGGCCGCCGGGAAGAACACCATCACCGACGCCCGCTTCGAGACCTGGTACAAGGAGCTGTTCGACCACGGCCAGACCCAGACCAACTCGGTCATGGCCGGTCGCATCACCGCCGACCAGTTCTGCGAGAACATGCAGAAGAAGGCGGACGAGCTCAAGGCCGACTCCTCCATCGCCAAGCAGAACCGGACCGTCTGACCGATGAGGCGGCACGGCTTCGTCGCGGGATTCCTGCTCCTTCCCGTCGTTCTCTACGGCATCTTCGTCATCAGCCCGTACGTGCAGGCGTTCCAGATCGCGCTGACCGACTGGCGGGGAGTCTCGGCCAAGCTCAACTTCGTCGGGCTGGACAACTTCCGGCGGATGTTCGGCAACGAGACCTTCTGGCAGGCGATCCGCAACCACGCGGTCCTGCTCGTCGCCATGCCGCTGGTCACGGTTCTCCTCGCGCTGCTGTTCGCCTACCTGCTGAACGTGGCGGGTGGCTCACGCGGCGGCACGATGACCGGGGTCAAGGGCTCCGGTTTCTACCGGGTCGTCTTCTTCCTGCCGCAGGTGCTCGCGGTGGCGGTGGTCGGCGTGCTGTTCAAGGCCGTCTACCGCCCCGACGCCAGTGGCGTGGTCAACGGCGCCCTCGTCAAGCTGGGCATGGAACCGATCGGGTGGCTGACCGACCAGAGACTCGCGCTCTGGTCGATCATCGCCGTGATGGTCTGGCAGGCGGTCGGTTTCTACGTCGTCCTCTTCTCGGCGGGGATGGCCGCCATCCCGAAGGACGTCTTCGAGGCGGCCTCCCTGGACGGCGCCAGCCGTACCCGGCTGTTCTTCTCCATCACCCTGCCGCTGCTCTGGGACACCGTCCAGGTCGGCTGGATCTATCTCGGGATCGCGGCCTTCGACGGCTTCGCCCTGGTCAACGTGCTCTCCATCGAGCAGGGCGGGCCGGACGGCGCGACCACGGTGCTGGCCACGGAGATCTACAAGAACGCCTTCGGCTACTCGCGGTTCGGCTACGCCTCGGCGCTCGGTGTGGCGCTGTTCTTCCTGACCCTCACCTTCGCCGCACTGACGATGCGGGTCACCAGGCGCGAGAGGATCGTCTACTGACATGGGCCGCAAACTCTTCGGAGGTCTTTCGCAGGCCATCCTCGCGGTGTGGGCCCTGCTCATCATCGCTCCGCTGATCTGGACGCTGCTGGCCTCCTTCAAGAGCAACGGCGAGATCTTCGGCGACGCCCTCCAACTGCCGGGCGAGCTGCGCTGGGACAACTGGGCGCGGGCCTGGGAGCGGGCCAACGTCGGCCGGTACCTGCTCAACACGGTGATCGTCGTCTTCTTCGGCGTCGCGGGCACCATGTTGCTCAGCTCCATGGCCGCCTACGTGCTGGCGAGGTTCAAGTTCCCCGGCAACCGGCTGATCTACTTCCTGTTCGTTTCGGGCATGGCCTTCCCGGTCTTCCTCGCCCTGGTGCCGCTGTTCTTCGTGGTCGACGGGCTCGGGCTGCTCAACACGCACGTCGGGCTGGTCCTGGTCTACATCGCCTACTCGCTGCCCTTCACGATCTTCTTCCTCACCTCCTTCTTCCGAGGGCTGCCCGACGCGGTCGCCGAGGCGGCGATGATCGACGGCGCCTCCTACACCCGGACCTTCTTCCAGGTCATGCTGCCGATGGCCAAGCCGGGGATGGTCAGCCTGACCATCTTCAACGTGCTCGGCCAGTGGAACCAGTACCTCCTACCCCTGGTGCTGCTTCCCGGAGACAAGAGCAACTGGGTCATCACCCAGGGCATCGCCGACATCTCCACCATCGCCGGATATGAGGCGGACTGGCCGGCCCTGTTCGCGGCGCTCAGCATGACCGTTCTGCCGGTGGTCGTGGCCTATATCGTCTTCCAGCGGCACATCCAGTCCGGGCTGACGTCAGGAGCAGTGAAGTAGTGTCCACCGGGAACCCCACCGTCTTCAGAACCCTCAACGAACGGGCGGCCCTGGAGCTGCTGCTGCGGCACGGCTCCCTCACCCGCGCCGAGCTGGAGTTCCACACCGGGCTCTCCAAGGCCTCCGCCGCCGAGGTGCTGCGCCGCCTGGAGAACGGGCGCCTGGCGCGCAAGGCCGGCACCAAGCCCGGCAACGCGGGCCCCGCCGCCCAGCTCTGGGAGCTGAACGGCTCGGCCTCCTGGGTCGCGGGCCTGGACCTGACGGCACGCGCCGTCGAGGTGTCGGTCTCGGACCTCACGGGTGAGGTCCGGGGCGGCCACCAGGCCGAGGCCCCCGGCGAGGGCACCGACGCGGTGGCGTTCCTGACCGAGGCCGTGCAGGCCGCGGCCCACGACGCCGGGGTCACCCTTGACGACCTCGACCAGATCGTGCTGGGTGTCCCCGGCGTCGTCGAGGCCGGGGGCCACCGGCTGAGCCAGGCGGTGCAGCTGTCCGGCTGGTCGCACCTCGACGACCTCGGTGACCTGCGCGAACAGCTGGGCACCGAACGCTTCCGGCTGGAGAACGACGTCAACCTGGTCGCGATCCGCGAGCTTGAGGAGCACAAGGGCAGTAGCTTCGTCCTGTTCTGGGTGGGAAGCGGAGTCGGCGCCGGAGTCGTGCTCAACGACGTCCTGTGGCGCGGCGTCACCGGGCGCGGCGGTGAGGTCGGCTCGGTGACCGTGCCCGACCCGGTCAGCCGCGGGCGGCTCTACGGCCCCGACGGCGGCCCGCTCGGCGCGCTGCTCGGTACGGCCCCGCTCGCCGAACTGGCCGCAGCGCACGGGCTTGAGGTCGAACCCACCCTGCGCGCGGTCACCGAGCTGCTCCGCGCCGAACCCCCCGCCGAATTCCTCGACGACGTCGCCAGGCGGGTCGCGCTCGGCGTGACCGCGGCCGTCGGCGTACTCGACCCCGGCTACGTCGTCCTCGGCGGCCCTGTCTGCACGGCGGCCGGGGAAGCGCTGCGCTCCCGCGTCGCCGACCTCCTGGTCCCCACCGGTCTGGCGCCCGTCACCGTCGCCGTCAGCCGCGTCAGCGGCAACGCCGTACTGGAAGGCGCCGTCCGTCACGCCCTCGACCTGGCTCGTGAGCAGGTCTTCCACGCCGGTACGGCAGGCCGTACCGGACCCGTCAACGAAAGCTGAGAAATGTTGCGCACCCTGGTGATCGCCGCCCACCCCGACGAACCCGAGCTCTACGCCGGTGGCATCTCCGCACTGCTGTCCAAGGCCGGGCACGCGGTGAAGTTCCTGACGCTCACCAACGGCGACGCCGGACACCACGAGCTCGAACGGGCTCCGCTGGCCCGCCGCAGGGCGGAGGAGGGCTGGCGTGCGGCCGACGCCCTCGGCGTGGTCAACTACGAGATCTTCGACGTGCATGACGGCCTTCTTGAGCCGACCGTTGAGCTGCGCCTTCAGGTGATGCGGGAGATCCGTGCCTGGCGGCCCGACCTGGTGATCGCCCTGCACGCCGACGGCTCCGGCCACCCGGACAACCGGGCCGCCGGGAAGCTGGTCGAGCAGGCCGTCGAACTTGTCACCGTGCGCAACGTCGAGTGCGGCAAGCCCCCGCTTGAGCGGCAGCCGGTCTGCCTGCTGATGACCGACTACGCCTCCGACCCGGTGCACCGGGACGACGTGGTGGTGGGCGTGACGCCGGTCGCGCAGGCCAAGGTGGACGCCTGCCTCGCGCACGCCTCCCAGTTCCTGGAGTTCGGCCCGTTCCAGCGCGGTCTTCTGGACCGGGTTCCTCCGGCCGACGACGTGGACGCCTGCCGGGCCTTCGTCGGCGAGTACTGGCCGGGCCACCTGTCGACGGAGACCTTCCAGTTCGCCCCGTACGGCAGGCGGGCCGACGCGGCCGAACTGCGGCGGTTGCTGCCGTTCGTCCAGAACCTCTGACCCGTTCAACCGGCGTCGTCCGGCCTCTCGTCGTGTGCGACGCGGGTCAGGCTGTGCAGCAGGTGGCGCAGGGCGGGAGTCGGTGAGCCAGGGGGGACGGCCAGCGAGGTGGTCAGCCGTGGTCCGGCCAGCGGGCGGATGGCGACCCTGGGGAACTCCGGCAGCCCCGCCACCTCGTAGAAGACGGTCCAGGACGGGGCTCCGGCTCCGATGTGGGCGAGGGTCTCCTGGAGGGTGGTGAACGGCGGTCCCGGCGGCGGTGCCACCCCGGCGTCCCGGCAGGCTCCGGTGACCAGGTCGTGGAAGGGCGGATTTTCCTCACGCGCGGCGAGCCGGAGCGGAAGTCTCGCCAGGTCCTGGAGCCTCGGCTCGGCCGAGCGCGCCAGCCGATGCGCGGCGGGCAGCGCCACGTACAGCGGATCCGTCCAGACGGGAAGCAGTTCGAGGCCGGGCGCCTCGGTGAGCGCCCTGACCAGGGCGGCGTCGAGCTCGCCGGTGCGGACCGCGGACAGACGGGCGAGCAGGGGGAGCCGGCGCAGCCGGACCTGTAGCCGCGGCGCGACGGCGGCCAGCTCGTTCAGGGTGCGGAAGACCCGGTCGCCGGGGCCCTGCACGATCCCGAGGCGCAGGACGCCGTCGATGCCCGCGCCGATGTCGGCGGCCACCTGACGTGTGCGGCGCACGGCGGCGAGTACGGCGCGCGCCTCGGGCAGCAGGCGTTCACCGGCGCCGGACAGGTGCACGTGCCGGGTCGAGCGGTCGAACAGCGGCACACCGAGTTCGCGTTCGAGGCGGCGGATCTGCTGGCTGACCGCCGACTGCACGATGCTGAGCCGTTCGGCCGCCCGGCCGAACCCGCCCTCCTCAGCGACCGCAACGAAGTACTCCAGCTGCCGCAGCTCCATCCGTGCCCTCTGATTCATCTCGATCGGTGATCACTGCACGTCATAACCGCTTCTGGTTCACGGCTTCTTCCTGGACTCCAATGGGTTCCGATCCCGGTCCCTGTTTCCGGGAGAACTCATCAGGAGTCCACATGACCGTCACCGGTTCACCCGCCTTCGTCATGCCCGCCGACGCCGCGGAGGTCGTCGACCTCCCCGCGGGTGGCGCGTTCACGCTGCTCGCCGACGCGAGTCACACCGCGGGCGCGCTCGGCGCCAACCGGCTGAGGCTGGGGAGGGGACGCGACGGCGCCCGCCTCCATTTCCACTCCCGCTCCACCGAGCTGTTCCACGTCCTGGCCGGGGACATGGAGTTCCTCCTGGGGGATGAGCGGGTGACGGTCTCCGCGGGCGGGCTGGTCGTCGTGCCGCCGTGGCTGCCCCACGCGTTCGGCGCGGCGCCCGGCTCCGAGGCCGACGTGCTGTCCGTTCTGACGCCGGGGGTCGAACGCTTCGGATACTTCCGGCGGCTGGGCCGCGTCCAGCACGGGCTGGAACCCTTCGACGGCCTGTTGTCCGAGCAGGAACGCTACGACGTCCACTTCGTCGACGAAACCGGCAGGGACGTCCGATGAGCACCCTCGTGGCCGGGCCGCGGTTCGGGACGCTGTCGACGGCTCTCCGGCTCGGAGGTCGGCACCCCGGCCCCCGCCGTCGCCGCGCTCGCGGTGGTTTTCGTGCTCGCGGCCGGAGGGCAGGCGGCGCGCTGGTGGCCGTCGCGGTCTTTCCACTGGTCGCCGCGGCTCTGGCCTTCGTCATTCGATCTTCACCCGAATTCCCCTTCCCAGGGGGAGGGAAAGGTGGGATACGAAGGGGTGAACCGTGATTCGTGGACGAAAGACGATCTTGCGTGCGCGATCATGACACTATGGCAGGAGCGAGTGGAAGGCAGTGGTCACAGATGTCGGACGCCCCCCAGGACCGGATCGCCTCGGTCGATCTGCAGACCAACCGGCCGCACTCGGCCCGGGTCTACGACTACATCATGGGAGGCAAGGACAACTTCGCCCCTGACCGGGAGACCGCGGCCAAGGTGCTGGCCGACTGGCCCGGGCTGCGCACCTCGATGCTGGCCAACCGGGCCTGCATGCACCGGATGGCCCGTCACCTCACCGGCCTGGGCGTACGGCAGTTCGTCGACATCGGCACCGGCATCCCCTCCTCGCCGAACCTGCACCAGGTGGTCCAGGAGACCGCGCCGGACGCGCGTGTCGTCTACGTCGACAACGACCTCATCGTGCTGTTGCACGCGCGTGCCCTGCTGACCGGCACGCCCGAGGGGCGCATCGCCTACATCCAGGCCGACATGCGCACCCCCGAGGCGCTTCTCGGTGACGCCACACTCCACGAGGTGATCGACTTCTCCCAGCCGGTCGCGCTCACCCTGATCGCGATGCTCCAGTTCGTCGAGGACGCCCAGGGGGTGGTGGAGTCGCTCCTCGAACCGCTCGCCCCGGGCAGCCACCTCGCCATCACCATCCCGACCGGCGAGCTGGCCCCCGAGTCCGAACGGCTCGCCCGCGAGTACACCGAGCGCGGCATCCCCATGTATCTGCGCGGCCGCGCCGAGGTCGAACGGTTGTTCTCCGGCCTTGAACTGCTCGACCCGGGGATCGTCCCGATGCCGCGCTGGCACCCCACCCCCGGCGAGCAGCCCCTCCCGGACACCGCGACCAACATGTACGCCGCGGTGGGCCGCAAGCCCTGACCGGACACCGGCTGACGGTGCCGACTCGTACGGCGACGGCTCGCCGTGCGAACTCGCGACTCCGTTCTCCGGTCCACCCGGCGCTCCCCTGGCCCCCGCGTACGGCCCGGCGCTCCCCATACCGCCTGCTGTACGGCCCGGCAGCCCGCGTAGGCCGGGTCAGCGGCCGGTCGGCGCCCACCAGGTCAGGTTGGCCGCAGCCTGGGACACCGGTTCGATGATCTCCCACGCCTCGGCGATCAGCCCGTCGTCGAGGCGCCAGATGTCGACGACGGCGATCTCCGGCCCGGTTCCGGGAAGCCGGCGCAGCGAGTGCATCACGACGTGGTCGCCGGATTCCAGCAGGTGCCGTACCTCGACCCGCATGCCGGTGAGCGGGCCGAGCGCGGCGCCGACTGCGGCGAGCCACTCCGTCTTGTTCTTCGAGGTCGCGTCCGGCCGGTGGTGGACGAAGCCGTCGCTCAGCAGTGGCGCGAGCGCGTCGACGTCTCCGGTCGCGACCAGGGCCGTCAGCGCCCGTTCCACGACACCTTTGTTCCCTGTGGTCATGGGTCGCCAGTGTTCCCACCCCCGCCGGGGTTGTCGATGAAATGCCGTTTCATGGCGTACGGCCCGCAGGAGGGCTAGTGTCGGCGGCCATGCGCACGGTCGGGGAACTGTTGCGGCGGTGGCGGCACCGCCGCGGGCTCAGCCAGCTCGATCTGTCGATCGCCGCCGACGTCTCGGCCCGGCACGTCAGTCTGGTGGAGACCGGGAGGTCCCGCCCGAGCGCCGACATGGTCATCCGGCTCGCCGAGCAGCTCGACGTGCCGTTGCGTGAGCGCAACCGGCTACTGCTCGCCGCCGGTTTCGCCCCCCGTTACCCGGAACGGCCGCTCGACGGGGACGCGCTGCCCGCGGCCCGGGAGGCGATCGAAAGGGTGTTGCGCGCGCACGAGCCGTACCCCGCGCTGGTCGTCGACCGCCGGTGGGACATCGTGCTGACCAACCGCGCCGTCGCCCCGTTTCTCGCGCGCGTCGCCCCCGAGCTGCTCCGCCCGCCGGTCAACATGGTGCGGCTGGGGCTTGATCCGCGTGGACTCGCCCCGTTTATCGTGAACCTGGCGGAGGTGCGCTCGCTGCTGCGTGTCCGGATCTCCCGTCAGCTCGCGGTCGCCCCCGACCCCGGGTTGGCCGCGCTCCACGAGGAACTGCTGGCCCCCGGGGGTGCGGAGGTGGTCCATCGGGCCGGGTCCGAGGTCGCGACTCCGATGATCTTCCGTTTCGACGGCCGGGAGCTGCGGCTGTTCTCGACCGTCACCACGTTCGGCACCCCGCTGGACATCACACTGGAGGAGGTCTCGATCGAGTCGTACTACCCGGCGGACGCGGAGACCGCCGCCTACTTCACCGGGCTCGACCTCTGACCGGGGTCACACGACGGCGACGGCGTCGATCTCCACGAGGCATCCGGGGTTGAGACCGGCGACGATGTGGAGCGTGATGGCGGGCGGCGGGGCGGCGAAGTTCCAGACCTGACGGAAGGCCGCCACGCCCTCGTCGAAGGAGTGGCCGTCGACCACGGCGATGGTCCAGTGCACGATGTTCGCCAGGGTCGCCCCCTCGCTCTCCAGGATGGTCGAGAGGTTGTGGAAGATCTGCGCGGCCTGCTCCCCGACCGTGGGGCCGACGACCTTGCCGTCGGGGCCGACGCCGTTCTGGCCGCCGATGTAGATGGTCTTCGTCGGCTGCTCGACCACGACGGCCTGGCTGAAGGCCGGGCTGCGGTGGAGACCCTCGGGGTTGATGTGCCGGACGCCCATGTGTTTCCTCCTGCATGACACCGGTAATACCGGTTTCGACTGACACCAGTTATAGTGGTTACATGCGCACGAACGCAACCGGACGGGTGCTCCACGACCCCAAGGGCGGCTCCTTCCGCTTCGACGCGGGCGCCGTCTGCCTGGATTTCGCCTACACCGGGGGCGAAGGCCGCTACGCGGTGTTCGAGACCCTCCATGAGCCGACCGACCTGGTCGAATGGCTGGCCCAGCCGCCGTTGGACGCGGTCGTCACGGCCCCCGTGACAGCCGACGACCTGGTCGCGGCCAAGACCCTCCGCCAGGCGATCTGGGAGGCGGCACGGGCCAGGGCGGCGTACCGCCCGCTGCCCACCGAGGCGGTCGCGGCCGTCAACCGGGCCGCCGCCTCACCGCCGCTGGTCCCCGAACTCACCGGGAACGGCACGGCCACCGAGTGGGCGGCGCCGGTTCTGGCGTCCCAGGCGCTGTCCACGATGGCCCGGGAGATGATCGAGCTGCTGTCCGGGCCGCTGGCCGAGCGCTTCCGTGAGTGCGCCAGCGAGACCTGCCCGCTGGTCTTCGTCGACTCCTCCCGGCCCGGTGCCCGGCGCTGGTGCTCGATGGAGCGCTGTGGCAACCGCCACAAGGTCCGGGCCCTGCGTGCCCGCCGTACCCCGTGACCTCGGTGGGAGACGCGATTCCGTTGGTGAAAAGGAAAAAGGGCCCGCGCCGTGAAGGCGCGGGCCCTGATCCCGGTGTTCGTCGTCAGGAGGCGACGATGTTCTCGGCCTGCGGGCCCTTCTGGCCCTGCGTGACGTCGAAGGTCACCTTCTGGCCCTCGCGCAGCTCGCGGTAGCCGCCCTGGCCGACGATGTTGGAGTAGTGGGCGAAGACGTCGGCGCCGCCGCCGTCCTGCTCGATGAAGCCGAAGCCCTTTTCCGCGTTGAACCACTTCACGGTGCCGGAAGCCATATTGATCTCCTCTTGGTAGGTGTAGAGCCGAAATCCGTACTGACACGAATTTCGCGTCGCCGTGATAAGCCCACACCGGAGAAGACCGGTAAACAAAAAATGCACCCGACGCTACAAACCGTCAGGTGCACACAAGTTCGTCATGGGTACCAAAACTGCAACTACCATCAACGTATCACAGCCGTGGGGATGGTCCGCGTACTCGGGGTGGACACGATCCCCGGGTGTCGAGCAGCGGACGGTCCGCGTCCCCCGGCCGCGGCCCTCGGGCCGCTGGGGACGGGGATCTGGACCACCGGTCGGCCGTCGTCGTCCGGCCCGACCGGCCAGGCGGCGCAGCCGTTCCCGCGACGGGGAACCGGCCTCGGCCTGGAAGATCGTCACCCCCTGGCCCTCGTCGTCGGGCGTGCGCAGCAGCCCGGCGGTGAGGGTCAGCACGCCCACCTCGGGGTGACGGTAGTCGCGGGTGACGGAGGCGCAGTGGCTCACCGGAGCTCGGCCCACAGGGCGCGGAACTCCGGGCTGACCGCCGTCAGCTCCTCGATCAGCGCGATCAACCCCTCGTCGCCGGGGAACCTGCTCAGCGCCCCCTGCAGATAGGCGATGTCGTCGCGGGCCTTCTGCTCCCAGCCGACGTAGAGCCCACGGGAGAACTCGGTCTCCAGCAAGTCGATGACTTCTCCTCCCCTCGAACGGCCGGTGCGGCGCGAGCAGGGCGTGCGCCAGGCGGTTCCACGCCAGGGTGTCGCCCCGCCTGCCCACCGCGATGGCGGGCATCTCGGTGAGGGAGTCCACCATGAGCCGCACCCCGGGGCGCAGCCGTTCCGGCCCGGCCCGCTCCCCGCCCCGGGAGGCCCTGGCCAGCCGGTGCAGGTGGGCGACCTCCTCGCTGCGCAGCCCCTCGACCCGCCGGTTCCTCACTCCGGCGCTCAGCCCCACGTCCTGCGGCCTGAGCCTGGCCCGACGTGAACGGAGGAACTCACCAAGAGCGGAACTCGGGTACATGCCTCCAGAGGCTATTCACCGGCTGATCTGTTTCACCCCGACGGGCGGGGTAGGGGAAGGACCACCCCGTCGAAGGGAGCCGACGATGACCAGGTTCGGCTATTTCCTGAGCTGTGAGGAACACGATCCGAAGGAGCTGGTACGGCAGGCCAAGCTGGCCGAACAGGCCGGGTTCCAGGCCCTGTGGATCTCCGACCACTATCACCCGTGGCTCGACGAGCAAGGTCAGAGCCCGTTCGTGTGGAGCGTGATCGGCGCCCTCTCCCAGGCCGTCTCGCTGCCCATCACCACCGCCGTCACCTGTCCCCTGGTGCGGATCCACCCGGCGGTCGTCGCCCAGGCCGCCGCCACCAGCGCCGTGCTCACCGAGGGCCGGTTCCGGCTCGGGGTGGGGACCGGCGAGGCGCTCAACGAGCACATCCTCGGCGACCGGTGGCCGCCGGCGGCCGTACGGATGGAGATGCTCGCCGAGGCCGTCGAGCTCATGCGGTGGCTGTGGAGCGGCGAGCTGGTCACCCATCGCGGCCAGTACTACGAGGTGGACACCGCCAGGCTCTACACCCTGCCCGACGAGCCCCCCGAGATCTACGTGTCCGGTCTCGGCGAGCACTCCGCCGAGCTGGCCGGGCGGATCGGTGACGGCTTCATCACCACCGGTCCCAGCGCCGAACTGGTGGAGACGTTCCACAAGTCGGGTGGCGCGGGCAAGACGACGCAGGGCGGGCTGAAGGTCTGTTACGCCTCCGACGAGGCGCAGGCGCGCTCGCACGTGCACCGGCTGTGGCCGACGCAGGGCATCAAGGGGGAGGCGTCGCAGCTGTTGCCGCTGCCCCGGCACTTCGCGCAGCTCGCCGAGATGGTCGGGGAGGACGACGCGGTCGCCTCCTCCCCCTGCGGTCCCGACCCGCGGCGGCATCTGGCCGCCATCCGCCAGTACGTCGACGCCGGGTTCGACGAGGTCTACGTCAACCAGATCGGCCCCGACCAGGACGCCTTCTTCGACTTCTACGCCGCCCAGGTCCTGCCGGAGCTGACATGAACGGGCGGGGGCTGCTCGAAGGCGGGGTCGGCGGCGCGCTGGCCACCGCCGCGATGAGCGCGGTGATGCTGGCGGGGAGCCGGGCGGGGCTGATGGCGGACCAGCCGCCCAAGCACATCGCCCGCGCCGTCCTGCCCGGCCACCCGCACCGCAGGAAACCGGGTGAGGGCGTGCTGGGCGCCCTGGCCCACTTCGGCTTCGGGATGACGGCGGGGGCGCTGTTCCGCCTGGTCAGCAGGGGGCACCGGACTCCGGTGCCGGTCGGGATCGGGTACGGCCTGGCGATCTGGCTGGCCAGTTACCAGGGGTGGGTACCGGGGGTGACGGCCCTGCCGCCGATCTCCGCGGACCGGCCGGGGCGTCCGGCGGTCATGGCCGTCGGGCACGTGGTCTACGGCATCACCCTCGCGGCGGTGCTGAACAGGTTCCGTGACCGACACGATCGGTAGAACTTTTCCCATTATTTCATAGCGGCATATGCGAAATGCGTATATGTCGGGGTATCGATGGCTGGGCCGCACCATCGACAATTCCGGAGATCGACCACCGGACAAAATTTCGATCGCCCGGCAATGGAAGGCCGCAAAGCGGAACGGAGAAATCACGATGACCGAGACGGACCCCGAGGACACCTCGCCACAGCCTCCGGCCCAGGTGCCGGACGACCGGGAGAACGCCGCGGGAGCGGACGCCCCCGTCGGCATCGACCCAGAAGGCCCCGAGCCGAACGTCCCCGACGACCGGAAGGACACGCCCAAGCCCTGAGACGCTCAGTTCTCCGTTGAGGTCTCCTCGTGCGGGGTGCCGACGGGCTTGGACTCCGGTGAGCCACGCTGACGCAGGTAGATCGAGAGCACCACCATCGACAGTACGGCCAGCAGCTCCGACTGCCAGTTCTGCAGCGTACGGTTCCAGAAGTCCGGGGAGGCGACGTACCCTCCCAGGCTCACCGGGTCCTGCAGCTGTGACAACTGGCGGCGGTTGTAACTCGCGGTGCCCGCGACCGCCTGGGCCAGCCAGGACAGCACGAAGATCGCCCCCATCAGCAGGCCGAGGGAGTTCCCGTACAGCGTCTGGCGCAGCCCGGTCGCCCCGGCCCATTCGGGACTGCCGGGCACGGTGTGCCGCCCGACCTTCTGCTCGGCGTCGCTTCCCGTGCCCTCCTCACCCGGTTTCTTCGACTCGGGTGAGCCCCGCTGCACCAGCCAGACGGTGATGACGATGAACAGCAGGAACTGGAGGTACTCCGACTGCCAGTTCTCCGCCACGTCGACGGCGAAGTCGGAGGAGGTGACGTACTGCCACCAGGAGACGGCCGACCCGCCGTTGGCGAGCTGGTCGGCGTTGGCGTCCGCCACCCCCGCGACGGACTGCCCGACGACCGCCAGCAGGAAGGCCACCAGGAAGAACAGGCTCAACGCGTTGTCCCGCACGAAACGTCTCACGGCGCCCCCTAACGCTGCAGCAGGCCGATGGCGAAGAAGTAGACCAGCCCGGCCGTGATGACGGTCATCGTGACGACGAACATGGCGCGCATCTCAGGTCTTCACCTCACAGCTGTACGGCAGGTCACCCCGTGACCTGCACCCGGCCGCCCGCACCAGCCAGCCCAGGGGGAAGCGGTGCAGGAAGACGGTGTCGTGCGTGAGCCGTACCTGGGCCTCGTCTCCCCAGACGGCGGTCTCGCGCACCTGCCCGCCGGGCAGGTCGAGGCCGAGGACGGCCTTGGCGCAGACCTCACCGCCGGTGCGCAGCCCCTCGACCGCCTCGGGGGCCAGCAGGGTGCAGGCGCGCTGCCCGTCGTGGTCGCGGACGGCGGTGTAGAAGCGCTCGACGGTCCGCTCCGCGGCGCTCTTTCCCTCTGTGGCGCATCCCGACAGGCCCAGCGTGAGGGCCAGCGCGATCACCGGTACGGCTCGGACGTTCACCCGACCCCCCTACCCGAGCTTTCCCGTACCTCACCCGTCGCCCCCGGCTGCGATCACCGTCCGACGCGGGTGATCATTCCCGATGCTTTCCCGAAGAACGCCTTGTCGTTCGCCATTTCCGACAGTAAACCTCGATTAACTATAGAAATCCACATATATCTAATATCCGATCATTTTCATGATTTTTCTTGATTTGCCGGTTTTGAGGAGGACTTCGTCGGTAGTTATCCGGTGCGTAGGAGAGGTGGACCTATGAGATTTCTCGGGATCAATGCGATCTTTCATGATCCGGCGGCGGCGTTGATCGTCGACGGTGAGGTGGTCGCCGCGGCGGAGGAGGAACGGTTCAGCCGGCGCAAACACGGTAAACGGCCGGTGCCGTTCTCGGCGTGGGAGCTGCCCGAAAAGGCGGCGGCCTGGTGCCTGGAACGGGCGGGGCTGCGCCCGGAGGACCTGGACGCGGTCGCCACTCCTACGACCCGAACCTGGTACGGCCGGGTCAGGCCGGACTGGACGAGCGGTGGGAGGAACTGCGCACCACGTACGCGCGGCGGGCCCCGGCGTTCCTGGCGGGAGTGCTGCCGGGACTGGACGCGGCACAGGTGCGGTACGTGCCCCACCACGTGGCGCATGCGGCCTCCGCCGGGCTGGCCGCGCCGTACGAGGACGCGGCGGTGCTGGTGTGCGACGGGCGGGGAGAGGCCCTCTCGCACCTGGCCGGAGTGTACGAGGACGGGCGGCTGCGGGTGCTCGCCGCCCAGGAACTGCCGCACTCGCTGGGGCTGATGTACGAGGCGGTCACCGAGCACCTGGGGTTCATGCGCTCCAGCGACGAGTACAAGGTGATGGCGCTCGCCTCCTACGGCGCGCCCCGTTTCCTGGACGAGCTGCGGGAGCTGATCTACACCACCGGGGACGGCGGGTTCCGCGTCGAGCCGATCGACTGGGCGGCGTACGCCAAGGCGTTGCGGCCGGGACACGACTGGGGCGAGGAGCACGCGGACCTGGCGGCCAGTGTGCAGACCCGGCTTGAGGAGGTGCTGCTCGAACTGGCCTGCTGGCTGCACGAACGGACCGGGCGGCGCGTGCTGACGATGGCCGGTGGGGTGGCGCTGAACTGCGTGGCCAACACCTACCTGGCCGAACGGGGCCCGTTCGAACGGGTGTGGGTGCAGCCCGCCGCCGGGGACGCGGGAACCGCCCTGGGCGGGGCGTTGCACCTGGCGCGGGAGTTCGGCGAACCGGCCGCGCCGATGCCGGGGGCGGACCTGGGCCGCGAGTGGTCGGACGCGGAGCTGGCGGCCTGGCTGCGGGCGGCGCACGTGCCGTACGAGGAGCCGGCGGACGTGGCGGCGACGGTCGCGGCCGAGCTGGCCGCCGACCGGATCGTGGCGTGGTTCCAGGGCCGCAGCGAGTACGGCCCACGGGCGCTGGGACGGCGCTCGCTGCTGGCGCACCCGGGCAGGGCGGGCAACACCGAACGGTTGAACGAGGTCAAGGGCCGTGAGCAGTTCCGGCCCGTGGCGCCGATGGTGCTGGCCGAACGAGCCGGGGAGATCTTCACCCGGGGGCCGCTGCCGAGTCCGTACATGCTGTTCGTGCACGACGTGGACCCGGTGTGGCGGGAGCGGATCCCGGCGGTCGTGCACGTGGACGGCACGGCCCGGGTGCAGACCGTGGAGCGGGAGACCGAACCGCTGCTCGCGCGGATGCTTGAGGAGTTCGCGAACCGGACCGGGGTGCCGGTGGTGGTGAACACGAGCCTGAACACCGCGGGCAGGCCGATGGTCGACGATCCCCGCGACGCCCTTGAGTGCTTCGGCTCGGCGCCGGTGGACGTGCTGGTGCTGGGGCCGTACCTCGTGCGCAGGGAGGCGGTGTTCGCCACATGAGCGCTTCGGAGACTCCCGGCGAATTCACGGTGGTGATTCCCACGATCGGCCGTCCCAGCCTGGCCACGACACTGGCCGCGCTTGACGCGGACGTGGCGGTCGTCGTGGTCGACGACCGTCCCCCTACGGCCATGGGCGAACTGCCGGGGGTCGGGTCGAACCGGGTGCGGGTGGTGCGTTCGGGAGGCCGGGGCCCCGCGGCGGCGCGCAACGCCGGGTGGCGGGCGGCCGGGACGCCGTGGGTGGTGTTCCTCGACGACGACGTGGTCCCGGCGCCCGGCTGGGCGCGGGCGGTGACGGCCGACCTGGCCGGTCTGCCCGAGGAGGCGGCCGGCAGCCAGGGCCGGGTCGAGGTGCCGTTGCCGCAGGGCAGGGCGCCGACCGACGACGAACGCAACACCGCCGGCCTGGCGGGGGCCGCGTGGATCACCGCCGACATGGCCTACCGGCGGGCGGCGCTGGAGAAGGTCAACGGCTTCGACGAACGCTTCCCACGGGCCTACCGCGAGGACGCCGACCTGGCGTTGCGGCTGCGTACGGCGGGCTGGCTGCTGGTGCGGGGCGAACGGCTGGTGCGGCACCCGGTCCGTGACGACGGGCCGTGGGCCAGCCTGCGCCGTCAGCGGGGCAACGCCGACGACGCGTTGATGCGCCGGGTGCACGGCCCCGGCTGGCGGACGGCCGTCGGCGAGGGCGGGGGACGGCTCGGCAGGCACGCGCTGACCACCGGCCTCGGACTGGTGGGCCTGCTGGCGGGCGCGCTCGCCCTGGGGAGCGACGGCCGCGCCGCCCGCGCCCTGCGGGGCGGCGCGGTACTGGCCGGGGCCGGGTGGCTGGCGTTGACCGCCGAGTTCGCCTGGGCGCGGATCGCCCCGGGGCCGCGCACCGGCGAGGAGATCAGGCGGATGACGGTCACGAGCGTGCTCATCCCGCCGGCCGCGTGCGCCCATCGGCTGCGCGGTGAATGGCGGGTGCGCCGCGAAGGACGGGTCCACGGCGAACGACAGGCGCCCGGTGGACAGCGGGTCCACGGTGAACGGCGGGTGCGCCGATGACCGCCTCGTCCTCCGCCGCGAAGGCGCTCTCGGCTCCGTGGTCGCGGACCGGGACGGTCCTGGTGGCGCGGACGGACAACGCGGGGGACGTGCTGCTGGCCGGTCCCGCGATCCGGACGGTGGCCAACCACGCCGCCAGGGTGGTCATGCTGGCCGGACCGAACGGGCAGGCCGCGGCCGAACTGCTGCCCGGGGTCGACCAGGTGATCCGGTGGCGCACCCCGTGGATCGACCCGGCCCCGCCGCCCCTGACCGGCGAGCACGCCGCCCGGCTGATCGAGGCCGTCCGGCGGGTGGCGCCGCGGCAGGCGTTGATCCTCACCTCCTTCCACCAGTCGGCGCTGCCGCTGGCGGCGCTGCTGCGACTGGCCGGGGTGCCCAGGATCGCCGCGATCAGCAACGACTACCCCGGCTCCCTGCTGGACGTGCGGCACACGGTCGACGAGGAGGTGGACGTCCCCGAGGCCGAACGGATGCTCGCCCTGGCCCGTGCCGCCGGGTTCGAGCTGCCTCCCGGCGACGACGGGCGGCTGGCCGTACGGCATCCGCTGCCCCCGGTCGGGCACCTGACCGGGCCCGCCGGGTACGTGGTCGTGCACCCGGGGGCCTCGGTACCGGCCCGCGCCTGGCCGGCCGACCACTGCGAGCGGGCGGTGCGGCACCTGGCCGCGGCCGGGTACCGGGTCGTGGTCACCGGAACCCCCGGTGAGACGGCGCTCACCGCGCGGGTCGCCGGATCGCACGCCGTGGACCTGGGCGGCAGGACCTCGCTGGCGGAGCTCGCCGGGGTGCTGGCCGGGGCGGAGGCGGTGGTGGTCGCCAACACCGGGCCCGCGCACCTGGCCGCCGCGGTCGCGACCCCGGTGGTCAGCCTGTTCGCCCCGACCGTCCCCGCCGCCCGGTGGGCGCCCTACGGGGTGGCGGTGACCCTGCTCGGGGACCAGCACGCGCCCTGCCGGGGCAGCCGGGCCCAGGTCTGCCCGGTCGCCGGGCACCCGTGCCTGTCCTCGGTGACCCCGGCCCAGGTCGTCGACGCGGTACGCCGGTTGGCGGCGCCGCAGGACTGGGTGGAGGAGGGCGAGGACGAAGAGGACGACGAGTACACGGCACGCCGTCTGACGGTGAAGGAGGAGGCGTCATGAGGATCGCCCTGGTCTCCGAGCACGCCAGCCCACTGGCGACGATCGGCGGCGTGGACGCCGGTGGGCAGAACGTCCACGTCGCGGCCCTGGCCACCGCCCTGGCCGGTCGCGGCCACGAGGTCGTCGTCTACACCCGCCGGGACGCCCCCGGCCTGCCGGAAACGGTGGTCATGGCGCCCGGGGTGAGTGTCGAACACGTGAGCGCCGGACCGGCCAGGCCGATCCCCAAGGACGACCTGCCACCGCACATGCCCGCCTTCGCGGCCCACCTGACGCGCCGCTGGACCGCCGAACCGCCGGACGTGGCGCACGCGCACTTCTGGATGAGCGGCATGGCCACGCTGACGGCCGCCGGTGAGGCCGGGGTTCCCGTGGTGCAGACCTTCCACGCGCTGGGCACCGTCAAGCGACGCTGGCAGGGCGCCGCCGACACCAGCCCGCCCGAGCGGATCGCGACGGAGACCGACATCGGACGGCGGGCCGCGGCGATCGTGGCCACCTGTTCCGACGAGGTCACCGAACTGCGGGCGATGGGGATCCCGGACAGGAAGGTCACGGTCGTACCGTGCGGGGTCGATCTGGAACGCTTCCACCCCGACGGTCCCGCCGCCCCGGCCGGTGGGCGTCCACGCGTGCTGAGCATCGGCCGGATGGTCGCCCGCAAGGGCGTCGACACGGTCATCCGCGCGCTGCGCCGGGTGCCCGACGCCGAACTGGTGATCGTCGGCGGCTCCCCCGACGACGAGGAGGTCGGGCGGCTGCGGCTCCTGGTCGCCGGGTACGGGCTGGCCGGGCGGGTCCGCCTGGTCGGCAGCGTGAGCCGGGGAGAGGTGCCCGCGCTGCTGCGCTCGGCCGACGTGCTGGTGACCGTGCCGTGGTACGAGCCGTTCGGCATCGTGCCGGTCGAGGCGATGGCGTGCGGGGTTCCGGTGATCGCCTCGGCGGTCGGCGGACACCTGGACACGGTGGCCGGATGCGGGCTGCTGGTGCCGCCGCGCAGGCCGTACGCCCTGGCCCGTGCCCTGAACGACCTGCTGGCCCGCCAGGGCCTGCGCGAACGGCTCGCCGCCGCCGGGGTACGGCGGGCCAGGGAGCGGTACGGATGGCCGCGGATCGCGGCCCAGACCGAGTCGGTCTACCAGGCTCTGATCAGCGGCCGGCTCGACCGGCTCGCCGTCGCGGAAGGTTGAGCGGACATGCATCCTCATCTGTTCCGGCTGAGCACGACCCTGGTCTCCGTCGACCGGGAGACCTCCAGAATCCAGGCGTGGGGCAGCAAGCTCGCCGCGGTGCTCAACGGCGGAGGCCGGTTGCTGACCTGCGGAAACGGCGGTTCCGCCGCGGAGGCGCAGCATCTGAGCGCCGAACTGGTCGGCCGCTACCGCGCCGACCGGCGGCCGTACGCGGCGATCCCGCTGCACGCCGACACCTCAAGCCTCACCGCGATCGCCAACGACTTCGGCACCCAGGAGGCCTACGCCCGCCAGGTGCGCGCGCACGGCAGGCCGGGGGACGTGCTGATGTGCCTGTCGACCAGCGGCGCCAGCGGCAACGTGCTGGCCGCGGCGCAGGCCGGGCGGGAGTGCGGGCTGACCACGTGGGCGCTGACGGGCCCGGCCCCCAACCCGCTGGCCGAGCTGTGCGACGAGACGCTGGCGGTCCCGGTCCAGGACGTGGCCACCGTGCAGGAGGTGCACCTCGCGGTGATCCACATGCTCTGCGACGTGATCGAGGAGGACCACTCGTGACGGGCCCGATCGTGATCGTCGGCGACTGCCTGCTCGACGTGGACATCGAGGGCAGCGCGGAACGGCTCTGCCCTGAGGCTCCGGCTCCCGTCGTCGACGTGCGTGTGGAGCACCGGCGTCCTGGCGGGGCCGGGCTCGCCGCGCTGCTCGCCGCCCGCGACGGCGCCGAGGTGACCCTGGTCACCGCCCTCGCGGACGACACCTCGGGCCGTCACCTGACGGGTCTGCTCCCCGAGGGCGTTCGGGTGGTACGGCTGCCGCTGCGGGGCGCCACCGTCCGCAAGACCCGGGTCAGGGCGGGTGGCCAGACCCTGGTCAGGATCGACTCGGGCGACGGCCTGGCCAGGATCGGAACGGACCGGGTGCTCCGGCGGCGCCTGTCGGCGGTGCTGCGCGGCGCGCGGGCGGTCCTGGTCTCCGACTACGGGCGCGGTGTCGCCGAGGTGTGCCGTCCCCTGCTGGAGGACCTCCTTCTTGAGGGTCTCCACGCCCCGATCGTGTGGGATCCGCATCCGCGCGGCGCCGTCCCGCTGCCGGGCTGCGCCCTCACCACGCCGAACGAGGCCGAGGCCACCAGGCTGTGCGGGCGGCCGTACGCGACGCCGGAGGACGTCGCCCTGCGGCTGGCCGGTGAACTCGGGGTGGGGGCGGTGGCCGTCACCCTGGGAGACCGGGGAGCCGTGCTGGCGCGCCGGGACGGCAGGCACGTCCGTATCGCCCCGCCCGACGTGGCCTGCGGGCGTGACCCGTGCGGCGCGGGCGACAGGTTCGCCGTCTCCGCGACCCTCGCCCTGGCGGGCGGCGTGCCCGTCGAGGAGGCGGTCACCGCGGCGGTCGGCGAGGCCACCCGGTTCGTGAAGGCCGGAGGGGCGGCGGCGGTCCGGTCCGTCTCCCCCGCCGGCGTCCCCCCACCCCGCGTGTCGGCGAACGGCGCGGACGCGGCCGCCCTCGTCCGGGCCTCCGGTGGCAGGCTCGTGGCGACCGGGGGGTGCTTCGACCTGCTGCACGCCGGTCACGTCAGCCTGCTCCGCCGTGCCAGGGCCCTCGGGGACGCGCTGGTCGTGTGCGTCAACTCCGACGCGTCGGTACGGCGTCTGAAGGGCTCCGGCCGTCCCGTCATCGCCCAGCAGGACCGTGTCGAGGTGCTGCGGGCGCTGGAGTGCGTCGACGCGGTCGTCGTCTTCGACGAGGACACGCCCTCCGCCGTCGTCGAACGGCTCCGGCCCGAGGTGTGGGTCAAGGGCGGCGACTACACCGAGGCCGACCTTCCCGAGGCCGACACCGTACGACGCTGCGGCGGCGACGTCGTGATCCTGCCGACCGTGCCCGGCTACTCGACCACCGGGCTGATCACCGCCCTGCGCACCACTCGTTCCTGACATTGAGAAGAGGTTCACATGCTTGGAAATATCCTGATAACCGGTGGAGCGTCCGGGCTTGGTCGGGCGGTGGCCGTCGCGGTCGCCAAGGAGGGCGGCAGTCCTCTGGTCGTGGACGTCAACCCGCCGGAGAACGGCTTCGACCACGTGATCGCCGACCTGACCGACCGCGCCCAGACCGAACGGGCCGTGGCCGAGCTGGCCGACCACGCCGGAGGTCTGGACGGGGTCGTCACCGCCGCCGGGATCGACGCCTGCGGGCGGCTGGAGGACGTGCCCGCCGACGCCTGGGAACGGGTCGTCCAGGTCAACCTGATCGGCACCGCCACGGTCGTCCGGGCCGCGCTGCCGTACCTGACCGCCTCCCGGGGACGGGTGGTGACCTGCGCCTCCACGCTGGGGCTGCGGGCGCTCAGCGACGCGACCGCCTACTGCGCCTCCAAGTTCGGGGTGGTCGGGTTCACCCGCGCCCTGGCCGCGGAACTGGCCGGACGGGTCGGGGTGACGCTGCTGGTGCCCGGCGGGATGCGCACCCCGTTCTTCGACGGCCGCACCGAGCAGTACAAACCGGGTCCCGACACCCTGCTCAACCCGCCGGAGGACGTGGCCGCCACCGTGCTGTTCGCGCTGTCCCAGCCGCCGGGATGCGAGGTCAGGGAACTGGTCGTGTGCCCCTCGACCGAGGCCTCCTGGCCGTGACCGCCCCCGATCCCCGGAGCCGGCTCCCGGCAGGCGCACCGCCGTCCGTCCCGGGACCTTCGGGCACCGGGGTTCCCGGGCCGCGGCACGCGGGGGAGCCGACGGTGCTGGTGCTGCGGGGCCTGGGCCTTGGCGACCTGCTGACCGCCGTACCGGCGTTGCGCGGCCTGCGCCGTGCCTGGCCCCGGCACCGGATCGTGCTGGCCGCGCCCGCCGTACTGGCCGGGCTGGCCCGGCTGACCGGCGCCGTCGACGAGGTCCTGAACGTCCACGGCCCCGGGCCCGTCCCCTTCCTCGGAGCCGAGGTGGCGGTCAACCTGCACGGCGCGGGACCGCAGAGCACCACGGCGCTGCTGCGCACCGCCCCCGGCCGGTTGCTCACCCACTCCCATCCCGCCCTGCCGGAGGTGTCCGGCCCCGCCTGGCGGGACGACCGGCACGAGGTGGGGCGCTGGTGCGCCCTGCTTGAGTGGTACGGCATCGCCGCCGACCCCACCGACCTGGCACTGCCCGTTCCGTCCGTCGAGACGACCGGGGAGGCCGAACCGGCCGGGCTCACCGGAGGCGTCGAAGTCGCCGGGTCGGCGGGCACGGCCGTGAACGCCGGATGGGCCGGGGAGGCCGAAAGGCCGGGGCATGTGATCGTTCACCCCGGGGCGGCCTTTCCCGCCCGCCGCTGGCCCCCCGACCGGTTCGCCCAGGTCGCCGCCGCCCTCGCCGGTGACGGCCACCGCGTTCTCATCACCGGGGACGCCGCCGAACGCGACCTCGCCCACACCGTGGCCGCCCTCGCCGGGCTGCCCCGCGAAGCCGTGCTCGCGGGCCGTACCGGACTGGAGCGGCTGGCGGCGCTGGTCGGGACGGCACGGCTGGTGGTGTGCGGGGACACCGGGGTCGCGCACCTGGCCACCGCGCTGTCCACCCCCTCTGTCGTGCTCTTCGGCCCCACCCCGCCCGCCCGCTGGGGTCCCCCGCCCGGGAGAGGGCACCACGTGGTGCTCTGGCGCGGCCGCACCGGCGACCCCTTCGCGACCCGGCCCGACCCCGGTCTGCTGACCATCAGCCCCGCCGACGTCCTGGCCGCCATCGCCACCCTGCCGACCGCAGAGGAAAGGAGCCCATCATGAGAGTCCTGGTCACCGGAGGAGCCGGATTCCTCGGCTCCCACCTGTGCGAACGCCTCCTGGCCCGTGGCAACGAGGTGATCTGCATGGACAACTTCCTGACCGGATCGCCCGGCAACGTCGAACACCTCATGGGCCGGCCCGCCTTCCGGCTCATCGAGACCGATCTGACCGGCTTTGTCCATGTTCCCGGTGCCGTGGACCTCGTCCTTCACCTGGCCTCGGCCGCCTCCCCCGTCGACTACCTGCGCCACCCCATCGACACCCTCAAGGTCGGCAGCCTGGGCACCCTGCACGCCCTGGGCCTGGCCAAGGAGAAGCACGCCCGTTTCGTGCTGACCTCAACCAGCGAGGTCTACGGCGACCCCCTGCAACACCCGCAGAGCGAGACCTACTGGGGCAACGTCAACCCCGTCGGCCCGCGCAGTGTCTACGACGAGGCCAAACGTTTCGCCGAGTCCCTGGCCACCGCCTACCGCAACGCCGCGGGCACCGACACCGCGATCGTGCGGATCTTCAACACCTACGGTCCCCGGATGCGTCCGTACGACGGCCGCGCCATCCCCACCTTCATCCGCCAGGCCCTGCACGGCGAGCCGATCACCGTGACCGGCGACGGCTCCCAGACCCGCTCCATCTGCTACGTCGACGACACCGTCGCCGGCATCCTGGCCCTGGCCGACAGTGACTTCGCGGGCCCGGTCAACATCGGCAACCCCGCCGAGGTGACCATGCTCGAACTGGCCCACACCATCCGTGACCTGGCCGGGTCGTCCTCACCGATCGTCTTCGTCCCCCGCCCGACCGACGACCCGGCCGTGCGCCGCCCGGACACCGGCCTGGCCGCCGCCCGGCTGGGCTGGCAGGCCACCGTCCCGGCGGCCGAGGGACTACGCCGGACCATCGACTGGTTCACCGCCCAACTCCACCGCCCCGAGGAACTCACCCGTAGCTAGGCTCCGGGGCCTGCGTCCCACCGATTCACCGCCGGAACCGGGGGTAGTGCCTCGGGAACTCGGGACTCACAAAGGCTCGAAGGCCCTTGGGGCCCACAAGGTTCGGGGAGGGGAGTGCGGGTGCGGGTGAACCGGCGGGACCTCGTCGTCGACGGGCTCACCGTCGCCGGTCACCGTCGGCGGGGTCCCGGTGGTGCCGTCGTCTGTGTCCACGGGGCCGGGGTGTCCAGCAGGGAACTGCTGCCCTTCGTCGACGCGCTCGGGGAGCGGCACGACACGTGGGCCCTCGACCTGCCCGGTTTCGGGGCGAGCACCAAGCCGTCCCGCCCGCTGACCCTGCCCACTCTGGCCGACGTCGTCGCCGCCTGGGTCACCGAGACGGGACTGGAACGGCCCTGCCTGCTCGGTGGCTCCTTCGGCTGCCAGGTGGTGGTCGACATCGCCGTCCGTCATCCCGAGCTGGTCTCGGCCCTGGTGCTGGCCGGTCCCACGGTCGATCCGCACTCCCGCTCCCCGGTACGGCTCGCCGGTCAGTGGCTGCGCAACTCCGTACGGGAGGACCCTCGGATGGTGCCGTTGAACGTGGCCGACTACCGCGACGCGGGGCTACGACGGGTGCTGGGGACGTTCGGTGAGTCGATCCGCGACCGGATCGAGGACAAACTGCCCCTCGTCACCGTTCCCACCCTGGTCGTGCGGGGAGAGTACGACAGGCTCGTGCCCCAGCCCTGGGCGGAGGAGGCGACCAGGCTGCTGCCACGGGGACGCCTGGTGATCATGGAAGGGCTGCCCCACATGACGCCCTACCGCGACCCTCGGGGTCTCGCCCGGATCGTGACGGACTTCCTGGCGGAGGTGCGAACGTGAGAGCGCCCCACCGGCTGACGCCTGTCAGCCCTCTCCCCGGCCGGGCCGTGACGAACCTTCCGAGGGAGGTCGGGCCGTGAAACCGGGCAAGGTCGTGGCGTCGTTCGACTCGGCGACCGGCATGCTGCGCGCGCTCTCCCGTTTCCTGCACGGCCGTGACGTGCCGCTCATCGGGCAGGGGCCCGCGTGGGCGGAGCCGTGGGCCTCCGCCGTACTCGGCCTGGCCAACAGGCTTCCGCGTCCGCTCCAGGAAAAGGCCTACGCCGCCAGTGGTTGGGCCGAGGCCGTACCACCCAACCGGGTCGGCGACATCAGGTCGGACGACCTGGCGCGGTGGGTCACCGGCCACTACCCCCGGCGCCGTGGCCAGGTGGCCTTCGTCGGGTCGTCCAACGGCGCCCTGGTCCACCTGGCCGCCGCCGTGGCCGCCCCCTGGCTGCCGCAGACCCTCCTGATCCCGGTACGGCGTCGCGGCGTCCATCCGGACGAACCCCGCCGGGACCTCCTCGCCACCCAGGAGGCCGGAAACGCTCTGACCAGCGCGAACCCGGACCTCGTCCTGCACCAGATGCACGACGCCAACCAGGACCGGCTGATGATCGCGGGGATGACCTACTTCCGGGTCAAGTGGCGGCGTCTGCCCGAGGCCTACCGGCGTTTCCTTGAGGCGAGCCTGGAGCCCGGCGCGACCCTGGTGGTCGTCGAATGCGGCCTGCGCAGGCCGGTGACACGGGTCGGCCCCCGCCATGTCTTCCAGCACGGCGCGCTCGGCGGGGCGACGCCACGGGAGTACGAGGAGGGCGGCCCCCGCGTCGCCGACTACCTACGCCGCTACGGCTCTCCGCATCGCGGGTGGGACTACCCGCCGGTTGACGAGGAGAGCCCGGAGGCCGAATGGGGGTTCGAGCCCTCACTGCTTCCCGACCTGCGGGAGCTGGCCGCCCGCAACGGCTGGCGGCTGCTGCGGCTGCGTTTCACGGAGCCGGAGGAGCTCAGCCCCGTGGTCGCCGACCTCTACCGGGACCGGTACCGACGGCGTGACCTGCCCGCCGACCGGCTGCTCGCCGAGTGCTTCCTGCTCCTCGAACCGTGGTGGACGCTGCGCAGCGGGTCGGTGCCGTACTGGATGGTCTTCAACACCGAGCCCTCACTCGCGAGCCTGACCGGCTATCTCGACCGCTCCGACCCCTTCGCCGAGATCAGGCTGTTGCTGTTCTCCCACGGGGTCGAGTCCGTCGGGCTGGCCTCGATCGAGCAGTGGCGTCAGGTCCTGGCACGGGCGGAGAAGGTGGGCGTGTTCACCGGCGGCGACCCCCGGGCCCACCCACGCGACTTCGCCGGCCTGGCCCGCGCCCACCGGGAACTCAGCAGAATCAGGACGACGTACCCGATCCCCCCACCCCTCCCCTGGCCCGACGCCGAGGCCTTCCTGACAGCCCGGCTGGGATCCCTCCAGGACGATGAGTGACCCGGTATCAGGGGAGGAGCGGTGAGCCCGTGGTGAGGGCGCGGTGAGGGGCGGGCTTCATGGTTGGGGGGTCGCCGGGCCACACCGAGGGCCGGCCGAGATCGAGGAGTTCTGATGGGTGTTCTCGCCGACAAGACTGCGCTGGTCACGGGTGGTTCGCGGGGCATCGGCAGGGCGGTCGCGGTACGGCTGGCGGCCGAGGGGGCCCTGGTCGCCGTCCACTACGGCGGTGACGACGCGGCGGCCCGCGAGACGGTGGCGCGGATCGAGAAGGAGGGCGGCCGGGCGTTCGCCGTACGGGCCAGGTTCGGTGAGCCGGGCGCGATCGACCTGCTCTTCGAGGGGCTGACCGAGGGGCTGGCCGGGCGTGGCCTCGACATCCTGGTCAACAACGCGGGCATCGCGTCGATCAACCCGATCTCCCAGGTCACCCCCGAGGAGTTCGAACGGCTGCTCGCGATCAACGTGAGCACGCCGTTCTTCGTGATCCAGCGCGCGCTGCCGCTGCTGAACGACGGGGGCCGCGTCGTCAACATGGGTTCGACGGCCACCAGGATCGCGGTCCCCATGCAGATCGGCTACACCGTCAGCAAGGCGGCGATCGAGGCGATGGCGCCGTCCCTGGCCAACGAGCTGGGCGGGCGCGGGATCACGGTGAACACGGTCGCGCCCGGTGTGGTGCGGACCGACATGACCGCGGGTCACACGTCCATCCCCGAGGTGGTCACCGCGTTCGAGGCCATCACCGCGCTGGGACGGCTCGGCGAGCCCGAGGACGTCGCCGACGTCGTCGCCTTCCTGGCGAGCCCCCAGGGCCGCTGGGTGACCGGGCAGACCATCGACGTCTCCGGAGGGACCTACCTCGGTCCCATCGGGTGACCGTCCTTCGGCGCCGGTCGCGGCCCGGGTCGTCTCCCAGGAGGCACCGTGATGACCGGCCTGTTCTCCAGCCGTGGTCCCGCGTGATCGGGAGACCGGCAACGGGGATAATCGCTTATATGCGGTTTGGGCTCCTTGGGCAGACCTGTGCGTGGCGCGATGACGGGAGTGAGATTCCGCTCGGAGGTCCCGCCCGTCGCGGGTTGCTCGCGCTGTTGCTGGTGAACCCCGGTGAGGTGGTCTCCGCCGATCGGCTGGCCGACGAGGTCAACCCCGACGAGGCGCTGTCCGCGCACGCCCTGCAGTCGCAGATGTCCCGGTTGCGTACGGCTCTCGGCACGGCGGCGACCATCGAACGGGCCGGGGCGGGCTACCGGATCGTGGTTCCCCACGACGACGTGGACGCCTTCCGGTTCGAACGGCTGGCACGTGAGGGGCGGGCCGCGCTGCGGGAGGAGGACGCCGAACGCGCGGTGGCACTCCTTCGGGAGGCGCTGGCGCTGTGGCGGGGGCCCGCGCTGGCCGACCTCACCGGCGGTCCGGCCGCCGTCCGTCTTGAGGAGCTACGGCTCACGGCGCTTGAGGACCGGATGGAGGGCGAGCTGCGGCTCGGCGGGCACCGCGCGCTCGTGCCCGAGCTGCGGGAACTGGTCGGCCGTCACCCGCTGCGGGAACGGCTGGCGGGGCTGCTGATGCGCGCGCTGTTCACCGAGGGCGGGCAGGCCGCGGCGCTGGCGGCGTTCGAGGAGACCAGGAGGCACCTGGCCGACGAGCTGGGCGCCGACCCCTCGGCCGAACTTCTCGCGCTGCACCGGGAACTGCTGGCCGCCGACCCGTCTCCCCCGCCCGTCGCGCCGCCCGCCCAGCTGACGTCCTTCGTCGGCCGGGCCAGGGAGGTGGCCGAGGTCGCCGAGCTGCTGCGGACGGCCCGGCTGGTCACCCTGGTCGGTCCCGGCGGCGTCGGCAAGACACGGCTCTCGGTCGAGGTCGCCGGGGCTCCGGGGGTCGCCGGACCCGCCGCGGACGCCAGGTCCTCGGGGAGGGCCGCCGACGACGTGTGCTTCGTCGAGCTCGCCGCGCTGCGGGACGGCGCCGAGCTGCCGCAGGCGTTGCTGGGCGCGCTCGGCCTGCGGGAGAACGGCCTGCGTCTGGAGGTCGGTGAGCGACGGCCGGTCGACCGCCTGATCGCGGCGCTCGCCGACCGGGTGCTCCTGCTCGTCCTGGACAACTGCGAGCACCTCGTGGAGGAGGTGGCTCCGCTGGCGGCCCGGCTGCTGGCCGCCTGCCCCCGGCTGCGGGTGCTGGCGACGAGCAGGGAACCGCTCGGGATCACCGGGGAGCACCTGTGGCAGGTACGGCCCCTCGACGACGAGGCGGCCGTGCGGCTGTTCACCGACCGGGCCCGTGCCGTACGGCGTGGCTTCGCCGTCGCCCCGGCCGTCGGCACCGCCGACGGTGGTACCGAACGGGTCGTGCGGCGGATCTGCGCGGCCCTCGACAATCTGCCGTTGGCCATCGAGCTCACGGCGGCCAGGCTGCGCACCCTGGAACTCGACGACCTCGCGGGGCGGCTCGACGACCGGCTCGCCGTCGCGGCACGCGGCAGCCGTACCGCCCAGGAGCGGCACAGGACCCTGCGGTCGGTGGTGGCGTGGAGCTGGGACCTGCTGCCGGAGGCCGAACAGCGGGCCGCGCGGCGTTTCACCGTCTTCACCGGGGGTGCGAGCGCCGAGGCCGCGTCACGGGTGTGCGGCATCGACGGCGAGACGCTGGAATCCCTGGTCGACAAGTCTCTTCTTGAGGTCGTCGGCGGGCGTTACCGGATGTTGGAGACCATCCGCGCCTACGGTGCGGAACAGCTCGACGCGGCCGGGGAGGCCGAGCCCGTACGGCGTGCCCACGCGCGTGCCGTCCTCGACCTGTTCAGGACCGCCGCCCCGCACCTGCTGCGGACACGGCAGCTGGAGTGGCTGGGAGTCCTGGCGCGTGAGCACGGCGACCTGCCCGCGGCGGTGCGCTGGGCCGTCGAGTCCTCGGACACGGCCGTGGGCCTTGAGCTGCTCGCCACGGCCTCGGCCTACCTGTGGATTCGCGGCGTCTCCCTCTCGGTCGCGCCGTACGCCGTCGCGCTGCTCGACGTGATGGGTGAACGGCCGCCCGCCGGGCTCGGCGAGGAGTACGCGGTGTGCGTGCTGCTGGCCGCCTCCGGTCCCGGGGGCCGGGAGGTGTGGCGGCGGCACCGCGCCGCGGCGGGGCGGGCGCTGGCCGCCGCGTGGCCGGGCGACCGGCCGGGGCGGTATCCGGCCGTCCTGCTGCTGTGGATGATGCACAACACGGGCGGGGAGGGCGCGCTGGAGACGTTCGCGCTGGTCACCGCCCAACGTGACTGCCCTCACGGGTGGGCGCGGGCGGTCGCCCGGTACGTGCTGGGGTTCGGGGCTCTGGGGGAGTTCTTCGGCGAGGGCGACTCCCTCGGGGAGAGCGGCCTGCCCGGTATGGCGGAGGCCGCGCGTGTCTGGGAGGGGGCCGTCGAGGAGTTCCGCGCGTTCGGCGACCGGTGGGGTACCGCGCTGGCCCTGGACGCGCTCGCCGGTCTGGCGGTCGCGCGTGGCGACCGTACCCGGGCGGTCGCGTTGATCGACGAGGCACTCGACCTCACCGACCAGCTCGGAGCCCTGGAGGACGCCGCCGACCTGCTGGTCAACCGGGGTGACCAGCTCGTCGAGACCGACCTGGCCGCGGCCCGCGCCGACTACGACAGGGCCGCCGCCCTGGCCCGGAGGGCGGGCAGTTCGAACTACGTCGGGGCCGCCCTGCGCGGGCTTGGGGACATCGCCCTGCGGGACGGCCACCTCGCCGAGGCGGAGAGCCACTACACCGAGGCGCTTGAGCTGATCGACCCGCTCTGGATCAGGAGCGTGGGCAACCGGGTACGGCTGCTCGCCGGACTCGGCAGCCTCGCCGAGACGCGTGGCGACCGGGCCACGGCCAGGGCGCGTTTCCGGCAGGCCGCCGAGTCCGCGACGGCCGTGACCGGGGCCCCCGGGGCGGACGCGCTGCGCCTGATCGGCCTGCCGGAGAGCCTTGTCGAAGCGGTGAGCTCCGGGGCCAGGGCGGTGTGACCTCTGTGGTCATGCGGGCCTCGGAACCAGGCCGGCAGGCTCAGGACGGCTCCCGGAACGAGGACGAACACCGTGTGGGCTCCGAAGAACCCATGGCGGCTCCCGGAGCGAAGACGGACACCGCATGACCCGGGGCCAAGGCGGCTCCCGGAAACGTCGTGTGAGCCTCGGGACGGAGGCGGTGAGTTCGCGGTGAGCCCGCGGTGAGCGTGTCGCGTGAAGCTGTGCGGCATGAGAAACGTCCTGGTCTCCGGCGCCTCGGTCGCCGGTCCCGCGCTCGCCTACTGGCTCTCCCACCACGGTTTCAAGGTCACGATCGTCGAGCGTGCCCCGGCGCTGCGTGAGGGGGGTTACGCCGTTGACTTCCGCGGGAAGGCGCACCTGTCGATCCTGCGCCGGATGGGGGTGCTCACCGACCTCGAAGCCGTCCAGACCGACATCACCTCCACGTGGTACGTCGACGGCACGGGCAGGCCGCAGACCAGGATGCCCGACGACCTGTTCTCCGGGGACGTCGAGATCCTCCGCGGTGACCTGGCCCGCATCCTCTACGAGGCGACCAGGGACCGGGCCGAGTACGTCTTCGGGGACTCCATCACCTCGCTGACCGAGAACGGCCACGGGGTCGACGTGACCTTCGAGCGTGGCGCGCCGCGCAGGTTCGACCTGGTCATCGGCGCCGACGGGCTGCACTCGAACACCCGCCGCCTGGCCTTCGGGCCGGAGGAGGACTACGTCAAGCACCTGGGCGTCTACTGCGCGATCTTCACCACCGGCAACCACCTGGGCCTCGACCGCACCGGGCACGCCTACCTGACCTCGGGCAAGCTGGTGGCGATGTACAGCTCCAACGGCAACGCCGAGGCCAGGGCCGTCTTCTACTTCGCCTCACCGCTGCTGGAGGGCGTCCGCAGGAACGTGGAGCGGCAGCAGGCCGTGCTGGCCGAGCGTTTCGCGGGCAACGGCTGGGAGAGTGACCGGCTGCTGCGGGAGATGCGTCACGCTCCCGACTTCTACTTCGACTCGGTCGGCCAGGTCCACATGGACCGCTGGACCAAGAGCCGGGTCGCCCTGGTCGGTGACGCCGCCTACTGCCCCTCCTCGCTCTCGGGCATGGGCTCCGGGCTCGCCCTCGTCGGCGCGTACGTCCTGGCCGGTGAGCTGGCCGCCGCGCGCGGCGACCACAGGACGGCCTTCGCCCGCTACGAGGAGACGATGCGGGAGTACGCCAAGGGCTGCCAGAAGATGGGAGAGGGCGTGGCCGGGTACATGGTCCCGGAGAGCCGCCTTCTGACCGCGTTCCTCCACCGGTACTACAAGGTCATGCCGTACCTGCCGGGCAAGCAGATGATGGTCAAGAAGACGCGCAGGGTCGCCGAGAACGTCGTCCTCCGTGACTATGGGAACTAGGCGGTCCTCACCTGCGCGGCGCCGCCTTGACCGGCCCGAAGATCCGAACTCCGTACCCGACAAACTGGCTTGACCTCGTTGACAAGGGATGATCTTGGACATACGTTCCAGGAATGTCCAGTCGATTACTGGCTCCACTGCTCGTCCTCCTGCTCTGTTCGTGCTCAGCGCCCACGCCGGAAGGATCCGCTCCGGCCGTGGCGGAACCCGCACCGGCAGGACCCGCCTACGAGGGCCCCGCCCTGCCGGGCCTCGCGACGGAGCAGGCGTGGACGATACCCCTCGGCTCCATCCGTGACGCCGTCGCCGTCGGCAAGTCCTTCGCCGTACTCGGGCGGGCCGCCGACGCCCTCGCCCTCCAGGTGATCGACGCCGCCACGGGCAAAGAGCTCAAGAGCATCCCGATCGAAGACGAGGACGCGACCCTGCGCGTGGACACCGATCACGGCAAACCGGTGGCAGTGGTACGGCACAAGCGGCAACTGGCCGCGTCGGGGCTGACCGCCGAGTCCATCCAGATGTCCGACCTGGTGGTTGACGAGACGGGGGCGGAGGTTTGGCGCTCGCCGGAGGGCGGCACCTTCTTCGTCGGTGGCTACGTCGCCGAAGGCGAGGCGGACGGAGCCGGTCTTGTCAACGTGTCCAAGCTGTCCACCCTCGCGGGCGAGCAGGCTGTCGCCCTGCCGATCGGTGCCGAGGAGGAGAACTCCCTGCTCGGCGTCATCGAGGACAAGGCGGTGTACTGGCCGAGGGGGACGCTCCTGGACGATGAGGCGGCGGTCGTCCACGGCTTCGACCTGTCCAAGGGCGGGAGCCTGCTCTGGCGGCTACCGCGAGATGTGCAGGGCAGAACCGTCGTCGGCGACTCCCTGTTCACCTGGCAGTCGGACGGGATGTCCTCCACGCACTCGCTGTACGACCTGATGACGGGTGAGCGGTTGGGCGGGTTCGAGGTTTCGAACTCGGTGGGTGTGCGATGCGCGACGTCCGCCTTCGACGCCGACAGCGATACCGTGCTGTGCGACGGGCCACTGACGCTGATCGACTCCAGGACCGGTGAGCTCCGCGTCCCCGCTGTGGAAAACCAGCGTGAGGTGTCGGTCGAGTCGGCCTTCGGCGGAATCGCCTACCTCAAGGTCAAGCAGGAGCCGGGAGCCGAGCCTCTCTACCTGGCCCTGGACGACAGGACCGGCAAGGTGCTCGGCGGCGACCTGCCCGCGGCGCCGTTGGGGGTCAGCACCGATGGCTACGCGCTGATCTGGCACAACCTCCATGCTTTCGGGTTCAGGCGGGCCGCCTGACAGGTCCGAAGTCCGTACGGACCTTGGCCCTCGAACGAGTTATCCCCAGTTTCCACAGGTTCGTACACAGGTTCGACGAGGTGTGCATGGCCGAGCCGTACGACCGGGGGGCTGGTCGTACGGCTCGGTGATCGGGGAGAAGCGGTCGGGGAGGGTCAGCCGACCTGGTTGCTGGTCCAGCGCTGGGTCGCGTCGGAGGTGTTGCAGGTGGCCAGGACCAGGGCGGTTCCGCCGCTGGTGCCGCTCGCCGCGACGCACTGGTTGGTGCCGACGCTCGCCTTGATCTGGTAGGTGATCCCGGAGATCGAGGGGAACGTCCACTTCTGCGCGGTCGCGCCGGTGCAGGGGACCTGGACGATGGCCGTCCCCGCGGTGCCGCTGCCGGCCAGCGGGCTCAGGCACTTGGCGCTGTGCGCGCTGGTGATCGTGTAGGAGCCGCCGCCCGCCGCGTCCAGCTTCCACTGCTGGTTCTTCAGGCTGTTCTGCGGCCACTCCACGATGGCGGCGTTGTCCGCGGTGCTGAAGGAGTACAGGTCCATGGCCTGGTTCGGGCCGGTGGAGTCGACGACGTCGTTGGTGAAGACCGTGGTGATCCCGTTGTCGACGGCGCCCGCGGGGTTGCTGCCGGAACCGGTCAGGACGATCAGCCCGTCGGACGGCGCGGAGGTGCGGGAGACGCCGCCGTAGGTGATCTTCTCCCGGATCGTGTAGGTCGCGCTGGTGTTGGCCAGCAGACCCGTCACCCGGACCGAACGCTGCCAGATCGGGACGGTGGCGACCACGGTGCCGTTGCGCAGCACCTGGGCCTCACGGGTGACGCCGGAACCGTAGACCGGGGTGCTCGGCACGTAGGTGAAGACGATCTCGGTGCCCTCCACGTCCACGGCCGAGAACAACTGTGGTGCCAGCGGCGGGACCGTGGTGATGGCCGGGACGGTGGAGCCGTGCTCCAGGTAGGAGCTGTCCTTGGCGGCGTTCCAGTGGGTGGACAGGTAGGTGCCCACGGGGACGACGCCGAAGTAGTCATCCTTGCCGCAGTCCAGCAGCCGGACGTCCAGCGGGTCGGAGCAGACCACGGTCGAGCCGCCCTGGCAGAGGGTCTCGTTGGAGTCGGTGCAGTGACCCCCGGAGGTGTGGTTGGGGGAGCCCAGCAGGGTTCCGCCCAGGGCGTGCGCGAGTTCGTGGGTCATCTCGTGCCCGGTGGAGCAGCCCGGCGACAGGCTGATCCAGGTGGCGTAGGAGTTGTGGAGGTTCCCGGTTCCCGCGGTGTTGTCGTCGTTGATCCGGCCGTCGCTGACCGTGCCGCCGCAGCCGGTGCTGTTCTCGAAGTAGGCGATGTAGATGTGGTCGGTGTCGGTGTACCCGAGGGTCTTCAGGGCCCCGGTCCAGTCGCCGTCGGACGAGCCGGTGGGAACCTCGACGGAGTCGATGTCCACGTCACAGCCGGTCGAGCCGGTGGTCTCGAAGCGGACCCAGCGCTCGGCGCCGTCCCGGCGGGCGCTGTCGTTCACGTTCTCCTGCGTGACCCACGCGGCCTGCCGGATCAGCGGTTCCTTCTCGGTGAACCGGTTGGAACCCGACTCGTAGGCGTAGATCAGCTTGACGCGGTGACCACTGGTTCCGTCGCCGACGCAGTGCACCTGCGAGATGACGGGGACGCTCGCCGCGGCGGGCGTCGCGGGGGCCAGGCCTACCATGACGAGGGCGGGCACCACGACGGCGACCGCCCGTGCCCATAAACCTCGCCTCACACGCTTCGATGACATCGGACCTCAATCTCTCCGCGGCTTCCGGTGGTTCCTCGCGCACGCCGAAGACACCCGTGTGTCCATGGCGAATGAAATCGACGCCTGGCCGGACGCACCGGTCGCGTTTTGTGGTGGATTTCGCCCTGTTGGCGCGATCGCCACGATAACCCGCGTCCGATCGTTGGGGAACCGTCAAACGGTAACGGAAAAGAAACTTTACAACTGAGGAAAATGTGACGGACGGTAAACGCGACCCGATTCACAGGCTCCTCAGACTGTCAAGCGAACAAGCTGCCAAAAGTCTCCTGATCCCGGACATCCAGCGGCGCGAGAGAACGTTTTTCGCCCCTGAACACGCTGCGCATCGGGAAAGTGAGCCACCGCGACCGCACAACGTACGAAACGAACTGTTCCCATCGGGCAAACCTTTCCTTCTTCTATTTTTCATGTTTCTGCGAAAAAAATGGAGAGAGGGACAGGGCGCGGAGACGGGCGGGATCGGTGATCACCTCGTATTCGGTGATCATTTCTTCCTCGATCGTGAACGTGAGAACGAGCAGGAGACGGCCGTACGGGGCGACCACCGCGCCCACGGTCCCGTCCACGAGGGCCGGTTCGGCGTACCTGGCCCGTCCGCCGAGGACGAGGACCTCCCCCGCGACGGCCCGCGCGCCCCGGGAGACGGCCGGGACGCCCGGCGGCAGGGTGGCGGGATCGGCGCGGCGCACCACCCCGGGGGCGAGCACCGCAAGGAGCGCCTCCATGTCCCCCTCACGGGAGGCGGCCAGGAACGCCTCGACGACCCGCCGGTCGGCGGAAGAGGCCGAACCGGAGGCCCTGGGCGGCGCAACCTTGTGGCGGGCCCGGCTGGCGAGCTTCTTCGTGGTGACCGTGGTGCGCCCGACGACCGGCGCGATCCGGTCGAACGGCACGGCGAACAGGTCGTGGAGCACGAACGCGACGCGTTCCGCGGGGGCCAGGGTGTCCAGCACCACCAGCAGCGCCCGGCCGACCGACTCGGCCAGCAGAGCCTCCCGCTCGGGGTCGTTCCCCCCGTCGTCCGGCTGTCCGAGAACCGGCTGTCCGAGCGGGTCCTCCCTGCGGGCCGCGCGGGAGCGCAGCATGTCGAGACAGACGCGGGAGACGACCGTCGTCAGCCATCCGGCGAGGTTGCCGATCTCCCCGGCGTCGACACGGACGAGCCGTAGCCACGCCTCCTGGACGGCGTCGTCCGCCTCCGCGGACGAACCGAGCATCCGGTAGGCGACGGCCCTCAGGTGGTCCCGGTGTGCCTCGAACCGCTCCGCGAGTTCGTCGTTCCTGTCCATCCCGGTCACCTTCGCTCGCTCCCCCTCGTCAGTTCCATGACGAACACGACACGAACAAGGTGACACGGGGAGAACCGATGACCGTCAACACGCGACCGTCCCTGCTGCGGATCGACTCAAGTGCCGACGACTCCGGCGAGTCCGTCAGCAGGCGGCTGACCACGCTGTTCACCGACCTGTGGTGCGAACGGCACGGCACCGCCGGGTACCGCCACCGGGACCTGGCCGTCGAGCCGGTGCCGCCGATCTCCTCGGCCTACTGCGTCCTGGGCAGGCGGGTCGAGGTCAAGGGGCTCGTCCCGCCCTCCGAGGTCGGCGCCCTGGTGGAGAACGCGGAGGAGGAACGGGAGTGGGCGCTGACGCTGCCGCTGATCACCGAGGTGCTGGCGGCCGACACGGTGCTGTTCGGCGTGCCGATGTACAACTTCGCCGTTCCCGCCGCGCTGAAGGCGTGGATCGACCGGGTCACCTTCCCCGGCGCCTTCCCCGAGGGAAGCCTGGCAGGGACGAGGGTGGTCGTGGTCCTCGCGCGGGGCGGCGCCTACGGGCCGGGCACGCCCAGGGAGGCCTTCGACTTCCAGGAGCCCTACCTGCGGGCCTATTTCGGCGACCTCGGAGTGGCCGGGGAGCACCTGCACCTCGTCCGCGCCGAGATGACGCTGGCGGACAGGCTCCCGGAACTGGCCCGCTTCCAGCCGTTCGCGGAGAAGTCCCTGGCCGGGGCCACGGCCGCACTGACCACCCTGCTCACCGGTTGAGTCACCGGTTGATGAGCGGGTCCCGCCTGCCGGCCACGTACTCCTGGGCCGCCTGGACGAAGGCGCGGACGCGGTTGGTCTCCGCCCCGGTACGCCACAGCAGCCGCCACTCGAAGACGGCCCCGTCGGTGAGCGGAACGTAGGCGACGTCCGGTCGCGCGTCGTACTCCGCGGCGTGGGTGGGGACGGGGAAGACGCCCTTGCCCGCGCCGACGAGCGCGCACATCTCCTGGATGGTGCTGAAATCCGGTCCGCGCTCGATGAGCGCGCCACCGGGTGTACGGCGCGGCACCAGGGCCTCGTCGGCGAAGTCGGGCAGCAGGCGGGGACGCAGGACGTTCTCGTGGGCGAGGTCGTCGAGCGTGACCGCGTCGCGGCGGGCGAGGGGATGGCGGGCGGAGACCGCGAGCAGCGGTTCCTCCCGGAACAGGACCGGGCTGGCGCTGAGCCCCGAGCCCTCCTGAGGCGAGAGCACGGCGACCAGGAGGTCGATCCTCCCCTCGTCGAGGAGGGTCGTGCCGTCGCTGTAGGCGTTCTCCCTGACCTGGACCTGGCAGGTGGGGTTGCGGGTGTGGAAGACGTCGGCGACCTCGTAGACGAACCGGCCGACGGCGGTGCCGATGAACCCGACGGTCAGCACTCCGTCGAGGCCCCGGCCCGCGGCGACCGCCCTGGCCACGCCGTCCAGGATCTGCTGGTAGGCGGGGGCCAGGTCCTCGTGCAGGCGACGGCCGACCGGGGTCAGCTCGACCCTGCGGCTGGTCCGTTCGAACAGCCGGACCCCGATGCGGCGTTCCAGCTGCCTGATCGTCTGACTGACCCTGGCCGTGGACACCCGCAGGTTCTCGGCCGTCCGCCCGAAGTGCAGCTCCCTGCCGAGCTCCAGGAAGATCTCCATGTCCCGCCGCTCCACCGCGAACCCCCGTTCGTGAACCTGTGTGTTAACGAACGTTGCGTAACACGGCATTGTTCCAGGTTTCAGAGTGAATGATCCTTAAGAGGTCAGCACGTTTCGGAAGACCGAAAAGACCACGGGGAGACGGGGAACATGGGAGAGCACACGCCGACACTGGTGCTGGGCGGCACGGGCAAGACGGGCAGCCGCGTCGTGCGGCGGCTGACGGAACGCCACCTGCCCGTGCGGATCGGCTCCCGCTCCGGTGGGGTTCCCTTCGACTGGGAGAACCGGGAGACCTGGGCTCCCGCGCTCCAGGGAGTGCGGGCGGTCTACGTGTCCTACCACCCGGACCTGGCGGCCCCAGGCGCGCCCGAGGCGGTCGGCGCCTTCGCCGAACTGGCGGTCGCCCAGGGCGCGCGGCGGCTGGTGCTGCTGTCCGGCAGGGGCGAGGAGGAGGCTCAGGCCGCGGAGGAGACGGTGCGGGCGTCGGGAGCCGACTGGACGATCCTGCGGGCGAGCTGGTTCGCCCAGAACTTCAGCGAGGGGTACCTGCTCGACCCGGTGCTGGCCGGTCAGGTCGTACTGCCGGTCGGGCAGGTGCCCGAGCCGTTCGTCGACGCCGACGACATCGCCGACGTCGCCGCCGCCGCGCTCACCGAGGACGGGCACGTGGGTGAGGTCTACGAGCTGACCGGCCCGAGGCTGCTCACCTTCGCCGAGGCGGTCGCCGAGATCGGCGACGCGTCGGGACGCCATGTCGGCCTCACCCAGGTCTCCGCGAGGGAACACACCGCCGCGATGCTCGCCGAGGGTGTCCCCGCCGAGGTCGTCGACCTGCTGACCTACCTGTTCACCACCGTGCTCGACGGCCGCAACGCCCACCTGGGCGACGGCGTGCGGCGCGCCCTGGGGCGGCGGCCCCGCGACTTCGCCGACTACGCCCGCGCGACCGCCGCGACCGGCGTCTGGAACATCTGAGACCGGGAGACAGCACCATGATCAAGCTTCTGCAGACGGTCTCCCTGCTGGCCGCGACCCTCACCACCGGCCTCATGGCCGGGCTGTTCGCCGCCTTCTCCTACGCGGTGATGCCCGGTCTGGCGCGCTCGCACGACCGCACCTTCGTCGAGGCGATGCAGCGGATCAACGTGGCCATCATCAACGGCTGGTTCATGGTCTGCTTCCTGGGCGGCCTCGCGTTCACCGTCGCGGCGCTGGTGCTGCACCTGAGCACCGGCCGGGAACTCCTGCCCTGGATCATCGCGGCCCTCGTCCTGTACGCGGTCATGTTCGTCGTCACCAGCGCCGTCAACGTGCCGCTCAACGACCAGCTCGCCAAGGCGGGCCAACCCGGTGACATCGCCGACCTGGCCGCCGTACGGCACGCCTTCGAGGCGCGGTGGGTCACCTGGAACATCGTCAGGACGGTCGCGAACGTCGCCGCCTTCGCCGCCCTCACCTGGGCGCTCGTCCTGCACGGCCGGGTCACCGCGACCCCGGCCCCCACGCCGGCGCCCGGCGCCGCCGGGGCCACCCAGGCCGCGCCGTACGGCCAGGCCATGCCGTACACCCGGGCCGCGCCGTACGGCCAGGCGCCCGGCGGGTGGTGACGCCGGCGGCGGGGCCGTCCGCAGCGGTCAGGCCGGGGGCGCCTCGATCACCGAGGGCCAGCGCAGCAGGGCGGGCAGCGTGAGCAGGGCGACGGTCAGGTGCACCACCCCGCCGACCACCCAGGGGGCCGTCAGGCCGTAGGCGGCGGCGACCAGACCTCCGGCGAGGGCGCCGAGCGGCAGCGCGCCGAAGGCGATCATCCTGGTCGCGCTGCCGACCCGGCCCATCAGCCGGTTGGGGACCAGCCGCTGGCTGAGCGACTGGGCCATCACGTTCCATACGGACAGTCCCGCCGACCAGACGCCGAACAGCGCGACCACCACCACGGGCTGCCTGCCGAACAGGCCGATGGCCACCAGGCTCAGCGCGCTGGCGACCGAGACCCCGATGGCCACGGAACGGGTGCCGAAGCGGCCGACGACCCGACGGCTGACCAGGCCTCCGGCGACCCCGCCGATCGCCATCGCGGCCACCAGGACGCCGTATCCCGCGTCCCCGACGCCCAGGACGTCCCTGGCGAAGAGCACGGTGACCGACTGGGCCATGAAGACGCTGAAGTTGCTGGTCGCGGCCAGCAGGACGACGACACGCAGCACCCGGTGCCCGGCCAGCCAGCGCACGCCCTCCATCATCTCGGCCACCACCCCGCGCCGCCCCTCGGCCGCCTCCGGGGCGGGAGGCACCCTGAAGTGACCGGCCGCGTTGCGGATCCGGGAGATCAGCACGATCGAGACGACGTAGGTCGCGGCGTTCACCCACAGCGGCAGCGGGATGAACAGTACGAACAGCACCGAACCGAGCGCGGGCCCCAGGAACATCCGGCCGAGCGTCTCGGCCGTCACGTTGCGCCCGTTGGCGGTCTCCAGGTCGGCGCCGCGCACGACCGTGGGGATCAGCGCCCGGCTCGACCCCATGAAGAGGATGTCGCCGACACAGAGCCCGAACGCCAGGATGTAGATCATCCAGATCCTGGTGCCGCCCAGCGTCACGATCAACGCGACCGTGACGAGCAGCAGCGTCTGCGCCGTCTGGGCGCCGATCATCAGCAGGCGCCGGTCGTAGCGGTCGACGATCACGCCGCCGACCAGGGCGAGCAGCAGCCAGGGCAGCTCGGTGGCCAGCGGCACCCAGGAGATGAGCCGGGGGTCGTCGGTGAGTTTGCTCGCCAGCAGCGGCAGGGCCGCGATCACCACGCCCTCGCCGAGCGTCTGGATCGAGTAGGCCGAGAGCAGGTAGTTGAAGTTGCGCCCCAGGCCCCCTTCCGCCCGCCGTACGGCCGTGTCCTCGGTCACCACGAGCCGACCCCCTCAACCGCGTCGGGGTAGGTGAGGACGCCCGCGACCTTGGTCTTCGTGCCGGGCCCCAGCGCCCTGATGTCCACCTGGCCGACCTTCTGGAAGCGGCAGCCGCCGCCCGCGTACCCCCCGGCCGGGGTGTAGTAGAGCCCCCAGCAGGCCTCCCACGGCTCGACGCGGCCGGTCACCGGATCGACGACCGGTTCGTGGCGCGGCACGACCCGTTCCTGCACGATCGCGCCCGTCTCCGCCCCGTCCCGCAGGGCCCGTAGCCACTCGCGTTCGCCGACCTCCCAGCCCGCGACGATGCCCCGCCCGCTGTAGGCGTCGTTCGGCTTGAGGATGAGACGCTCCCTGCGCTCCACGCACTCCTCGAACAGGCCAGGCTCCCCAAGGGAGCGGGTCCAGGGCAGCACACGGTCGATCAGCGCCCGCTCCTCGGCGGAGAGCCGTACCCCGAGACCGGGGTCGGACAGCAGCGTCATGCAGGCCTTCTGCCGGTAGATCTCCGTCTCCAGCGGGGTCCAGACGACCACGCTCCCCTTCTCGTGCGCGGCCAGGAGCCGCTCGGTGAGCCGGAGGCCCTCCGGGTGGTCGACGACCTGGTCCACCTCGAAGACGCGGTAGACCACGTCGACCGGGGTGCCGCGGAACAGGACCCGGCCGTTCCCGAAGTCCAGGTCGGTGATCTCGCCCAGACGGCAGTCGAGGCCGAGGTCGCGCAGGAGCCGGTGCAGCGGGCGCCAGGCCACGCCGTAGTCGGCCAGCCCGCCCTCCCCCTCGATCAGGGCGACCACCGGATCCCGGCCCCCGGTGACGGCCGCGCCCGCCTCGCGCAACGCCTCGGCCACCTTCTCCGGGGCGTCGACGAAGCCGAGGCGGTGCCGTTCGGCGAAGGCGCGCAGCGCGTCGTGGTCGAGCATGGCCCTGGTCGCGGGACCGACCCATTCAAGGCCGCCGGTCTCGCTGGTCGCGTTGAACTCCAGGATCTTGAACGACTCGCCGTCGTGGTAGGCGTCGATCCGGCCGAAGCGGTACGGCCTGGCCCCGCCGAGACGGCGCATGAGCCGGGCCCTGCGCGGTTCGACGCCCAGGGTCCGGCAGAGCCGGTCGAGGTCGCCGTCGTAGAGCCGTTCGGGCAGCGACATGAGGATGTCCACGGCGCGGACCACGTCGTCGGCGAACCGGTTCAGCTCCCCCTCCCCGACGAAGACGGGCCGGTTCAGATACCGGCGGTCGATGCCGGCCAGGTACGGGAAGCGCTCCTCGTCGTGCAGGTCGATCTCCGCGAGGGGACTGCCGCCGCGTAACAGCTCCTCGTTGTACAGCTCCGTGACGCGATTGGTCATGAGACCGCTCCGGATCCGACGCGCCGGTCGATCACCGGTCTGACCTTCCCGCTCACCGGGTTCCTCGGCAGGCCCCCCTCGGGGTGGCACTCGACGAGCAGCCGGAACACCTCAAGCCCGTCGCCGAAGGCGTGCCGGTCGCTCAGCGCCTCGAACTCGCTCCCCAGCAGGTGCCGTACCTTCTCCGGGTCGAGGTCGAGCGGCGACTCGGTACGGACGACCACCGTGTCCGTGCCGTCGCTCGAAGTGATCTCGACCTGGAGCCGGGAGACCTGGAAGACCGCCAGCGCGGTGAGGATCTCGTCGTACAGGACCGTGCGGGCCTTGACCTTGATCAGGCCGTCCGACCTGCCGAGATACTCCAGGATCCTGCCCGGGGTCCCGCAGCCGCAGCCACGGCCGGGCAGGACGCGGCCGACGTCGCCGATCCGGTAGCGGACCAGCGGCCCCTCGAACTTCTGCAGGGCGGTGACGAGCAGGTGGCCGGGTTCGCCGTCCGGCACCGGGCGGCCCTCCTCGTCGACCACCTCGATCAGGTTGTAGTCGTCGCACAGGTGGTGCAGCGTGCCGTCGAGGCCGGGGCACTGGTAGCCGAGCTGGGCGCCGTCGTTGGCCGCGAGGATGCTGGAGATCACCCGGACCCCGAGCCGTTCGCGCAGCCACGCCTTGTCGGTCTCGGTCATCGCGGTGCCGCCGTAGACGACCTTCTCCAGGCGCAGGTCAGGCTCGCGGGCCGCGGCCTCGCGCAGCAGGGGCAGGATCAGCGCGGGCTGGCCGACGACGGCGTTGACGGAGAAGTTCCGCACCAGCGCGAGCAGGTCGTCGACCGTGATGTGCTGGCCGGTCGTGTAGCACTCGATCGGCATCCGCGACAGCTCGCAGCTGCTGGTGATCAGGCCGCCGTAGAGACTGCCGCCGAACAGGGCGTTGACCAGCCGGTCCCCCTTCTCCAGGCCGACGCCGTACAGCATGGGCACGGCCTCGCGCACCATGTTGGACCAGTCGGTGAGGGAGTAGACGATGTAGCGCGGCTCCCCGGTGGTCGCCCCGCTGCGCAGGATCTCGCCGCTCGGCGGCGCGTCGCTGGACATGTCCCGGCTGACCGGCGGCGTGTGGGCGTCGAGGACCGTCTTGTCCAGGATCGGCAGCCGGGTCAGGTCCTGCCGCCCGGTGACGGCGGGCAGGTCCCGGTAGTACCGGGTACGGCGGGCCCGCCCGGCCAGGTAGCGAAGCTTCGCCCCGATCCGTCCTGGTTCCTCGGCCGCGTCCCGGCCCCGGGCCACGGCCAGGGAGACACCGGCCAGGTGGTCGCGGGTGAACAGCCGCCCGACCCACCCGGCCCTGGCGTCGGCGGCCAGTTCGGCGGCCCGCCTGGCGGCCTCGGTGGGGAAGACGCCCCGGACCCGGGGCGGCGGGACCTCCACGGGCGGCCCCGCCGTACGGTCGTCCCGGTCCGTCACCGTGACGTCGGGCAGGGGCACGCCCGCCCCGGTCAGCAGGCCGGTCACCGCGAGCCACAGGTCCCGGCGCCCGGTGCGCACGACGACCCGGTTGCCGGTGGCCAGGCCGTACAGCAGGCCGCGCAGGGTGGCCCCCGGCTCCTCGTCGTCCAGCGGCACCGTGCCGACGGGGGCGAACTCCTCGACGTCGCCGTCGGGCAGGGGCCGCCACGGATACCGGCCGAGGCCGTCGAACAGCTCGTCGAGGGCCTCGGTGAGCGCGGTGCCGTTCAGCAGGCCGGTCAGCCCGTGTTCGGCGAGCGCCTCCACGGGATGGCGTTCGGCGTGTTCGACGGCCAGCAACAGGTCGGTCGGATAGTGCCTCACCGCACGCCCTCCGGCCTGACGAGCGGGCCCTCCGACCGGACAGGCGGGCCCTCCGGCTCGGTGGAAGGGCTTCCCGGTCTGACGGGAGGGCTTCCCGGTCTCACCGGCGGGCCTCCCGGTCGCACGAGGGGGGCCAGGACGAACTCGCCGAGGATCTGCCTGAGCACGCCGGGGTCGGGGTGTGAGGCCTCGATGAAGACCGGGATCTCCCACTCCTGGTAGGAGATGTGGTCGGGCAGCGGCTGCCTGCCGTCCAGGCTGTGTACCTTGTCCACCCACGGGTGGTTCCTGATGTGATCGGGCACGTCCACCGTGTAGCCCTCCGCCGGCTTCAGGTGGTGGCCGGGGAAGATGGCGAAGCCGTGGTAGCGCCCGCTCGCCGGGCGCGGTCGCGGCCTGGGCCAGCCGAGCCGGATGGCGATCTCGTGCGAGGGCAGGTGCACCCCGGTGTGACGCAGGTGCGAGGTCACGATGCCCGCGCCGCCGAGCCGGTTGGCGACCTCAAGGAAGACCAGCTCCTGCTCCTTGGTCTCGAAGAACTCAAGGTGGACGCAGCCGGTGTCGATCTCCAGGGCCCTGAGCACCCGTTCGGCGAAGACCCGGTGGCGTTCGTCGTGCTGGATCTGGTGCGAGGCGATCGGCGTCCCCTGCGCGAAGTCCAGCGGCGTCCGCACACACCTGCTGAACACGACGTCGACCAGCTCGCCGTCCTGGACCAGCCCGTCGGCGTGCAGGACGTCGCCGTCCACGTACTCCTCAAGCTCGAACCCGCCGGGGTCGCCGAGCGCGCGGCAGGCGGCCAGCGCCGCCTCGGCCGTCTCGTGAATGACGACCTCCTGGCTTGAGGCGCCCTGCCGGGGTTTGAGGACGGTCCTGCCGCTCCACGGCAGCGAACCGGGTACGGCGTCGGCCGCCACGAAACGCGGGTGACGAACCCCCGAGCCTTCGAGCGCCTCCTTCATGCTGACCTTGTCGCGCACCCGGCGCAGCCGGTCGAGGGAGGGGCCCTCGATCCCGAGGTGGCGCCGTACCCGCCAGGCCAGCAGGACGCCGTCCTCCGACAGCGACAGCAGCTGCTCGAACCCCTCGGCGGGGGAGACGTTCTCGATGATCCACCCGGCCAGGTCGTCGGCGGGGCCGACCTCAAGTCTCCGGCAGCGCAGTCCCTCGGGCAGTTCGGCGATCCGCTCCGCGCGGCCGACGTAGGTGACGTCGTGGACCTCGTGGTCGATGGCGAGGTGGTAGTCGATCTTCCGGTAGGGAACCTGGTGGACGACCAGAATCTTCATCGCGCGTACTCCAATGCGGTGACTCCCCAGCTGAAGCCCATGGCGCTCGTGGCCAGGAGGACCAGGTCCCCGCGCCGCAGCGCCCGCCGTTCCCTGAGCCCGTCCAGGGCGATCAGGGTGTCGGCGCCTCCCATGTGGCCGAGCCTGTGGTAGTTGAAGACGCTCTTCTCCCGTGGCAGCCCGAGCTCCCGCAGCAGCCGCTCGTGCATCCTCCGGTCACCCTGGTTGATCAGGAAGTGGGCGACGTCGTCCCGTTTGCCGCCGACGGCCCGCAGGGTCTCCTCGACCAGCCGGGTGAAGTTGTCCACGTAGGCGTCGGCGAGCCCGGAGCGGTGCGGCCCCCTGCGGATCACCAGGCGCCCGTCCCGCTGCTCACCGTGGTAGTAGTCGGCCCAGCTCGGGTCGGTCCGCACCGCGGTGTGCAGCACCTCGAAGACGGCCTCCCGCCTCGACAGCAGTACGGCCGCCGCCGCGTCGCCGAAGTTGAACAGCTCCTTGGACCCGGGGTCGGCGTGGTCGACCAGCTGGCTGAGCCGGTCGGCGACGAGCACCAGCGCGTACCCGTCGCCGCGCTGCCCGGCGAGCCGGTCGAGGGCGATCCTGATCGCGGTCGTGCCCGCGTTGCAGAAGTTGGCCACCTCGAAGCAGTGCGCGTCCTCGACGCCGAGTTCCGCGGCCACCCGCGCCGCCGGTGACCAGAACGGGACGTCCCACTCACCGGAGCCCGCGAAGATCACCTGCCTGACGTCCCCCGGTCGCACCGCCGTACGGCCGAGCAGTGCCCTGGCCGCCTCGGCGGCGAGTTCCCAGGACTGTTCCGTCTCGCCCAGGACGGGGAACTCCTCGGTGTGCGTGATCTCCCTGATGGCCTCGACCGGCACGCCGGAGGCCCGGTGCATCAGGTGGACGGCGGCCCGTCCCCTGGGGAGACGGACCTCGAAGTCGACGATGCCGCCCATCAGTCACCGGACTGGATGCTGACGCGGTGCACCGTCCGCCCGACGCCCGGCTCGACGGCGGTCGCGCAGTGGTAGGTCGTCGCGGTCTTCCAGATGACCAGGTCGTTGGGGGTCCAGCGGTGGGTGTAGACGTGCTCGGGGTCCTGGACGAGCTCGTCGACGATCGCGAAGAAGGCCGCGTTCTCGTTGGCGTCGAAGCCGACCACCGAGTCGAGGTACTCGGGAGAGCCGTACAGGTAGGGGCGTCCGGTGAAGGGGTCCTCGCGCACCAGGGGGTGCTCGACCTTCGGGTGTTCGATGTCGATCAGCGCGCGGAACTCGGCGACCGACAGGCCGACGTGCTCCTTGCCGATCCGCAGGCGCTTGTTGACGGTCGCCAGGGCGTTCCTCCCGGCGATCTTTCGCTTCCACTCCTCGGGGAGGCGTTCGTAGACGTCCACGGCGCTGGCGTAGAGCGTGTGCCCGCTGGTCGAGGGCACGTTCACGCCGTGCAGCATGGTGTAGGGCGCCGGGTCGGCGATGTAGGAGGAGTCCTGGTGCCAGAAGTTGCCGACCCTGGCCACCCCGACCGGTTTGTTGTTCCGCACCTCGTTCGAGGAGATCATGATCTCTTCGAACTCCGGATGGCGATACTCCCTGAGCAGGAAGGGGACGGGTCTGCCGAGGCGTCTGGCCAGGGTGATCTGCTGTTTCGGGGTCAGCTCGACGCCGCGCACGACCACGAGTTCGCGCCGTCTCAGGTTGTCCACGAGCTGGTCGAAGAGTTCTGGGCGTTCGAGGTCCTCGTAGGTGACGCCGGTCAGCTCGGCGCCGATGAACGGGGTGATCTCACTGATCGTCATGGTTGGCCCTCTCGTCGGATTCTGAGGCGTTCAGGAGTCCAGGCTCTTGCGCAGCGCGGCCACGAAGTCGTCGATCTGGCCGGAGGTCCTGAAGGGCGGAACGGTGATCCGGAAGCGCTCCGCGCCCCTGGGCACGGAGGGGAAGTTGATCGGGGTGACGTAGACGTCATGTTCCTCGAAGAGCACGCGCGCCACCCGCCTGACACGTTCGGCGCCGGGCACCAGCACCGGGACCAGGTGGCTGTCCGCGTCGAGGAAGCCGATCCCGGCGGCGCGCAGCGCCTGTTTCAGGTGACGCACGTTGTCGGCCAGCGCGCGCCTGAGGGCGTCGCCGTCCTGGATGAGCTCCAGGCTTCTGAGCGTGGCGTCCAGGCTGGAGTGGGGCAGCGAGGTGGTGAAGATGAACCCGGGCGCGTGGGAGCGGACGTAGTCCAGCGCCGCGTCGGGACCCGCCACGTATCCGCCCACCGTCCCGAAGGCCTTGCTGAAGACGCCCTGCACGAAGGTCGGCCTGTTCTCCCCGGCCTCCTCGCACACTCCGGCGCCCGTCGGGCCCCTGGTGCCCACGGCGTGCGTCTCGTCCACGAAGGTCAGCGCGTTGTACTTCTCCGCGAGGTCGCAGATGGCGCGCACCGGGGTGACGTCGCCGTCCATCGAGTAGACGGTCTCGAACACGATCAGCTTGGGACGGTCGTGGTCGTACTGGGCGAGCGCCCTCTCCAGCTCGTCGAGGTCGTTGTGCGGGAAGATGTGTTTCGCGCATCCCGTACGGAGGATTCCCTCGATGAGGGAACGGTGGTTCTTGGCGTCGGAGAAGACGACGATGCCGGGGAGCGCGGAGATGACGGTGCTCAGCGTCTCGAAGTTGGCGATGTAGCCGCTGGAGAAGACCAGCGCGCGTTCCTTGCCGTGCCAGGCCGCGAGTCTGGTCTCCAGTTCGACGTGGGCCGCGCTGGTGCCCGCGATGTTGCGTGATCCGCCGCTGCCCGTGCCGTGTTCCACGGTCGAGTCGAGTTGCGCCCGGATGACCTCGGGGTGCTGGCTGAGTCCGAGGTAGTCGTTGCTGCACCAGACCTGGACCCGGCCCGCACCGTCTGTGCTGTGTACCGCGTGGCCGCGTTCGGCGGCCAGATGGGAGAAGGGGACGAAACTGCGATAAAGCCCGTCCTTTTTAAGTTCTTCGATTTTCTTGGGAAATATCCCCAGCAGCGTGTTCGTGTGCTCCGTCAACGTCCGCATGATGATTCAACCCCGGTTTCTGGAGGAGTCGGCCCAACCTTCGGCCTGTGGCGACGGCGCCCGTGAGACGGACACGGCGATCCGGCGGCCCCGGCCCCAGGGGCACGCGCCACGGAAAACGAAACGGGTCAGCCGCCACGGCGGCCCCCGGCCTCTCAGCTCTCGGTACAGGTCCGACAGGTGGTGGGCGCGCCACCAGGCTCCGTGCGGGACGTCGCCGCCCCGCGTGCGCCGGAAAGATCAGCTCTCGTTCTTGCCATCGATCTCGTCGCCCCTATCGCGAGAGTGGCCACGGAAGTGCTGTCCCGCACAGACCCTAATCAGGGATATGTGCGCTATTTCCTGTATTACCTACACAGACAGTAGGGATGTTGGGAATTCCTGTCAAGCCGGGGTTTATCAGCGTTTGAAGGAAATCAGCCGTGTTTTCCGGCCGTCACCTGGGGGGTTCCGGACGGCGGCGAACCAGCTCGACGACCGCCGCGATGTCGCGGTCCGCCCAGCCGTTCTCCGCGGCCTCCTCGTAACGTCGCTCGACCAGCCGGGCGACGGGCAGTTCGAGGCCGAGGGACTCCCCGAGCTCGACGGCCAGCCGTACGTCCTTGGCGCCGAGCGGGGTGGTGAACCAGCCCTTGTGGTCACCGTCGAGGACGTCGTCGAGCCGGTTGTGCAGGGCGGGGGCCACGGTCGGCCAGCGGCTCAGGAAGTCGCGAAGCCTCTCCTGGTCGAGCCCGGCCGCCTGACCGGTCGCGACCACCTCGCCGAGCACGGCGAGCCCGGCCATGAGCAGGTAGTTGCTGAGCAGCTTGAACGTCAGCGCGCCGCCAGGGTCCTCCCCGCAGTAGTGCTGGACCGCGAACAGGTCGCACCAGACGGGGTCGAGGTCGCGGGCGTACTCCCGATCGCCGCCGATCAGCACCGTGGCCTGTCCCTCGACCACCGCCTGCGGCGCCCCGATGACCGGCGCGGCCACGAAACGGCGGCCGGGCGCGATGTCCCGCAGCTCACGGGAGGTCGAAGGGGAGACGGTGCTCGTGTCGGCGATGACCGTCGCCTCGTCCGGCCCCAGGGAGACGAGCCGTCCCATCACGTCGCGGCTGGCCCGGTCGTCGGCGAGGGACAGCAGCACGGCCTCGGCGTCCAGCGCGGCGTCCAGCGGCGAGTGGACCTCGGTCGCGCCCGCGTCGACCACCTCGGCGGCCCTGCCCGGCGTACGGTTCCAGACCCGCACCGTGTGACCGCGGGCGAGCAGTCGCTGGGCCATCGCCCTGCCCATCCGACCCATCCCGAGCACCGCTACCCGCATTGCCTTCCCCTCCGTCGTCCCCGTTCCCGCCTACCGGAGGGCTTCCCTGATCCACGGAAGCGCAACCGGACGGGCCGTCAGCGTCCGGTCAGCGTCCCGTCAACGCCGTCACCGACGCTCCTCCCATGATCTCCTCCTCCCGCCGGTGGGGCACACTGGCCGTCGCCTGTCTCGCCGTACTGCTCCTCAGCATCGATCTGACCGTGCTCCACCTGGCCGCGCCGAAGCTGACGCGGGACATGCGCCCCTCCGCCACCCAGTTCCTGTGGATCGTCGACGTGTACGGCTTCGCCCTGGCCGGGCTCCTGGTCACGATGGGCAACCTCGGCGACCGGATCGGGCGCAGGAGGCTGCTGCTGGCCGGGCTCGTCGCCTTCGCCTGCGCCTCCGCGCTGACGGCCTACGCCCCGACGCCGGAGCTGCTGATCGCCGCCAGGGCGCTGCTCGGCGTCGCGGGCGCGACCGTCATGCCCTCGACCCTGTCGATCATCCGCAACGTCTTCACCTCCCCCCGCGAGCGGGCCACCGCGGTCGGCGTCTGGAGCAGCGTCTCGGCGCTCGGCTTCGCCCTCGGCCCGGTGATCGGAGGCCTGCTGCTCGACCACTTCTGGTGGGGGTCGGTCTTCCTGGTCAATGTCCCGGTCGCCGCGCTGATCGTCGTCGCCGGCGCCCTCGTGCTCCCCGAGTCGCGCAACCCGAACCCGGGGCGGATCGACCCGGTCAGCGTCCCGCTGTCGATCGTCGGGGTGGTCGCGGTCATCTACGCGGTGAAGAACGCCGCTCACGACGGGGTGACCGCGCCCGGCGTCCTGGTCGCGGCGGTGGTCGGCGTGGTGGTTCTCGCCCTGTTCGTCCGGCGTCAGCGGCGGCTGGCCGAACCCCTCATCGACGTGCGGCTCTTCCACCACCGCGCCTTCTCCGGCGCGGTCGGGGCCAACGTCGTGTGCATCTTCTCCATGCTGGCCGCCTCACTGGCCTTCGCGCAGTACTTCCAGCTCGTCCTGGGGTGGTCGCCGCTGGTCTCGGGGCTGGCGAGCCTGCCCGGCGGACTCGGCGCGGCGGTCGGCGGCGCCCTGGCGACCCCGCTGGTCGGCCTGCTCGGCAGGGCCCGGGTCGTGGCCCTCGGGCTGGCCCTCGGCGCGACGGCGTTCGTGCTGTACAGCCGGTTCGGGACGGACACCGGCTACCCGTACATGCTGCTCGCCATGGTCCTCGCGGGGTTCGGCAACGGGTTCGCCTTCGCCGTCACCGGTGACACCATCCTGGCCTCCGTCCCCAGGGAGCGGGCCGGGGCTGCCTCGGCCATCGCGGAGACCGGTCAGGAGATGGGCGGCGCGCTGGGCATCGCCGTACTGGGAAGTGTGCTGAACGGCGCCTACCGCGACGGCCTGCGGCTGCCCGCCGGGGTGCCGGACCGGGTGGCCGGGCAGATCGGGGAGTCACTCGGCGGGGCGCTGCAGGTCGCGGCCGGCCTGCCCGCCCAGGTCGCGGAGGCCGTCGGGCGGGCCGCGAGGCTGGCCTTCCTCGACGGCATGCGGACCACGCTGGTGACGGGGGCCGCGCTGCTGGCCGTACTGGCGGTGGCCGTGCTGTTCACGCTGCGCGGTGTTCCCAAGGAGATCCCGGAGGTGGTCCTCGACGACGCGGGCCGCGCGCAGGACGACGAGCCCGCGCGGATCGGCTGACCCGCGCCGGGAAACCCTCGCGCGTTCGGGAAAAGGGACAGCCCCTAATTGTCGTGTTCAGCTCGCCCGATCGGGCGCCTCGAAAGGGCGCGGGCCATTCCGTCCGACCGCCGGGGGGCCGGGACGGCGCCTCGGGGCTGGAAACGATTTCCCCCTCCCCGCCCCCACCCTCGGAAAACGGAAATACAACGCAAGGAGAACGGAAACCCCGCTTCAGGGAAATATCAGATCACCAGCAAATAGCGCAGACCAGCGCAAACCTCAGGCCGCGAACCTCTCCAGAGAGGTTCCGGCACCCCCCGTACGGCCTCGGCACCCGGCCGCAAAGGAGGGGTTTCGGACAGCACATATCTATGATTATGTATTATTTATAACTTAATAACCATAAGTGCCGATTACCATTGCGCTTTACCTTCCCAATGGATCACGGTCAGTCTAATATTTGGACCTATGTCATGGCGTGCATCAGATTTCCCAGATGAGGAAGCCTGGCCTCCCGGTCGTGGCGGCGCTTCCACCGGAGACGAATCTGAGCACGAGTCCGACTGGCACCCCGAGAGCCTGCCGACGTTCAACTGGCGCCGTGCCGTACTGTTCGGAACCCTCTCCGTGGTCGTCGCGGGCGCGGGCGTCTGGCTGATCAGGGCCAACTCCGCGACCCCGCAGACCCTCGTGGCCGACCCCTCGCCGCAGACGTCGAGCGCGGGCTGGGGAGCGGCGTCGCGGAGCCCCTCGGACACCGACGTCGGCAAGCCCGCCCCCTCCACCTCGGTCTACGTCGACCGGAGCGGCGCCGGGGACGGCGCCTCCGCCACCGCGCCACCGGGCAAGACCGCCATCGGGACGACCGCGAAGCCCGAGGAGTCCCCCCAGCTCACCGTCCGGCAGGCCTACCGCATCCACGGCTCGTACCAGAAGAACCTGTCGGCGGTTCAGACCCGGATGGACTCGGCGGCCATGGGCAAGCTCGAAGGCGGACTGGCGGTCGAGATGACCCGGGCCAGCTTCAAGACCGCCAAGATGCAGGGCGAAACGGTCGCCTCGGGCACCTGGCCGAACCCGCAGGTGTGGGTGCCCCGGCACGTCGAGGGCTCCCCCGACTGGTTCGTCGCGGTCGCCCACGAGACCGGCATCGCCCGGGTCGTCGACCTGATGAGCTCGACCCCGGCGGGCTGGCGCCTGGTCGCCTCGGGACTCGACACCCGCGCGATCCTGCCCGCCTTCCCCAAGATCGCCACGGACGCCGAAGGCTACGCCACGAGCCTTCCTGAGAACGCCACCGGCCTGGTCGCGACCCCGCGCCAGATCGCCGAGGAGCACCTGGAGAGCCTGGAGAGCGCCAAGCCCGACCAGAGATTCGAGGACGGGCCGTGGACCAGCGAGACCGTGAAGTTCTGGCAGCAGGAACGCGCCCAGCTTGAGGACGCCGGATGGATCCTCAGCCTGACCTACCGTCAGGAGGGCCCGATCCGGGCGCTGCGAACCGGGGACGGGGGCGCCCTGGTCTGGTACTCGGCGCGCTCAACCGACACCCGCATGGCCGAGCGCGCGGGGGCGAAGGTCACCCTGAAGGGTTCCGCCGCAGTCCGCACGCGCAACAAGGCGTTCACCCACTCGGCGAGCGCCACCTATGGACGGATGTACGTGACATATGTACCCCCCGCCGGCTCCACCGACCCCGTCCGTGTACTGGGCGAGTGGAGTGAGGTCCTGGAGAGCCACGGCGACTGACGTCCCACCGGGAGAAGAGGAACGCCCATATGACACCTTCACGTAAGCCCTCACGTGCGACGGTGATCACCGCGAGCATCGCGATCGGCGTGTTCGGTGCCGGCGCCGGGCTGGGAACCGTCATCGCCGCCCGTTCCCAGCCCCCCGCCGAGCAGTCCGTACGGCTGGCCGCGGGGACCTATCACCTGGACGAACTCGCCCAGGCGTGGAAGGCGGGCGAGGCCCCGTCGCTGTCCGGCTCCGACGCGGGCAGCACGATCAGCAAGAAGGGTCCCCTCGGCACGGCCCTGGCCGGTGCGAAGGTCTGCCTGACCGCGACCGCCGACGGGCACGCCGTCTCAGGAAGCGCGGGAGGCTGCATCGGCCTGCCCGTGCTGGCCAGTGCCACGGCCCCGCTCCAGCGTCCCAGCAACCCCAAGTCCGGGACGGCCAAGGACACCAAGGACGCCAAGGACACAGCGCCGAAGGCCGCGCCGCAGCCGACGGTCAAGCCCGTCAAGAACGACGCCCCCCCGAAGAGCAACACGGGCGGCGGGGGCGGAGGCGGTGGAGGCGGCGGCACCACGCAGAAGGCACCCGTCTCCGCCCCGGTCCAGCCCCCGAAGACGAACACCAAGGCCGACCCGCCCCCGCCCCCGCCGACGAAGAAGGTCAGTGGGGGCATCTCGGACAACGGCAGTGTGATCGACAAGCCCGCGACCCTCGCGGAGAAGCCGAAGCTCGGCATCGGCGCGGACGCGCCGAAGGTCGCCGACCGTGACGAGAAGCCGCAGCCGGACTCTCCCAAGCCGCCCAAGGCCGCCAAGCCGACCGGCGCCCTCAAGCCCGCCCTGCCCAACGGCACGGCCAAGCCGGTCACGCCGCCCAAGACAACCGCCAAGCAGAAGCCCCAGAACCCGGTCAACCAGCCCCAGGACGCCGCTCCCAAGTCCTCGGACGCCGCTCCCAAGACTTCGGACGCCGCTCCGAAGTCCTCGGGCAAACACCACCCGGACGCGCAGTCGGCGCCCGAGACGACCGACGAGAACGGGGAGGCGTTCACCCCCGAGCAGGAGCCCGACCAGACCGTGCTCCAGCCCGCCCCCATGGGAGCGGGAGTGGAGACGCTGCCGGTCTTCAAGGACCCCGAGCTGCTCAAGCGGGCCCAGGAGGCCCTGGGGCTCGACAAGAACATGCGCTACACCGACGAGAACGGCGTGTGGGACCTCAACATCGCCCCGCCGGGAACCCCGCCGTGCCGTGACTACACCGAGGACGAGCTGCGCGAGCTCGGCGCCGACCAGGACGGCGCGGTCATCCCCCGCGACTCCTGCCGGTGGCCCGCCTTCGTCCGCTGGCTCTACGCCGAGCCCGCGCCCGGCGAGGTCAGCAACTGGACCAAGTTCACCGGCCTGCCCGAGCGGAACCTGGAGTTCGTGGTGACGGACCAGGCCCCCGCCCAGTCTCCCCAGGCCCCCGCGCAGCCCGAGCAGCAGCCCGAGCAGCAGCAGCCGGACCAGAACGACCAGTACGACCCCTACGGCCAGGACGACCAGCCCGGTCAGCAGGGCCAGCCCGACCAGCAGAACCAGCAGGGCCAGAACGGCGAGTACGGCCAGCAGCCCCCGGCCCAGCCCGACAAGCACGACCAGTCCGGCGGCCTCGTACCCGCCCAGCCGCAGCCCGACCAGCAGACGAGCCACTCCAAGCAGCAGCGGCGGGAGACCCCGTCCGACGCGGGGCCGTACGAGACCCGTCGCTACATCAAGAACGGCCCCGGCCAGGTCGAGCCGGACCAGGACGGGCCCACCGGACCATGAGCACCTCCACCGGCGTCGGGCGTGTCACGCCCGGCGCCGGCGGCGAGGGGGCGGCGTGGGTGAGCGAACACGGCGCGCACCTGCTGGACTACGCCGCCTCCCACCTCGCCTCAGGCCGGGCGTTACCCGCGGTCGCCTCCGTGCTGACCGCGTGCCTGGCCGAGCCGTCCCCGCCGGAGGGGGTCGGCGTCAGAGGACGGCTGTTCTCCGCCCTGCGGCGTGACTGCCTGGCGTCCCCCGACCACCGGGAGATCTACGTCCCCGACACGGGGCCCGGCATGCCGGACGAGGAGGTCACCGAGCGCGTCTGGTCGCTCGTCGAACCGCTGGGCACCGAGACGCTCAGGCTGATGTACCGCCACGGACTCACCACCGAGGACCTCGCGCACGTCCTGGCCATGCCGGTCGAGGAGATCACCAGGCTCGCCACCCGCACCCAGGACCTGCTGGAGATCCTGGCCAGCGGGCTCGACGCCCTCGCCAACCACCGCCGCACCTGCCCCGAGCTGGGCCCCCTCGTCGAGCGGATCTTCCCCGAGGAGGAGTGGACGGCCGCCGACATCGACGCGGAGGCACGGGGGGACCTGATCTCCCACATGCTGAAGTGCCCGGTGTGCGCGCGGCCGATCAACATCCGTTACACGGTCCCGCAGATGGTCTCCCATCCGCGCATCCGCTCGCTTCCCCCGCAGGTCCGGCGTCAGCTCCTGGACGCCCTGCCCGAGCCGCCGCCGTCCCCGCCGAAGCCCCCGGCCAGGCGTTCCCCGGGCATCGCCGGAGCGGGACCGCTCGCCGCGCCCACGGCCGTCGCGGAAACCGGTACCGAACCCGTCTCCGGGCCCCCCGCCGCCGTGGACCCCCGGACGCGTCCCGCCAGGCAGGACCGCTCCACGATGCCCTACCGGACCGTCCGTCCCGAGGGCGTGAGCCGTACCGGGCCGAAGCAGAGCCCTGACCGCCGGGATCGTCCGGCGCCCGAGACCGAAACCGACCGGCGCAGCCGCCGGGACCGCTCCATGCCGTACGGCCCGGCCTCGGGAGACCGCTCCCCCACGTCCTCCAGGTCTCCCAAGTCCTCCGAGACCCCGAGGTCCCCCGAGCGGCACGGGGACCGTCCCACGCTGCCGTCCCTGCCCGTGCTGCCCGCCCCGGGGCCCTCGGTGCCCCCGGTGCCCTCGGGGCCGCCACTCGCGCCGCCCGTCCCCGGGCAGAACACCCCGCTCTACGACGCCCTGTTCACCCAGGCGTGGGCGCGGAACACCGCCGAGCGCGAGACGGACGCCTCGGCCACCATGCCGTCCCTGCCCGCCGTCGCCAAGTCCTCCCAGAAGCCCGCCCAGAAGTCCCCCCAGAAGCCCGCTCCGAAGCCCGCGACGGGACGCGAGCCGGACGATACGGAGGGGTATCCCCTCGGGGTCCGCGTCCTGGAGGCGCTCGCCCCCCTCGGGACGTGGCTCAGGAACACCACCGTCAAGGTCGTGATCGTCGTCGTCGCGGGCGCGACGGGCACCCTGCTGGGGATGAACCTCCTGGCGCCCGTGATGGGGTCGCGGGACACGGTGACCTCCCTGCGGACGACCACGCAGAGCCAGACACCCGACCGGCCGACGGCCTCGCCCCAGCTGACGTTCCCCGGGGCCGAGTCGTCCGGGTCCGCCTCGGGAGAGCCGGGAGGGTCGGGGGAACTCGCCAAGCGGGTGCGTGTCCCTCCCCTGGTGACGCTCGACGAGTTCGGTCAGGGGAACATCCTCCTCACCGTGACGGGCTCCCCCCTGCGGTGGCGCGTCACGGCCCCCGGCCTGACGGTGCGCCCGTCGAGCGGCACCACACGGCCGGGCCGCCCCGACGTGATCGCCCTGCGCGCCCACCGCATCCGCCACTGGTGCGGCACGCCCTTCACCGCGACGACCTCCCTGACCGTCCACGGACCCGACGACTCGATCACCACCACGGTGCGCTGGCAGACCTGCTGACCTCCCGCGCTGCCCTCTGTGAAAGGACCCTGGCCATGACGGAGACGTCCCCCCAGATCCAGGCTTCGCCGCCCCCGCAGGGCGAACCGTTCCAGGAGACGGTCCCCCTCACCGCCGAACACCTGCTCATCAACCGACGTCCCGAACCGACCGGCGGCTGGCGCCGCCTGGTGTGGCAGGTCTCCGGCGGGAGGATCACCCCTGCCGAGTCGAGCGCCGAACTGGAACGCCGCACGCTGATCGCCCAGGCCCAGACCCCGGTGGCCAGCGGCCACCACCGGATCGCGGTGATGAGTCTCAAGGGCGGGGTCGGCAAGACCACCACGACCGTCGCCCTCGGCAACACCCTGGCCTCCCTGCGGGGCGACCGGGTGATCGCCATCGACGCCAACCCCGACCGGGGCACCCTCGGGCTGAAGGTCAAGTCGGAGACCGCGGCGACCATCCGCACCATGCTCGCCGAGGCCCCGCACATCATGCGTTACGCCGACGCGCGCGCCTTCACCTCCCAGTCGCCCGCCCGGCTTGAGGTCCTCGCCTCAGACAGCGACCCGGCGGTGAGCGAGGCGTTCGACGCCGACGACTACCGGACGGTCGCCGGGCTCATCGAGCGTTACTACTCCATCTGCATCACCGACTGCGGGACGGGGCTGCTGCACGGCGCCATGGGGGCGACGCTGGAGCTGGCCGACCAGATCGTGCTGGTCAGCCTCGTCGCCGTCGACGGCGCCAACTCGGCCGCCGCGACGCTGGACTGGCTGACCGCCCACGGCCACTCCGACCTGGTCAGGAACGCCATCGTCGTGCTCAACGCCGTCGAGCCCAAGTCCGACGTGGACGTCAGCCTGCTCGAACGGCACTTCGCCGCCCGCTGCCGCTCGGTGATCCGCGTGCCGTACGACCCGCATCTCAAGGAGGGCGCCGAGGTCGACCTCGTACGGCTGCGCCCGACCACCAGGGGCGCCTACCTGCGTCTGGCCGCCGCGGCGGGCCAGGCGTTCGGCCAGCGCCAGGACCGGAGCCGCTAGTGGCCAAGAACGGCGACCTGGACTGGGACCTCGGCCCGCCACGCAACAACCGCAGGATGCTCCTCGTCGTCGTCTCCATGGTCGGGGCCATCCTGCTGGCGGCCGTGATGTGGCGCGTCGTGGGAGGCGGCCAGGAACCCCAGGTGGTCTCGACGGTCTCCACCGCCGAGGACGGAGGCGGGGGCGTCGTGCTCGCGCAGCCGTCCGGCTACGAGAGCGAGGCGGGTTATCCCGTCGGGTTCCCGCACACGGACCTGGGGGCGGCCTCGGCCGCCGCCGCCGCGCTTGAGGGCGCCTGGACGCTGGACGTCGCCCAGGCCGAGCATGCCGCCGTCCTGTACGCCCCGCCGGAGCAGCGGGACACGGCCCTGGCCGGGGCGCGGGCGGCGGTCGCCGGATGGCGGCAGACCCTCGGCCTGCCCAGGACCGGACCGCTGCCCGAGGACGCCGCGATGCGAACCAGGACGATCGGCGTCCAGTGGCGTTCCCGCTCGAAGGACCTGGTCCAGGTCTCCGTCCTGGTCCAGGTGACCGCGACCAAGGGCGTCGGGGACACCGACCCCACCTATTCGAGTCCGTACGCCATGAACCTGCTCATGAGCTGGAACCCCACCATGCGTGGCCCGAGCCAGGGTGACTGGGTCAACATCCCCGACCCGGTCACGACCACGGTGCCCCAGGTCGCCCTGCCCGGCAGTCCCGAGTTCACCGCCGCGGGCTGGAAGCCCATCGCCGGTTCCGACCCCACCCCCTAGATCGAGGAGGACCGCCCATGCCCCGACGCATCCCGTCCCGGCGCGTCACCCTGATGTCAGGCCTGCTGCTCGCCGGGGTCTCCGCGACGGCGGGAGCGGTCGCCGCCCACCCGTGGAGCGCCCTGGCCGAACCCACGAGTGAGACCTCGACCACCTCCCAGACGGCTCCCGAGACCGAGTCGGACACCTCCGCGCTCTCCGACTCGGAGGGCTCGTCGATCTCCAAGGACTCCGGGGGGTCCGGGGACGCTGAGGGGTCCGGGGACTCCGGGAGCTCTGGGGATTCCAAGGACTCTGCGGGCTCCAAGAGCTCTGAAGGTTCCAAGGGTTCCGGCGGCTCCGGGGGCTCGGAGGAGGCCGGGGAGGTGGCGCCCGCCGAGGGGTCCGACCCCGACGTTCCGGAATCCGACCAGCCAGCCGATCACTCCGACGGCGGTTCCACCGGCGACTCCGATGGCGGTTCCGACGGCGACTCCGATGGCGGTTCCGACGGCGACTCCGGTGGTGGCTCTGCCGGTGACTCCGGTAGTGGCTCCGCGAAGAAGCCCGCCAAGAAGTCCGCCGGGAAGTCCACCAAAGTCTCCGAAACCGGCAAGGGGACCTCCTCGTCGAAGCCGCTCGCGCGCCCCAAGGCGGCACACAAGGAGCCCTCCTCCGACACGGACGTCCCCACGACGCAGGAGACCCCCGCTGTCACGGCGCTGAAGGCGCCCGCCGGGAAGACGAGTGACATCGATTCGCTCTCGATCGACGATCCGGCGTCCCCGGTCCCCGCTCCCACCCCGGGTCTCGGCAAGCCCGGCAAGGGTGAGGTTCCGCAGGTGGCCACGACGCCGCCCGCCCCGGCCACGGCGCAGAAGCCGGGCGACGACCTGACCGCCTCCCCGAAGCCGCCGAAGAACTCCACCGGCGAGAAGCCCACGGCGAAGAAGCCCGGCGCGAAACACGACGAGAAGAAGGACCAGGGAAAGAACGACACCACCAAGAAGGCCGGTGACAAGAAGGGCGGTGCGAAGGCCGGCGCGAAGAAGAGCGGTGGTGAGAAGGCCCACGAGAAGGCCCGGAGGAAGACGCGGCAGAAGGCGAAGACCGGCACGAACTCCGAGTCGACGACCAAGAGCCCCTCGGTCTCCGTCGCCTCCCCACCCGAACCGGTCCCGCCGACCCCGACCCCGGTTCCGACCTCGGTTCCGGCTCTGGCCCCGACCGCCGTACCCACGGCCACGCCGGACGCGACCGCCGTACCCACGGCCACTCCCGCTGTGCCGGCCACAGTGCCGACCACGGTGCCGACCGCGATACCCGCCACCGTGCCGTCCGAGGTGCCCACCGTGACACCGACCGCGGCACCCGCCACAGCACCGTCCGAAGTGCCCGCCTCCGGACCCACTGCCGAATCCACCACTGCGCCCGCCGCTGTGCCCTTCCCCTCGTCCCCCTTCTCCGTGGTCGTCGTCCCGTTGCCGCCGTTGCGGCACTCCATCGGTTCCGGGGTCTGCGGCGCCGACCAGCTCGCCGCGTGCTGGAGCCTCGGGCCGTGGCACAGCCGTACCTCCGAGTTCCCCACCGCGGCGGCGAACACGCCGTGGTCGGCGGCCGTGACCTCCCGGTGGGCCTTCGGGCCACCCGCCGGGCGTGAGGGCCGTCCCGCGAACCCGTCCGGGACCTGGTCGCCGAAGGCACCGGGTTGCTGGAGCTTCAGTCCTTCCGCGCTCTGCGCCAGACCACAGGAGCGGCGATCCTGATGTCCAGGTCGAACCTACGATTAGCCGTGCTCAGCCTGGTGGCCGCGCTGGCGGTGAGCACCCTCACCGTCGCGCAGGGCCAGGTGCTGTCCGGCGCCGACTGCTCCCCCTCGGAGAACGCCGAGGCCCTCGGCTGGGGCGCGCCCACCTGGTGCGCCGAGTTCGACGACTACCTCGACGAGGACGAGTGGGTCGTCTACGATTCCCCGGGACACGCGGGCAACGGCCGCCGCTCCCCGGACCAGCTCTTCCTCGGTGACGGCGCCCTCTACCTGTACGGCCGCGCCGACGGCACGACCGCCGGGCTGGCCGCCCGCCACGTCCAGACCTACGGCCGTTGGGAGACGCGCATCCGGCTGTACCCGGGGGCCGGGTCCTATCACCCGGTCGCCCTGCTGTGGCCGCAGGAGGGCGGCGGGAACGTGCGCAGTTCCACCGGGGAGGAGATCGACTTCCTTGAGGTCATCAACGACCCGCAGCGGCAGCGCCCCAACTTCTTCCTGCACACGCCACAGGGCCAGGAGCAGGCGCACGCCCAGGTGGACATGACCGACTGGCACACCTACGCCGTGGAGAACACCTCGGAGGGGGTCGTCGGCTACCTCGACGGTCAGGAGTGGTTCCGCTCGCCGAACGCGGCCCGCAGCCCCATGTCGGTCTGCCTGCAACTGGACTGGTTCCCCGGCCAGGGCGACCAGGGCGAAGCCTGGATGGAGGTCGACTGGCTACGCGTCTACCCCCTGGAGTCCTGATTTCAGGGCGTGTACGGCCTGGCCTGGCGGCCTTGTTTGAGAGTGGTCGCCCACCAGATGAGCTGGTCGAGCATGATCTTGACCGCGCCGTCGGCGCCGTCGCCCCCGGTCGGTCTGTCCTCGGCGTCGAACAGCACGGGGGTGTGGTGGAAACTCACCGTCTCGCGCAGGGACACCACGTGCAGTTCGGCGAAGACGAGGCGGAGCTGTTCGACCGCGCGCAGGCCCCCGGAGCGACCGCCGTACGAGACGAACCCGACGGGTTTGGCGGCCCACTCGTGGCGGACCGCGTCGATTGCCAGCTTCAGGCAGGCGGGGTAGGCGTGGTTGTACTCCGGGGTGATGACCACGAAGCCGTCGGCGGCGGCGATCCTGGCGGCCAGCGCGGCGGCCTCCTGCCCGGTGTCGCCCGTCAGGGACGGCTGGGCGGGGGGAAGCGGGGTGCGGCTCAGCTCCATCACGTCGAGGCGCAGGTCGGCCCGGCGGCCGGCCTGCGTGAGGAACCATCGGCCGATCGTCGTGCCGACGCCGCCCTCGCGGGGACTGGCGATGATCACTGCGATGTCCAGCACGGTGGCCTCCTCGGGGTGCACGGCTCGTACCCCCAACCGTGCAACCTCAAGCTGACTTGAGGTCAACCGCGACTTCGGTCACACTCCCGTCCACGGGCCCGCCCCACATGGTCAGGTCACGGTCCCGTCCGCAGGGCCTGTCCCCCATGTCCAGGTCACGCTCCCGCCCACGGGAGCCACCCCGTATGCCCAGGTACAGCCCCGTCTACAAGCGTGTCCGGGTCACAGCCTCATCTGCAGGACCTGCCCCGGCCACGCGCCGACCGTGAACGGCTCGGCCCTGGTGAAGCCCTGGCTCTCGTAGTAGGCGACGAGACGGCCGTCGTCACCGGCGTAGCAGTCCACCCGCAGCAGTACGGCCCCGCCTTCGAGCGCCTCCTCGCGGGCTCTGGCGAGCAGGGCCGCGCCGACGCCGTGGCCGCCGAAGCGGCGGTCGACGACCAGTCCCTGGACGTAGAGCTCGGGTTCCGGGGCGGGTTCCACGTACTCGACGGCGTTGCCGAGCACGAGGCACCCCGCGGGCCCGCCGTCCACCTCGGCCACGCGCATCCCGCCGGAGAGCGCCCAGGAGGTGATCTTCTCGACGCGGGCCGGGTCCTCGGAGAAGGGCCGGTCGCCCCACTGTCCGGTACGGCCCCGCGCCGTCAGCCATGCGACCGCGCTGTCGAACATCGCCAGGACCGCAGGGACATCCTCCGGCAGTCCATCACGGATCATCACCGGCGGATCGTAACAGGACATCTCCCGCCGAAGGTTCTACGGAAGCCACCGGTCCACAGGTCATGGAGCGTGCGCACGCGCTACCCTGCCGATCGACGGGCAGGCCGGGGCGCCCCACCACTCCGGGCAGATGGGGTGATTCCCGGTTCTTATCCCACCCTTACGGAGGATTAGTACACTCAGCGACGGCCGGGAACCGGCTCCACGGTCATGGGCGTGTCCCTGACCCATCCTCCCCGGGAGACACGTGAGTAGCGGGCTGACAGAGGCGCCCACGAAGCCGGAAGGCCAGGCCCCACGGCGACGTCGCAAATGGCTGTGGTGGCTGGTGTCCATCGTCACCACCGTCGTCGTCCTGGCGGTGGCGACGGTCGCGGGTGCCTACCTCAGGCTGAGCGGCAACGTCAAACACATCGAGGTCCCCGACGAGGAACTGGGCGCCCGTCCCGTGAAGGTCGCGACCAAGGCGCTGAACGTCCTGGTGGTCGGCTCCGACCAGCGCGGCGGCAAGAACGCGAAATACGGGAAGTTCCCCGGCGAGCGCACCGACACCATCATGCTCGCGCACATCTCCCCGAAGCGGGACAACGCGATGGTCGTCAGCTTCCCCCGCGACTCGATGGTCCAGCTCCCCGACTGCAAGGCGAAGCCGGGGCTCACCGGCCAGCGGGCGCACCTGGGCATGATCAACGAGTCGTTCAACTCGGGCGGGATCACCTGCACCTGGAAGACCATCGAGACGCTCACCGGCATCCGCATCGACCACTTCGTGAAGGTCGACTTCACCGGCTTCAAGGACATGGTCGACGCGGTCGGCGGGGTCGAGGTGTGCATCCCCGAGCCGATCCGCGACAAGAAGGCCCTGCTCACCCTGCCCGCGGGCAAGCAGACGCTCAAGGGCGAGCAGGCCCTCGGCTACGTCAGGGCCCGCTACAGCCTGGGTGACGGCTCGGACATCGGGCGCATCCAGCGGCAGCAGATGTTCATCGCCTCCATGATCAAGAAGGTGATGAGCGGCGAGACGCTCACCGACCCGGCCCGGCTCTTCGGCTTCCTCGACGCGGCCACCAAGTCGGTAACCACCGACCCCGCGCTCACCCCGAGCGTGATGAAGGACCTGGCGACCAGCGCCCAGGGCCTGGCCGCCGGGCAGATCCACTTCATCACCACACCGTGGCGCTACTCCGTCACCTATCCGGGCCGGGTCGAGTGGGTCGAGCCGCAGAGCAGGAAGCTCTTCCAGATCGTCGCCAAGGACACGGCCGTCAAGGGGTCCGGCGTCAGGGGCGGCCAGGCCAAGGTCTCCCGGTCGAAGATCCAGGTCGAGGTCCGCAACGGGACCGCCAGGAAGGGTCTCGGCTCGCTGGTGGCCGTACAGCTCGAAGAGCGCGGCTACCACATCGCCAAGATCACCGACGCGCCGCACAAGCCGTACCCGAAGACCACGATCGCCTACTCGCCGAACGGCGCCCCCGCGGCGCCGACCCTCACCCGGGACGTGCTCAAGTCCTCGGGCCTGCTCGTACGGCGGGCGACCACGCCCAGGCTCATCCTCACCATCGGCGACGACTGGAAGGGTCTCAAGCCGCTCAAGCAGGACGACCTCGACAGCCTGAAGGGCTTCGACGCCACCCACGACTCCTGTGCGGGCACCTGATCCTGGTTGAGTAGGGGTCGGGGCATGTTGTACGGGCGGGCCGCCGAACAGGCCGTGATCGACCGGCTGCTCTCCGAGGCCCGCGCGGGCCGTAGCGGCGCCCTGCTCGTGCGGGGCGAACCCGGCATCGGCAAGACCGCGCTGCTCGACCACGCCGCGGCCGGGGACGCGCGGGTGCTCCGCGGCACCGGGATCGAGTCGGAGGCCGAGCTGCCCTTCGCCGGGCTCCACCTGCTGCTGCGGCCGGTGCTCGACCGGCTGGACGCGCTGCCCGAGCAGCAGGAACGGGCCGTCAGGGCCGCCTTCGGGCTGGCCGCAGTACAGGCCGGGGACCGGCTGCTGGTCGGCCTCGCGGTGCTCTCCCTGCTGTCCGAGCTGGCCGAGGAGGGGCCGCTGCTGGTGCTCGTCGACGACGCCCAGTGGCTCGACCGGGCCTCGACGGACGCGCTGCTGTTCGCCGCGCGACGGCTGGACGCGGAGGGGGTCGTGCTGATCCTCGCCGCGCGTGACCCGTTCACCGCCCAGGGAATCGACGAGCTCGTGCTGCGCGGCCTCGACGCGCCCGCCTCCGCGGCCCTGCTCGGTCCGGAGATCGACCCCGTCACCCGCTACCGCGTGCTCGCCGAGGCGCGGGGCAATCCGCTCGCGCTGATCGAGCTGCCCAAGGCCGCCGCCGGAGACGGTACGGCGCCGGCGCTGACCGACCGGGTCCAGAACGCCTTCCTCGGGCAGGTCAAGCGGCTGCCCGAGGCGACCCAGGGGCTGCTGGCCGTCGCCTCGGCCGAGGACACCGGTGACCTGCGCGTCGTGCTGCGGGCCGCGGCCACGTTCGGGGACTTCCTCGAAGACCTGCATCCGGCGGAGAGCGCTGACCTGGTCAGGGTCCAGGCGGGCACCGTGACCTTCCGGCACCCCCTGGTCAGGGCCGCCGTCTACCAGGGGATCCCGCCCAGTCTGCGGCTGGCCGTACACCGGGCGCTCGCCGAGGCCCTTGACGGCCAGGAGGACGCCGACCGGCGCGCCTGGCATCTGGCGATGGCCGCGACCGGCCCCGACGAGGAGGTGGCGGCCGAGCTTGAGCGTACGGCCGCGCGGGCGAGCGACCGCAGCGGGTACGCCGCCGCGTCGAGCGCCTACGAGCGGGCCGCCAGGCTGAGCCTCCGGCCGGACACCCGGGCCGCACGGCTCACCCTGGCCGCGGAGACGGCGGCGTGGGCGGGCCAGCTCGACCGGGCGGGGACGCTCGCGGAACAGGCCGCCCGGTTGCTGGCCGTACTCGCCGTGGGCCCGGGGGAGCACGCGGAGCCGGGAGAGCACGTGGGCCCGGGGGAGCACGCGGAGGCGGGGGAGCGTGCGGGGACGGCGGCGCTCGGGGCGCGGCTGACGCACGTCCGCGCGACCGCCGACTTCCTGCGCGGGACCGTGCGCGCCGCCTACGAGGCGCTGGTCGAGGGGGCCGCCCTGACCGGGGGCACGGAGGCGGCGCGCATGCTGTTCCAGGCCCTGCACGGCGCCTGGTACATCGGCGCGGCCGAGGTCGACCACGCCGCCGCCCGGCTCGGTGCGCTGTCCCTGCCGGACGGTGACCCGCTGGCGCCGGTCGCCGCGTTCGTCACGGCGACGCTGACGCGGAGCGGGACGGCGCCCTCACTGGCCAGGACGATCGCCGAGGCCCGCGAGGCGGGCGCGCGCCCGGGTGACCTGGTCCAGGTCTGCGGGATGGGGCTGGTCGCCGGGCAGGACGAGGAGGTCGGCGAGACGGCCAGGGCGCTGGTCGCCGAGGCCAGGTCGACGGGCGGCATCGGGACGCTGCCCACGCTGCTGTTCTTCCTCGCCGAGACCGAGATGTTCCACGGACGGCACCGCGACGCGCTGACCACCGCGACCGAGGGCCTGCGCATCGCGCGCGACACCGGGCAGACACAGTGGGCCGCGCAGCTGGGAGCCTTCCTCGCCTACCTCGCCGCGCTCGAAGGCGACGAGGAGCGCTGCCGCGCGCTGGCCGACGAGGCGCTCGCGGCGGGACCGGCGGGCCACGGGTGGGCGACCTGGGCGCTCGGCGTCCTCGACCTCGGGCGGGGCCGGATCGAGGCCGCGCTCTCGCGTCTCGAACCGGTCGCGGGCGGCTACCAGGTGGCCGGGAAGCGCAGTGTTCCCGACCTGGTCGAGGCGGCGGTACGGTTCGGCGCCCCCGAACGGGCGGCCGAGGCCCTGGACGGCTTCCGCCGGTGGGCGCTCGGCATCGGGCAGCCGTGGGCGTGCGCCCTGCTCGCGCGCTGCCAGGCCCTGCTCGACGACTCCGAGGAGCACTTCGCCGAGGCGCTGCGGGTGGAGGGACGGCCGTTCGAACGGGCCAGGACCGCGCTGCTGTACGGGGAGTGGCTGCGCCGTACGCGCAGGAAGGCCGACGCCCGGCCCCACCTGCGCGCCGCGCTTGAGGTCTTCGAGCGGCTGGGGGCCACGCCGTGGGCGGACCGGGCGAGGGCGGAGCTGAACGCGACCGGCTCAACCGCCCCCGCCACCTCGGCGCCCGGCCTGCTGGCCCTGCTCACCCCGCAGGAACTGCAGATCGTACGGCTCGCGGCCCGTGGACTGTCGAACCGGGACATCGCCGCCCAGCTCTTCCTGAGCCCGCGCACGGTCGGCTACCACCTCTACAAGGCCTATCCCAAACTCGGGGTCGCCTCCCGTGGGGAGCTGGCGACGATCGCCCTCTCCGACTGATCGACCATCCGATTGCCGCACTCGTTTAAAAGGACATAAGGGCTATTTCGCCTTTGCTCTCCTGTGAAGATCCACAACCTATAAATAGGAGAAGAGGATCTTTTGGGGGGAAGCGTGGCTTCATGGCGAAGGCCTCGCTCGATCCGGGCCCGGGCGACGCTCACCACGGTCATGATCTTCGCGGTGATCCTGGGGATCGGCTCGGCCGCGACGTCGCTCGCCATACGCGCCTGGCTCTCCGACCGGGCCGTGCAACTCGTCTCGCAGGCCGCCCGGCAGGCGTACGAGGTCAACCGCAGGGTGAACGACGACATCCTGCCGACGCAGCAGGTCAGGCGCCTGCAGGTCGTCGCCCGTGACGGCCGGGTGCTCGCGGCCAGTCTGGCGATGAGGGGCCGTCCCGCCATCACCAGGGCCTGGCCTCCGGACAACGACAACCGGGTGGAGACCAGGTCGTGCGCCACCCGGGCGGGCGAAAGGACGTGCTTCGTCGTCGTGGGCCTGCTGGACACGAACGCCCCCGCCGGGGGCGTCATGGTCTACGCGGCGACGCCCGAGTCCGCGCTGGTCACGGGCCACACCCTGGAGTTCGGGCTCGCCGGTCTGTCCCTCGTGCTTCTGGCGCTGCTCGGCTGGGGCACCTGGCGGGCCGTCGGACGGACCCTGGAACCGGTCGACGAGATGCGCGAGGAGATGGCCTCGATCAGCGCCTCCGACCTCGGCCGCCGGTTGACCGTCGGCGACGACGAGACCGAGTTCTGCGCGCTCACCCGGACCATCAACACCACCCTCGAACGGCTCGACCAGGCCGCCGAACGCCAGCGCCGCTTCGTCTCCGACGCCTCGCACGAACTGCGCACCCCGCTGACGGGACTGCGCACCAAGCTCGAACTCGCCCTGTCCGACCCGGAGTTCGAGGACCACTCCCAGACGATACGGTCGGCGCTCAACGACGCCGAACGCCTCCAGGCGATCGTCAACGACCTCCTCCTGCTCGCCCATCTCGACGCCGGGGTCACCGGCGACCCCGAATCCATCGACCTCGGCGAACTGGTCGCCGGTGAGGTACGGCGCCGCCCCTCCCGGCACGAGATCCGCACGCACCTCGCCCCGGACGTGGTCGTCAGGGGCGACAGGCTCCAGCTGATGCGCCTGCTGACCAACCTCCTCGCCAACGCCGACCGTCACGCGGCCAACAAGGTCGACGTCCACGTCGCGCGCCAGGACGGGGACGCCGTCATCGAGATCGCCGACGACGGACACGGCATCCCGCCCGAGGAACGCGAACGGATCTTCCAGCGGTTCGCCCGCCTGGACTCGGCCCGCAGCCGCGACGCCGGGGGGACCGGTCTCGGCCTCCCCATCGCCAGGGACATCGCCTCGGCGCACCAGGGCGTCCTGTACGCGGCCACCAGCACGAACGGTCAGGGCGCCAGGCTCGTCCTCAAACTCCCCCTGTCCCTGGCGACGCCGTGACGGCTCTCAGCCGTGGCGGACGTACACCGGGTCACCCGGCTCGACCAGGCCGAAGAGCCGCTCGGCGACGTGCGTGGGAACCCGGACGCACCCGCGGACCGCGGACGCGGCGGGCTCCGGGCTCGCCTGCGCCCGGACCTCGGGCGGGACGGACCGTACGGCGGGGGCCCGGCTGATCGGCCCGATGTCGATCGGTCCGACGGGGGGCCCGATGGGGGGTTCGGCGGGGGGCCGCAGATGGAACGGCCCGGCGGTGGGGACCGGGCGGATCGGCTTGACCGTGGCCATCGGGTAGACGGGCTTGACCGTGGGGGCCGGCCTGACCGGCGCGACCGTGTTGATCGGGTAGGACCGCCGGACCGTCGGCCGGGGACGGGGCGTTCCGTCCGGGAGGGGGACCTCCCTCATCCGGCGCACCGGCCTGACCTCGGACCCGCCACCGCTCGGCCTGACCTCGTGCCTGTCACGGTCCGCCCCGGCCTCGGGCCTGCCACCGCTCGGCCCTGCCCCGGGTCCGCCGCCCGGTCCGGGTCCGCCGCCGCCCGGTCCGGAGGCCGCGAAGGAGAACGTCTCGTAGATCGGGGCCAGCGGATCGACCCCGGGGCGCGGAAGGCGTTCGGCGACCTGGAAGTCCCCCGTCGGAGCCTCCTCCGCCGAGCTGAGGCCGTTCCGGCAGAAGGCGGGTCCGGCGCCGGGGGAGACGTGGGAGACGAGTGCCCGGTGACGGCCCCGGTAGACGGTGAGGAGCTGACGTTCCAGGTCGATCTCCACCCGCCGCGGCTCACCGCCGGGCACCATCGGCGCCGGGACGCGCGGGTGGGCCAGGGCGCGCCAGGTCCGCCTGCCGACCCTGTCACGCGGCACGAGCCCCTGTGACTTCTGGAAGGCCCAGACGGCGGCCTGGGTCTCCGAGCCGTAGTAGCCGTTGACCAGTCCCGGCGCGAACCCCAGCCTCAGCAGTTCCTGCTGCAGCCGTTTCACGGGCGTGGCGAAGTCGCCGGGGCGCAACGAGCCGCCGGGTGTCGAAGCCGCGAAGCCCAGTGCGCCGAAGGACAGAGCCACCGTCCCCGCCAAAAACTTGATCACATGGCGATAAGTACCCCCACTGTCCGGAGGGGCGAGGTGACGAAACGCAAAGAATCACCCAGTCATGGTGGCCCGAATCATTTGTGTGTAAGGATCGGGTCATGCACAGAGTCGTGGTACTCGCCCTGGACGGTGTCATCCCCTTCGAGCTCGGCATCCCGTCCCGGGTCTTCGGCATGGCCAGGAACGCCGCGGGAGAACACCTCTACGAGGTGCTCACCTGCACCCTGGACGGTGGCCCCGCCGAGACGGACGCCGACTTCTCGATCTCCGTGGACCACGGGGCCGAGGTGCTGGCCACCGCCGACACCGTGGTGATCCCGGCGACCCACCGGCTCGGCCCGATCGCCGTGGAGGGGGTGCTGCCGCCTCCCCTGGCCGACGCGCTCGCCCTGATCAGGCCGGGCACCAGGCTCGTCTCGATCTGCACCGCCGCCTACGTGCTCGCCGCCGCCGGACTGCTCGACGGACGGCCCGCGACCACGCACTGGAGCTGGACCGAACGGTTCCAGAAGCTGTTTCCCCAGGTGAAGCTGGACCCGGACGTGTTGTTCGTCGACGACGGGGACGTGCTGACCTCAGCGGGCGTCGCCGCCGGGGTCGATCTGTGCCTGCACATCGTCCGTCGTGACCACGGCAGCGAGGTGGCCAACCGGGTGGCCAGGAGTTGTGTCGTCCCGCCGTGGCGTGACGGCGGCCAGGCCCAGTTCATCGAGCGCCCGGTGCCCGAGGAGGCCGCGGCGACGACCGCCACGACCAGGGCGTGGGCGCTGGAACGCCTGCACCTGCCCCTGTCTCTCGTCGACCTCGCCACCCACGCCAGGATGAGCCGCCGTACGTTCACCCGCCGCTTCCGCGACGAGGTCGGGCTCAGTCCCGGCCAGTGGCTCGTCCTGCAACGGCTCGAACTGGCCCGCCGCCTGCTGGAGACCAGCGACCTGGCCGTGGACGCCGTGGCCGCCCAGGCCGGTTTCGGCACCGCCGCCTCGCTGCGGCAGCACATGCAGAGCACGGTCGGGGTCTCACCGATGGCCTACCGCCGCACGTTCAGGCCGACGGCGAACGGCCTCAGCCATGCCGTAGGTGCTCACGGCTGAGGTCGAGGAGCATTCGGACATGGACGTCGGCGAGCCGGTAGTAGATCATCCTGCCCGCCCTGCGACTGGCCACGATGCCCGCGGTCCGCAGCAGTCTCAGGGCGTGTGAAACAGCGGTGTCGCTGACCTGGACCGTCTCGGTGAGGTCGTAGACGCACAGTTCACCGGCTTCGAGCAGGGCGTAGAGAAGCTGGGCCCGGGTCGGGTCTCCCAGCAGCCGGAACAGCTCCGCGAGCTGGGTGGCCTCCTCCGCGGTGACGATCCGCTCTCGCGTCGCCCCCGCCTCGGCCTCGTCGAGCTCCATGGTGGGGTGTATGTCGGGCGCGGTGGCGACATCCATGGGCGAACTCCTGAACAGATGCTCAAATGATAATCACTATCATATCAAGTCCCCGGTCCGGATTATGGAACGTTCTTCGTCCGAATTGCACCGTCACGTCGGTGTGGCGGCGCTCAACGGCTCCGCGATGTCCTCAAGCCCCCTGCCCTCCGCCTTGACGCCGAGGAACACCTCGACCAGACCCGCGGCGATCATGAGGACCGCGCCGATGCAGAAGGCCAGCGCCGTGTCCCCGACCTGGCCGCTGCCCACGAGGTTGGCGAAGACCAACGGGCCGGCGACGCCTCCGACGAAGGTGCCGATCGCGTAGAAGAACGCGATGGCCATCGCCCTGGTCTCCATCGGGAAGATCTCGCTGACGGTCAGGTAGGCCGCGCTCGCCCCCGCCGAGGCGAAGAAGAGCACCACGCACCAGCAGGCGGTCAGGGTCACCGCGGTCAGCACCCCCTGGGAGAAGAGCCAGGCCGTACCCAGCAGCAGCACACCGGAGCCGATGTAGGTCGCCGAGATCATCGGGACACGGCCGACGGTGTCGAACAGGTGCCCCAGCAGCAGGGGACCGAGGAAGTTGCCGATCGCGATGACCGCGAAGAAGTAACCGGTGGTCGTGTCGATCTTGAAGAACGTCGACAGGATCTGCGCGTACCCGAAGGTGATGGCGTTGTAGAGGAAGGCCTGCCCGATGAACAAGGAGAAGCCCAGGATCGTGCGCTTGGGGTAGCGGGCCACCATGGTGTGGGCGATCCGCCCGAACCCGATGGACGTGCGCTGGTGGATGGTCATGGACCGCTCAGGCTCGTCGAGGCGCGCCCCCTTCTCCTCCTCCACCTGGGCCTCGATGCCGTCGACGAGTTCCTCCGCCTCCCGGTCCCGGCCGTGGATGAACAGCCATCGCGGGCTCTCCGGAACGTGCCGCCGGACGAGCAGGATGCCCAGGCCGAGGACGACGCCGAGACCGAAGGCGATACGCCAGCCGATGTTCACCGCGAAACCGTTGAGCAGTGGGACCGTCAACAGGGCGCCGCCCGCGGCCCCCAGCCAGTAGCTGCCGTTGATGACGATGTCGATGCGCCCCCGGTGGCGGCTCGGGATCAGCTCGTCGATGGCGGAGTTGATCGCGGCGTACTCACCACCGATACCGAACCCGGTCATGAAACGGAACAGGAAGAACCACCACGCCGAGAACGAGAACGCGGTCGCGGCGGTGGCCACCAGGTAGACGACCATCGTGATGATGAACAGCCGCTTACGGCCGAACCTGTCGGTCAGCCAGCCGAAGAACAGCGCCCCGAGACACGCTCCGGCCACGTAGAGGGCGGCGGCCGTACCGGCGACCTGGGTCTGGGTGATCTCCAGGCCGCTGCCGGGCTTGGCGAGCTGGGCGGAGAGGTTACCGATGATCGTCACTTCGAGGCCGTCGAGGATCCAGACGGTTCCGAGGCCGATGATGATCATCCAGTGCCACCGTGACCAGGGCAGCCGGTCCAACCTCGCGGGGACCTTCGTGGTCACCGTCCCCGTCTGAACGTCGCTCATGCCTCCCCGGCTACCCCGAAAGGATCACCTCATGCCCCGCTCCGGCACCCCTGCCCTGACGTTTACGGTCGTTGCCCGGCCCACCGGACGGCGGGGTCCTCCCGGTTTCCCCGGCGGCCGGACCGGAGCGTCCCCGCGGAAACGGCTTGTCATGGCGAGCATTTCCGGAATCACCGGAAAGACAATAAAGTACCCCACCGCCACAATAACGACCAGCCGCTTTCTCACGCGAAGAAATAATCAGTTTGTTCATCCGTGGAACGTCTGCTTATGCTCTCCCTGCGGAACTGGTCGCCCTGCCGACCAGATCTGTCTTTTGGTCGGTGATTCAGGCCGGACCATGTGTCCCGAAGGCCGGTGCCGACCCGGATCACTCGCAGCAAGACCCTCTCCTCCAAGAAGGGAATTCACGCAAGTGACAATCATGAAAAGGATCGGAGTCGTTCTGTCCGCGGCGGTGCTGGTGGCCGGTCTCGCCCCCGCCGGGGCGGACGCGAGCACCACCGGCACGACGGTGAGCACCACCGGCGCGGCCGTCACCTCGCCGGACGCCCCCGAGGCCGCGGGCGCGACCGGCGGCCAGGTCAGGCGCCCGGCCGCCCCTCCCGCCACGTCCGCCCTCCTGGCGAACCCTCCGACGGTCTCACCCTCCGCCGGTTACGCGGAGTACGACCCCGGGACGACCATCACCTGTCCGAGCGGCAATCTCTGCCCCGAGGCGTGGAACCCCGTGACCAACAAGTGGCGGCAGTTCCGGCTGTACACGTGCGCCAGGTACAGCCTGTCCTACTGGAAGGGCGAGGGCTTCTACACGAACAACCAGACCGGGGGCGTCACGTCGTACTTCTACGGGCAGGCGGGTGAGGTGCTGCACTCGTTCACTCCGGATTCGGGCGTACACGACTACAACTGGGAACCGGTGTGGTCCATCCGCAACTGCTGACGTCGAAGACGCCTGACGACACGTTCGCCACCTGCGCCGTGAACCGCTGACGTTTATGCCTGGCGCACCGCCCGAGGGTGCTTTTCGCCCCTCGGGCGGTGGCGTGGAAACGCCCTTCGCCCACCGGCCTTCGGTTCACAAAATTCGGCGTTCATGTGAAATCGGTACCCGCGGAGCGACGAGCCGGGCACGAGCGGGTACGGCCGCAGGCCCCCGGCACGACCACCGGACCTCATGACACCCAGCGGACCGCACGCCGGGCGTCCCCCGGTTTCCGGAAGGCCGAAACCACCTCCACCACGATCTTGAGGATTTCAGTCCGCCCCTCACCCACCTGGCCGACCTCGATCGTGACGTTTCCCGGCCCCCGCGTTTCCGGGTTCGATGTCTCCGGCCGCTGAGGCTTCCGCCCGGTTGTCAGGGCAGGCCGTACCGTTTCCTGATCGCCGTGGCCTCCTCCTCGGACACCTGGCGCGGCGTGCGGGCCAGCGTCTGCCGCAGATCAGCCAGGATCCTGTCCGCCGACCCCCGAAGGCGCGTACGGTGACCGACGAGCTGCTCGTCGAAACGCTTCGCCGCCGGCCCCGTCCACACTCCGCCGGAGTGGAACTCCTGAAACGGCGTCTCGAAACCGCTCTCGACCTCCTGGACCAACGGTTCGATCGTCCGCAGCGCGTCCTCCAACGCGGCATGAAGCGGATTGGGCACCAACCTGGTCATGAGCTTCTCTTCGAGGAGGGACTCGCGGACGGGGCACCGGCATCGGTGATGAGCCTCGGCGCGATCAACTTCATCAACGCCAGCACATCAGCGGCGTTGTCACGCCCTGCGGCGCCGACCTCCAGCTGAACGGTGATCTGTGCTTTGCCACGCGAGAGCAGTGCGTATGCGGCGTTTCTCTCGCTGTCCTTGTCCTTGAAATAATAGCCGACAGCGCCGGGAACAATTTCAGGAAGCGGAGGGGCCCCGGTCTCGATCTGTTCCTTGACTTTTTCTGAATAGCCTCCGGCGGTAAGACCGACCTGTAATACCTTTAATTGGTCGCCGTCTCTCCTGTAGACCGTACAGGTTCCGTACCCGATCCCCCCCATGAGCTCCAGATCAAATGATCCACGGACTACCGGATCACGCGTTCCCGTCATCATCTCAATTGCTTTGAGCGGGATATGATCACAGGCATAAGGTGGCGCCGCCACCGAGGGCAACGGGCTCCTTTCGGTCTTGACGACGCCGCGTCCGCAAGCGACCAGCAATCCAATTCCGCACACCAGGACTCCCATCACGGGGAGCAGTCTTCTCGCCATCATCTGTTCTTAACGAATGCGGTGGAGAACCCGTCGTTCATATACCTTTCAACCTCATACCAGATTTTTTTCGACGGCCCCTCGCGAAGCCAGCGCTGATAGGCGACGAGACGTCGGTTCTTCTCTTCGTTGCTTACCGCATTTTTGTCGATCATCTCATCCCTGGACATGAGGGTCCGGCCATCCGATTTGAGGAAGTTGTTGGGATTCTCGCGAGGGTCGTCCCCCTTCCTCAGGCCTTCGAGCGAAGCCCAGGGGTGGGTCTTTGCGGTGGGTTCGACCGAACCAAACAAACCGTGCTTGAGCATGGACTGGACAGCGACATCTTGCATTATCTTCATAGACTGGTCGACGGCTACGTTGGCGTCATCAATGGCGTCGTCCTCCGCGTGCCCCTTTGCGCTGTCCTCGATGATCCCCGTCCACGCCCCCACGACACCGGCCGCGACCGGCCAGGCACCTTTCTGCGGAAAAGCGAGTGCGGTGTTCACCGCCGCCGTGAGCAGTTTCACGTTCCGCTCCTGCGCCTCATCCAACTCCTTGCCCTTCTCGATCTTGGACAGGCCGGCAACATCAGTGATCATGCCGAACCCCGCTCCGACACGTGCCGCATTGACCTTGAGCGTGTCGTCACCCCGGCCATCGGCCAGTTCAGCGGCTCCGTGATCGAAAAGCCATCGTGTGAACGCCGTCTGAGCCGCCAGAACAGGGGCGAACGCCTGGGAGTCCGTGAAGGCCTCCTTCATCACCTGGCGTAATTCCTCTTTTTTGAACTGCGCCCCCCATGGATCTCGTCCAGGTGAGCTTGGATTGTCCGATTTCCGGGCCGCAGGAACGACGAAATCCGCGCCATCCTGAGCGACACGGTCCACGTCACTGATGTAACCGGCGAGGATGCGACCGGTTGAGACGGGTTTTACGAACTCCGTGAGGGAGCTCCCCGAATTGATCTGTTCGGCCCCCAGGTGGATGAGCTCCGAGGCGATTTTTGCCGACAGGTAACCCCGCGACGGGTGTTGTGGGGAACCGTCGTGGTCGCGGAAGGTGAGCGTCGCCGCCTCCAGGGCCTTGCCCAGTGCTTCGCCGCCATCGGTCATGCTCCACTCCGTCAGGAAGTGCTTGAGCGCGGTGGAGTCGCCCGCGAAGAAGTCCTGGGCGGCTGCCGGATTGCGGCTGAGTGCTTCCATGAGCGGCACCATGACGTTCGACTTGATGCCCGGCGGGTTGGGTTCGCGGTCCCAGGCGTCGAGTTTCCTGGCGACGGAGAGCAGGAAAGGAGATGCGAAGGTGCCGTATTTCAGTGCCTCCGCGACCGCGCGATACTCGTTTCCCGGCCATCCCAGGGCGGGCCTTGAGACCAGTTCGTCACGCCAGGTGTCGGGAAGTTTCGAACTCGCCGTTCCCAGGGTCTTGCCGAGGGCGGCCTGCAGGCGTTTCGCCTTCTTGCTGTCGCCCTGTTCCACCGCCTTCGCCATCAGCTCGCGGAACCCCGTGGCGCCGAGGGTGGTCATCAGGCCGAGGGCGAATGTCTTGTCGCCGGTGCGTTTCTCCAGCTCCGCCAGGGTCCTGTCGTCGGCCTCGCCCTTCTGCGCGGCCTCGGTCAGTTTGAGGGTGGCGGCGTAGACGTCGGGGTCGTGGGCGGCCTTGCCGTACAGCTTCTCGTCGAAGGTGGGCAGGCCGAAAGGGGTCGTGTCGAGGGAGGAGGCCGTTCCCCAGGCGGTGCGTTCTGCGCGGATCGTCTCGCTGCGGCGACGCAGGTCGGGGCGGCTGGTCTCGATCCAGCTCCGTATCTCGCGCAGGGCGTTCAGGCCCGAGGTGTCCAGGTCGAGTTTCTGCAGGGCGCTGCGAATGCGGGGCTCGTTCCTGCCGAGGGTGTCCTGTGCCCTGCCGAGTCCCCGTTCGAAGTCGTCCATCGAGGCGGGGTCGATTCCCGAGTACTCACCGTTGACGCCCGGGGCCGGATGCGGCATGGGCACGGGAGCGGCGGCTTTCGCCTGGGACTCTCCGGCCTGCTGACCGGTGGACGGCCGAGGCGGCGCCGAGACCGTCGGCAACGGCGAGGGCGTGGGATATGGATGAGCCATGAGAGGGGAGGGCTCCAACGCGGTCGGCAGAATACGGCGACTACGGCAACAAGATTATTTTCCATCCACTTTTAAGTAAAGATCTCCGCAATATGGAGCACGTCTACCACCGTCCTGTGAAGTCAGGGAAAATCACAGAATCCCTACCACATACTCCGATAAATCAAGACATCACTCCGTAAAACACCCAACCCACCACGGGAGGGATTTCTACCAGCCGATCCCATGATTTCCAGAGGGCCGAAACCCACCCCGCCGGGCACCCTCACCACGATCTTGAGGGTTTCGGTCCGTCCCTCACCCACCCGGCCGGCGGCCCCCCGCCCCGAGCTGACCAGGACAATTACCCATATTTTCGGTACATTGCCCCGATATGAGGAAGAGGTGACACCACCTAGGGGGAGCATGAAGGCCCGGATCACGGGCGTCGCGACGTATCTGCCGCCACGGACCATGTCCAGCGCGGAGGTCGAGCGACGGATCGAGGGATACGTCCCCCACCGAGGTGTCATCGAACGGATGACCGGCATCCGGTCACGTCACGTCGCGGAGGACGGCCAACAGGCCTCCGACCTGGCCGTCGAGGCCGTGAGGAGGCTCGACCACACCGACGTCGATCTGTTGATCTTCGCCTCCGCCTCGCAGGACATGGTCGAGCCCGCGACCGCGCACATCGTGGCCGCCAAGCTCGGGCTCTCGTGCCCGGTCTTCGACGTCAAGAACGCCTGCAACAGCGTGCTGAACGGCATCCAGGTGGCCGAGGCGCTGATCCTGACCGGGGCGCACCGCAGGGTGCTGGTCTGCTCGGGCGAGGTCCCCTCGCGGGCGGTCCGCTGGCGGGTGCGCGACCACGCCCAGTTCGCCGAGTCCTTCGCCGGATACACGCTGTCGGACACCGGGAGCGCCGTGATGCTGAGCGCGGACGACGAGCGCGGCATCTTCTACCGCGACTTCACCGCCGACTCGACCGCGTGGGCGATCGGCACGCTGCCCGGCGGCGGCTCCGCGCATCCGCGCGACCCCGAGTACTCCTACTTCCGCGGTGACGGGCGGCGTCTGAAGGAGGCGTTCGAGCTGGCCGGTCCTGACGTCTTCCTCAACGCGCTCAAACGCACCGGCCTGGGCTGGGAGGACTTCGCCCTCGTCGCGGTGCACCAGGTCGCGCTGCCGTACCTGGACCATCTGGCGGCCACGCTCGGCATCCCCCGGGACAGGCTCGTGGTCAGCCTCCCCGAGCACGGCAACTGCGCCTCGACCACCCTGCCGTTGCAGCTCGCGCTGGGCGACTGGCGACCGGGGGACATGGTGGCGCTGCTCGGCCTGGGCGGCGGGATCAGCACCGGCGTGATGCTGGCGGAGATGTGAAAGAACCTGACGCGATGAACCTGTGGGTGGTCGTCCCGGCCTACAACGAGGCGCGGGGCATCGAGGCGACGCTCAGGGCGCTCGACGCGCAGGACGACCGTGACTTCACGCTCGTCGTGGTGGACAACGCCAGCACCGACGGAACCGCCGAGATCGTCGAACGGCACGGCGTCCGGGTGATCACCGAACGGCAGAAGGGCACCGGCGCCGCCTCCGACACCGGGGTACGGCACGCCATCGCCAACGGCGCCACCCACATCGCCAGGACCGACGCCGACTGCCTGCCCCGCGCCGACTGGGTGCGCGGCGTCAGGCGCGCCTTCGACGACGGGCTCGAAATGGTCGGGGGCAGGCTGCTGCCCAGGACCGACGAGTTCCCGCTGAAGTTCTGGGAGCGGCGGTTCATCCCGTTCGTGGTCGACGTGGCCGCGACGTTCGGCCGTTTCAGGCCGGGCAACCGGTCGCCGGAGTACCTCGGCCCCTACGTGATGATGCCGGGCTGCGCGATGGCCATCACGGCATCGCTGTACGAGCGGGCGGGCGGCTTCCCCAGGACCGCGATCGAGGAGGTCCACGAGGACCGCGCCCTGGTCAACCAGGTCCGCAGGATCACCTCCGCGTACGGCTCCCGCCGCGACGTGGTCGTCTACGGCTCGGTGCGCCGCCTGCGCGCCTACGGCCTGGCCGGGACCCTGGCGTGGTACGCCGACCACCGCTACCGCCCCGACGTGGTCGACATCCGGTGAACCACGAGACCAGGCTCCACCTGGCCGCCCACCCCTTCGCCTATCCGCTGGTGCGACTGCTGGCCCGGCTGGGTCCCGTGGTCCGCGTCCCCGGTCTCGGGGTGGTGGTCAACGACACCGCCACGGCGCGGGCCGTGCTGACCGACGGGCGTTTCCGCAAGGACGGCCCCGGCTCCCCCGGTGAGCTGTGGACGCCGGTGCTCGGCCCCTCGGTGCTGCTGAACATGGAGGGTCCCGGGCACGCGGCGCTGCGCAGGAAGCTGATGCCGCTGTTCACCCCCGGGTACGTCTCGGAGCTGGTCGCCGACGTGCTCCGGGAGCCGCTCGACGACCTGTCCGCGCGGCTCGGACGGGGTGAGACGGTCGATCTGGTCGACGTCATGCGGACGATGGCCGGGGCGGTGATCTGCCGGGTGATCGGCCTCGGCGAGGTCTCGGCGGCCAGGGCCAGGGAGCTGTTCGCCGAGGGGGAGCGGGTCGTCTCGATGGTCTCGCTGCGCTCCCGGCGGCTGAACGAACGGCAGGTGGCGATCGCCAGAGGCGTGCTCGACCGGATCGGGGACATCGCGCAGGCCGCCTACGAGGCCGGGGACGAGTCCACGGTCATGGGCAGGATGCGGGCTCAGGGGCTGTCGGCCGCCGAGGCGAGGGGGGCGGCGGGCGCGTTCTTCCTGACCGGGACGGAGACGGTCGCGACCTTCGTCCCCCGGCTGGTCGCGCTGCTGCACGACCACGGCACCCGGGTGGACGACCTGGACCGGGTGATCGACGAGGCCATGCGGGTCACCACCCCGACCCCGGTGATGCTGCGCTCGGTCGGTGAACCGGCCAGGGTCGGGCGGCTGGCCGTACGGCCCGGCGACCGGGTGGTGATCGTGACGCACAACTGCGCCCGTTCCTACGGCCCCTTCGACCCGTCCAGGAGACATCCGCCGGAGCTGCGGCGGATCTGGTTCGGCGCGGGGGCGCACTTCTGCATCGGCTACCCGCTCGCCCTGGCCGAGATCAGGGCGGTGGCCTCGGTCCTGCTCTCCCACGACGTCCGTGTCGTACGGCGGCGCGCGGCCAGGGGTGTCCTCATCCCCACCTACGAACATCTGTGGATCAAGGCGGCATGAACGACATCATCACCGGGATCCTGGAGACCGCCCGGCGGGAGCCGTACCGGACCGCCCTCATCGACGGGCGCGGGCGGGAGATCACCTACGGCGAGCTGGCCCGCAGGGTCGAGGCCGTGCGCGCCGCGATGACCGGGACCGCGCCGGGGCGGGGCGTGCTGTTCGCGGTACGGCCCGGCGTCGACGCCGTGGTGCTGGCGCTCGGCTCGGTCGCGGCGGGCGGGACGCTCGTGCTGGCCGACCCCGGGCTCGCCCCCGACGTGCTCGCCGCCCGGATGACCGCGACCCGCCCCGGGTGGGTGGTCGCCGAGTCCGTCCTCTACACCCTGAGCGGGCCGCTGCGGAGCCTGGCCCGCCGCCGGGGCCTGCTACTGCCGAACCTGCGCGACCCGCTTCCCGGCCACGCCGTACGGCACCTGCACACGGGGCCCTGGCTGCCCGGTGTGCCCAGGGGCGCCCTGAGCCTGTCACGCGTTCTACGGGGGACCGTTCCCGAGGACCGGGCGGAGCCCGTGAAGGCCGGAACCGGTTCCCAGGCCGAGCCCGGCACGGCCGGGTCCCGCCGTCCTGGGGAAGCGGGTGGCGAACAGACCGGTGAACAGCATGAAGGCCGTTCCGAGCGGCTGACCGGAGGACAGGCGGAGAACCGGGCGGGGGAAGAAGGCCGTGACCTTCCGCGAACCCCCCAGCCGGATATGTCCGGCGCTACCGCGCCAGACATATCCGAAATTTCACCAGATCAGCCTGCGGCGGTGATCTTCACCTCGGGAACGACCGCGCGTCCCCGGGGCGTGGTCCACACCCGGGGGTCCCTGGCGGCCGGCCTTGAGCTGTTCCGTGAGGCCTTCCCCCTCGGCCCCGGCGACGTCGTGCACACCGACCAGTTGATGCTGGGGCTGCCCGCGCTGCTCGCCGGGGCGACCTGGTCGCTCCCCGGGGGCGGCGACCTCGCCGAGGAACTCGCCGCCAGGAGGGCCACCCACACCTTCGCTGTCCCCGTCCACCTGGACAGGTTGCTGCGCCGTACGCCGAGGCTGCCGGAGACCCTGCGTTACCTGCTGCTCGGCGCGGCCCCCGCACCCGCGGGCGTGCTGCGCAGGGCCGTCGAGTCCGGGCCGCGGGTGCTCTCGGTCTACGCGATGACCGAGGCGCTGCCGATCGCGATCGCCTCGGCCGAGGAGAAGCTGGCCCACTCGGGGGGCGACCTCCTGGGCGCGCCGCTGCCCGGGGTCGGCGTGCGGATCGCCGACGACGGAGAGCTGTTCGTCTCCGGACCGCACCTGGCCCAGCGCTACCTCGGGGAGGAGCCGCTCACCGAGATCGCGACCGGCGACCTGGCCCGTGTCGAGGACGGCAGGCTGGTCCTGCTCGGCAGGAAGAAGGACATGATCCTGCGGGACGGGGTGAACATCTACCCCGGCCTGTACGAACCCGCGATCGCCGCGCTGCCGGGGGTCGCCGAGGCGGCCGTCGTCGGGATCGCCGACGCGGAGACCGGTGACGAGGAGGTCGTGCTCGCCGTCGTCCCCGCCGAGGGGTACGACGAGACCCTGCTCAGGAAGGCGCTTCCCGAGATCGTCGACGCCCTCGCCATACCCACCCGTATCGAGACAATCGATGCCTTCCCCCGCTCGGGTCGTGCTGACAAACTCGACCGCGCGGCCCTTCGCGAACTGGTGGCCCGCCGCCCGTGAACGCCGCCCGTGAACGCGCCTGAGCAACTGCCGAAAGGGGTGATCCGATGAGGATCGGGGTCACGGGGGCCTCCGGGTTCGTTGGCGGAGCGGTCTGCCGGGGCGCCGTGGACGAGGGCTGGCAGGTGTGGGCCTTCGGCAGACGCCCCCGCGTCGATCCCGAGCACGTGGGCGGCGCGCCGTACACCTCGTGGGACCTCCTGGGGGCCCGTCCGCCGCTGCCCGAGGTGGACGCGGTGATCCACTGCGCGGGAAGCGTCACCGACTGGGGCGCGTCCCCGGCGATCTGGGCGGCCAACGTGGACGGCACCCGCAACGCCGCCGCCGCCTTTCCCCAGGCCAGGTTCGTGCACGTGAGTACGGCCAGCGTCTACGACCCGTTCAAGCCGACCGTCATGGCCACCGAGGACGCGGCCCCGATCCGCCGGTACGCCAACGCCTACGGCGCCTCGAAGGCCGCCGCGGAACGGGCACTGGACACGGCGGTGATCCTGCGGCCGCACGCGATCTACGGCAGGGGCGACACCACGTTGCTGCCCCGCGTTCTTGGAGCGGTCCGGGGACGCAGGCTCCTGGCCGTCGGGGACGGGCGCCAGCGGATCAGCCTGACCTCGGTCGGCAACCTGGTCCAGGCGTGCTTACGGGCGGCGGCGGGTCCGGTGAAGTACGGCGTCTTCAACGTGACCGACGCCGAGCCCGTGGTCCTCGACGAGGCGCTGCGGGAGCTCATCGCGGAGCTCGGTATCGACGCCGAGCCGTACTATCTGCCCCTGGCGCTCGCCGAGCCCGCCGCCGCGATGGCCGAGGCGGTGTTCCGGATGCTGCGGCGTCAGCGTCCGCCACGGCTCACCCGATACGCCGTCGGTCACCTGGCCGTCGAACGGACCCTGGACATCACCGCGGCCAGGACCAGGCTCGGCTACCGCCCCTCAGCCACGTCCTTCACGGGCGCCGCCACCTGGTGAACCGGAGCCGCCACCCGGTGGACGGGCGCCGCCAGCTGGTGAGGACCGGACGTGCCTGACGGCGAACGCGACGGCCGCGACGACCAGGCCGACGGCGAAGAGCACACGTAGCCCGGTCCACAACGACCTCGTCAGCGCGTCGAAGACCGTGACGAAGACCCGCCCCTGCGCGCCGTCGTCCGTGACGTCGGACAGGGCGGTGTCCCGGACCACGACCAGCAGTACGGCCAGCACCGTCATGCCGCCGGCCAGCCCGAGCCCGACGCCGACCAGCGCGCACAACCGGTCCCCGGCCAGTGCCGTGCCCACCGCGAGCAGGACGATCGACAGGCTCAGCGTCGCCCATCTCCAGGGGACCAGGATGTCCCGTACCGTCACGACCCTGACCAGGTCGGTCGCGGAGAGCAGCTCGATCTCCGGGTGCAGCGCGGGCAGGCGCGTGGCGGCCGGGACGCCCTCGTGCTCCAGTTCGCCCTTGGCCATCTCGTAGACGGGGGTGAGGTCGAGGACGAGGTTGCCGCCCTGTGGGTCGCCGGACATGCGCCGGTGCGCCACCTGGTTGGCCCACCTCCAGATCTCGGGGAACCGGTCACCCGTGACGACCTTGTCCACCGCCATCCGGGCGGTGTGGTCGGGCACCGAGGTGTCCAGTTCCCGCATCGGCTCGGCGATCGCGGCGGTGACCCGGTCGGCGACGTCGTCCTGGATCGTGGAGTTCTCGGCGAGCGGGTCCACCGTCTCGACGTAGCGTCCGGTTCCGACGGCCCGGTCCGCCATCCAGAAGCCGACGAGGGCGAGCGGCGCGCAGACACAGCCGAGCACGACGAGGACCGCGCTGATCGTCCTTCGCACATAACCGGGAATCCCCTTTCTCGCCCGGGAGATCCCGCGGGGAACCGTTTTTGACCGCGATTTGGAAGACCCGCAAACCACGGCAACCAGCGGGAATGCGCGCACCGAATCTTGACTCAGGCTTCTCAGCGCGTCGCGGGGGTACATAGGCCATTCACTCGAAAACCATCACTAACCTGCGGACACGGGGGGCCAGAGGGACGGGAGATGTCGACCAGATGGCAGGTAACAGGGATCACTCGGGAATCGGACGGGGTCTGGCTCTCACCCTGGGCTCCGCCGTGCTGTGGGGCCTGGCGCATCTGTGGACCGGACGGCGTGTGACGGGCGCGCTGCTGATGGGGACGTACCTGACCGTCGTCGGGACGGTCGCCTCCGCCCTCGTCACGGGCAGGCCCGAGGTCCTCTCCCTGATCGTGCAGCCCGGCTGGCTGTGGGTCCTCACGCTGGGCGCGATCCTGTTCGCCGTCGCCACGGTCGCCGTGGTCGTCCGGTCCTACCGGCTGGTGCGACCGGAGACGCTGTCCGGCCCCGCCCGTTACCTGTCGGCCCTGGCCGTCGGGGGGCTGTGCGCGCTGGTGGTCGCGCCCATGGCCTACGCGGCCCGGCTCGCCTACATCTCCCAGGAGGTCGTGACCTCGGTCTTCACCGAGAGCGCCACCCCGATCCCGGTCGATCCGTGGAAGGGTCGTGAACGGCTCAACATCCTGCTGATCGGGGCGGACGCCGCGGCCAACCGGACCGGGGTGCGCACCGACAGCATGACCGTGGCCAGCATCGACACCCGGACCGGTTCGACCGTGCTGTTCGGCCTGCCCAGGAACCTGGAGCACGTCCCGATGCCCGAGGGGCCGCCGCGTGAGCACTTCCCCTTCGGCTTCGGGGGCGAGCCGCCGTACTCCCCCGGCCTGCTCAACGAGGTCTTCCAGTACGCCGAGGAGCACCCCGACATGGTCCCCGGGGTCCCCGCGGGCAAGCGCGGCCCGGCGTTGTTGAAGCAGACGATCAGCGACTTCACCGGCCTCGACGTGACCAACTACGCGATGGTCGACATGTTCGGCTTCGCGAAGATCATCGACGCGATGGGCGGGGTGAAGGTCACCATCAAGGACCCCATCGTGTACGGCAGGCAGAACGAGGGCCTGATCCCGGCCGGAACCCGCAGGCTGTCCGGCGAGGAGGCCCTCTGGTTCGGCAGGTCCCGCACCTACGGCGACGACTACGTCCGGATGGGCAGGCAGAAGTGCCTGATGAACGCCGTCACCAAGCAGGCGGACCCGGTGACGGTGCTCAGGAGCTTCGAGAGGCTGGCCGACGCGACCGCGCACGCCGTCTCGACCGACATCCCGCGTGAGCTGCTGCCGAACCTGATCGAGCTGTCCGAGAAGGTGAAGGGTTCGAAGATCAGGAGCTTCCAGTTCGTCCCGCCGCTGATCGACACCGGCGACCCCGACTACCGCCTGATCAAGCACAAGATCGCCGCCATTCTCGCCCGGCCCGAGGAGTCCTCGGCCACCACGGCCTCAGGACCGAAGAGGACCGCCCAGCGGCACACCGGCGACGGCCCGGCCACTCTCGACGCCGTCTGCGGCTGACCTCCCGGGCCCCTGCCGTACCGGAACCCGTTCCAGGACTCTCCGTGGCGGGCGGTGTAACGAACGCGGGGAACGCGACACAGATGCGGTGAACCCACCCCGTTCGGGCTCAGGGAACCGGATATCCAGGTCACAGGAGCCTCATCAGCACCAATGGTGAACATGCGCCCCATGGGCCCCACAGAGCGTCACCGAACCCACACACAAGAACACGAAGCGGTAACAGTGCCCACCCCTTCAGGTGATCGGCTTGACACAAACCCCCGCCGAACCCTTATATACACCTAACCGACTTATTAAGTAGGAATTAGGGAGTAGTCATGAAAGCTCGCGGGGCACGCGGGGTGGTGGCGGCACTCGCCGTACTGGCGCTCACGACCTTGGCCGCGGCCTGCGGGAGCTCGGGAACGACAGGGACGTCTGGAAGCGGGGGCTCCAGCAGTGGCGGAGGCAAGCTCGCGGAGGTCCGGCTCGGATACTTCCCGAACATCACTCACTCAACGGCGCTCGTAGGCGTCGAGAAGGGCTTCTTCGCCAAGCACCTGGGCGGCACCAAGCTCACGACCACCACCTTCAACGCCGGCCCGGCCGCGATCGAGGCGGTCTTCTCCGGCGCCATCGACGCCACCTACATCGGCCCCAACCCCGCCATCAACGCCTGGGCCAAGTCCAAGGGCAAGGCCATCAAGATCATCGCCGGTGCGGCCTCCGGAGGCGTCTTCCTGGTCGTCAAGCCTGAGATCAACAGCGTCGACGACCTCAAGGGCAAGAAGATCGCCACCCCGCAGCTCGGCAACACCCAGGACGTCGCCCTGCGCTACTGGCTGCAGGAGAAGGGCCTGAAGACCGACACCAAGGGCGGCGGCGACGTCAACATCGTCCCGCAGGAGAACTCGCAGACCCTGCAGACCTTCGCCACCGGCGACATCGACGGCGCCTGGGTCCCCGAGCCCTTCGCCAGCCGCCTGATCCAGGAGAGCAAGGGCAAGGTCCTCATCGACGAGCGCGACCTCTGGCCGAACAAGCAGTTCGTGATCACCCACCTGATCGTCCGCCAGGAGTTCGCCGCCCAGCACCCCGACGTCGTCAAGCAGCTCCTCGAAGGGCACGTCGAGGCCAACGCCGCGATCAACGCCGACCCCGCCGACGCCGCGAAGACCGTCAACGCCGCGCTGGAGAAGCTGAGCGGCAAGGCGCTCAAGCCCGAGGTCATCGACAGCGCCTTCAAGAACATCACCTTCACCAACGACCCGATCGCCTCCTCCCTGGTCGCCAGCGCCGACCACGCGGTCAAGATCGGCCTGCTTGAGCCCGTCGACCTGACCGGCATCTACGACCTCAAGCCCCTCAACGAGGTCCTCAAGGCCCAGGGGCAGTCCGAGGTAGCCGACAAGTAAGTCCCCACCACCCGATCCGAGTCCCCCAGGAGGGCACAGTGACAGCTCCGCTCACGGAGCGGGCCGCCCGCCGGGCCGAGGGCGACGAGCCCGCGGTCCGGCTGGACGGCGTCTCCAAGATCTACGGCCAGGGCAGGAACGGGCTGCTGGCTCTCGACAGCATCTCGCTCTCCGTGGCGCCCGGTGAGTTCGTCAGCCTGCTCGGCGCCTCAGGCTGCGGCAAGAGCACCCTGTTGTCCCTGGTCGCCGGGCTGGACAGCCCGACGGCCGGCACGCTGAGCGTCGGGGGACGCAAGATCGCGATGATGTTCCAGGAGCCCGCGCTGTTCCCGTGGCTCACCGTCGCCGCCAACGTCGAGATGGCGCTGCGGGTGCAGGGAGTGGCCAAGCGGGAACGGCGTGACCGCGCCGCGGAGTTCCTGGACATCGTCCACCTGGGCGGATTCGGCGCCAAGCGCCCGCACGAGCTGTCCGGCGGCATGCGCCAGCGCGTCTCCCTCGCCCGCGCGCTCGCCCAGGAGGCGGACGTGCTGCTGATGGACGAGCCGTTCGGCGCGCTGGACGCGATGACCCGTGACCTGCTCCACGACGAACTCGAACGGATCTGGCAGAAGCGCGGCCTCAGCGTCCTGTTCGTCACCCACAACGTCCGCGAGGCCGTACGGCTCGGCGACCGGGTCGTGCTGCTGAGCAGCAGGCCGGGCAAGGTCGCCGAGGAGTTCGAGGTGGACATCGAACGGCCCCGCCTCACCGACTCTCCCGAGGTGGCCGAGCTGGCCTCGACCATCACCGCCCGACTGCGCCAGGAGGTCCTGCGCCATGGCCGTTGACCAGGCACCCGCCGCCGGTCAGCCCTCCGACGTCCACGCCAGGCAGCTCGCCGGGCTCGACGCCCTCGAACTGGGCGGCGGCACCAGCAGCGGACTGACCTCCCAGGTCTGGGGCCGCGTCTGGCCGATGCTGCTCGCGATCTCCATCGTGCTGGCGATCTGGCAGGGCGTCGTGTGGAGCGGCCGGTGGCCCGAGTACGTCTTCGCGGGCCCGGCCGAGACCTTCGGCAAGCTGGGCGAGCGGTTCACCGACCCCGAGTACTGGCAGGCCATCGCGGTGACGATGCGCCGCGCGGTCACCGGCTTCGCGATCTCCGTGGTCATCGGCCTGGTCATCGGCGCCGTGGTCTCCCGGGTCAAGGTGCTCAGGGCGGCCTTCGGCTCGCTGATCACCGGCCTGCAGACCATGCCGTCGATCGCGTGGTTCCCGCTGGCGATCCTGCTGTTCGGGCTGACCGAGAGCGCGATCACCTTCGTGGTCATCCTCGGTGCCGCGCCGTCCATCGCCAACGGCCTGATCACCGGTGTCGACTACACCCCGCCGATCCTGCTGCGCGCCAGCCACGTGCTGGGCTTCCGGCGCCTGCAGCTCTACCGGTACGTGATCCTGCCCGCGTCGCTGCCGTCGTTCCTGGCCGGTCTCAAGCAGGGCTGGGCGTTCGCCTGGCGTTCGCTGATGGCCGGTGAGCTGGTGGTCATCATCGCCCACCAGTCCTCGCTGGGTGAGCGGCTCTACTACGACCGCGAGCTCGCCGACTCGGCGGGCCTGCTCGCCACGATGATCGTGATCCTGGTGATCGGCGTCGGCATCGACCTGCTGTTCGAGACCGGCGACAACGCGCTGCGCCGCCGCTGGGGCCTGCAGCAGGTGCGTAGCTGACCGACATGCGGCTCTCCGCCAGAACCCAGTACGCGCTGCGGGCGGTCACCGAACTGGCCGCGGCGCCTCCGGGCCCCGTCCCCGCAGAGAAGATCGCCGTCGCGCAGAACATCCCGAGGAGGTTTCTGGACAACATCCTGCTGCAGTTGCGCAGGGCCGGGCTCATCAACAGCCAGCGCGGTCCCGACGGGGGTTACTGGCTGGCCAGGCCCCCCGAGCAGATCACCCTGGCCGACGTGATCATGGTCGTGGAGGGCAATCCCGAGCAGTCCCCGCGCGCCGACTACCCCGGGGTGGCCAGGCCTCTGGCCGACGTGTGGAGCGCGTTGCGGGAGCACGAGGAGACGCTGTTGAGCGAGATCACCTTCGCCCATATCGCGAAGGACGCCCTCCCCTGACGCCCGCGCGAGCCACCAGGCGGTGGAAGGGCCGGATCACGCCGAAGTAGGGGTGCCACCGGAATACGACGGAAACGGACCGCGCTGGGACGCCGACCGGACAAAACTCAGGTTCTGAGTGGTCGGTCTGCCAAGAACCCGGCCGCCGCCGGTCATCACCCGCGCCTGGTCATCGGCGACGGCGCCGAGGGCCGTCCGACAGCGGCCCGTATACCGGCTGTGGGTGTTCGAGCCGGACACGCGCCGGGCAGCGGCGGTGATCTGGCGTCGGGCCTGGACGAGTTCGAGGTCCACCAGCATGGCGACCGGCCGTCTGGGGCGAGGCCGCCGACACCTTCTTCCCGTGGGTGAGCTGGGGCCAGTCGGACCGGCCCGGTTCGGCGTGACCGTCGACCCCGACGGGCAACAGCCGAGCCGGATCATAGGCGGCGGGAAGATCAACCAGCCCACCGGCGCCGGGACTTCATGATCGCTCTCACGGGCATCGGCCGTCCGCGGGCTCCCGGCGGCCGGAAAACACCGAAGCGGCTACTCACCATAGTCATTCCCAAGCGGAAACCCTCCTCCGCCGGTTCCTCGTCTTCGAGGTCAATCGCTACGCCATAGACATTTTTAACGATAGGGAGGGCCCTCCGCCCCCCATTAGCACTAGTAGTCGCTAGTCAACTGGCCACGCGGTAATCCCCCTCTCTCGAAGAGAGCCCGAAGTGCCACCTTTGGTGCGCTACGACGTACTACAGTCAGTTAGACCTGTCGGGTCTTCTCCGCCTTCGACCGGACCTAGGGCGGCCGAAGGCCATCCCGGCCGAACCTCCCCCCAGGAGGACGGCCGTTCTTCCGAGAAGAGGCAGGTACAGATGGGTCGGCGTAACAAGCGCAATACCATTGGAGAGAATCCGAAGGAACCGTGGAAGATCGTCGCCGCCGTCGCCGCGACAGGACGCCTCCTGCTGGAGGCGCACCGGGCACTCAGGGACGGCCTCGCCGATCAGATCCGGGAAGCTCTGAGGAACCTCTTTAATGGCTGAGGACCCTAACGCCTACCCCTACAGGAGAAAGCGCTAGGGCCTCACCCATCACACCGAGGGCTGCACGCCATGGTCGCCAACCAGTGCAGCCCTCTTTTCTATGCCCAAGATCGCATAAGCGAACCGAGCCACTACACAGAGCACCCCCTGGAGCACTCTACGTAGAAGAGGTTGCCTCTTCATCGATAACAAGCCGAGTACATCAACGAACGGTGCGCATCTTCAGGGAAACCGGACAATAAGGCACTTTGTACCAATAGTCATTATTATACCATATGTCCTATATATACCAATTTCCATTGGGCACTCATGGGCACATATGGTTACATAAGGGATATTCCCCTCGGGGACTACAGTTGTTTTTAAGTCAATCGTGATCATGGCGTTATTTCCTTCGGGCCTTCATCGCTGGTCGGCTACAGCAATCCGAAGGTGGTGCATGCGCAGGTGCTCGCCTGCTCTCTTCCGACGGGGAGATGTCATGTCGACCAGCTCACACTCATCCCGGCGGGAACGCATCGGTAGTCGCCCATCAGCGCAGACGAAGGCGCTGTGGCCGTCCTCGTTTCACGACCTCACGCCTGTCACCGGCAAAACTCATGAACCACCTCCGCAGAGGTGGGCCTGGGACTCGCTCCGATAGGAACACTCCGGGTTGGCGACGTCGTGAGCGAAGAATCGCGTCCCCGCAGGGCCGACTTCGGCGTGCATGTTCCAGTCGCAGGCTGGACAGCGCAGTTCGAGGCGGGGGCGCACTCGGTGGACGCTTGACCAGGGCGGGTCCTCGCGGGTGGCATCGAGAAGCCGATGTCGGCAAGGGGCGGTGAGTGGCACCGGAGGACTCCCTCGCTGAGGCGGCAGCCGTCGAACGTGATCACCCTGAGTAGGCGGTGCGGAGATTCCACGCTGACCGCGCTCGGCGACATTTCGGCCTGGTGATCTGTGCCCAGCGGTGCCGGGTCGCGGGGTCGCGGTCCGCTTGCCGGCGGGCGAGCGCTTCGGGTGAGACGCGGGCGTAGCGGGCCAGGGAGGCGACGGAGTTGTGGCCGGAGTAGGCCAGGAGGGTGGAGGTGGTCTACGAGGCCCCACCTACGCGCCGGGCTCGGCCCCCAGGGCGTCAGGGTGAGCGTGGTCGAGCCCGCCATGACCGCCGCAGAACTCCAGGGGCACGTCACCGACGAGGGCGTCAACGCCCGGGTCGCCCAGGCCCGCGAGTCGTCCGAGTGGCTCTCGCCCGACGACGTGACCGAGGTGGTCGCCTTCACGGCCTCGCGTCCCGCCCACGTCACCCTCTTCAAGACGGTCGTCCACCCCACCCGGCAGGCCTGACATGGTCGCCGCGGCGGCTGGGCGTCGAGGTCATCGACCTCTGCCAAGCGCACTGGCCCGACACGGGCCAACCACTCGACTGGAACGGCGGCGGGCGCTCGCCCAACACCACTCCGGTCGATGAGACGCTGCAGGATCAGTCCCGTCAGCAGGGTCAGATAGAAGGCGCCGACCGCCCGCCGCGTCGCTGGGACGACGTCCCTTCGGCGAGCCAGTGGGTCGGTTCCAGGCGTGCGGCCTCCTGAGCGTCAGCCAGTGCTTGGCGCGGCTGTGGCCTGCGCTCGGCCTGAGCGAAGGCTTCGATGCCGGCCACGAAGACCGGGCGGTGGAGCTCGATCGCCTGCTGCCTCCCCCTCACGTGGCACTTCGCCCACCATGGCCTGACGCAGCTTGTCGGCCTACTCGGCGGTCGCCTCGACCATGGCGTCGGCCGGCAGCGCGTCCTTCGATCAGCTTGTCTCGTTCTTTCGCTCCGCCACCCTGTCCAAACAAGTGTCACAAACAGATGTTTTGCACAAATGTTTCAAACATGTGTATGGTCATCGACATGGCACAAGCAACCGCAGCGGCCACGGCCGCGAGCGACTTCAGTCGCCTGGCCAGACACATCCGGCAGGCCGGACTCCTCGACCGGCGCCCCCGCTACTACCTGATCCGGATCAGCGCCGTCACAGCCGCCTACCTCGCAGGGACGGCGGCGTTCCTATGGCTGGGCGACTCCTGGCTCCAGCTCCTGCCGGCCGTCTACTTCGCGATCGTCTTCGCTCAGGTCGCCCTGGTTCTGCACGATCTGGCTCATCGGCAGGTCTTCGCCGATCGCCGCCCGAGCGAGATCCTCGGGCGGCTCGGCGGCAACCTCGCCATCGGCCTCGGCTACGGCTGGTGGATGAACAAGCACACCCGCCACCACGCCAACCCCAACCACGAGGAGCTCGATCCGGACGTCACACCCGACGTCCTGGTGTGGTCACAGGAACAGGCACGCAACGCGCGCGGCCTGGCCCGGCTCATCGGCGGCCGGCAGGCGTTCCTCCTCTACCCGCTGCTCCTGCTCGAAGGGCTCAACCTGCGCGTCGGCGGTGTGCGGGCACTGCGGCAGCCCTGGATGAAACAGCGCGTCCTGGAGGGCGCGCTGCTGTTCGCGCACTTCGCCTGTTACCTGGGTGGGCTGGCGTGGACCCTGTCACCGGGCAAGGCACTGGCCTTCTTCGCCGTCCACCAGGGGCTGTTCGGCGTCTACATGGGCTGCGTGTTCGCCCCTGGTCACAAGGGCATGCCGACCCTCACGGGGGAGGCCAAGCTCGACTTTCTGCACAAGCAGGTCCTCACCACCCGCAACGTACGCGGCGGCCGGTTCATCGACCTCGCCATGGGCGGGCTCAACTACCAGATCGAACACCACCTGTTCCCCAGCATGCCCACCCCCAACCTGCACCTGGCGCAACCCATCGTGCAGGCCCACTGCCGGCGATTGCGTCGGCCGTACCACGAAGTCAGTTTCGTCGCCTCGCACGCCGAGGCGCTGCGGCACCTGCACCAGGCCGGTGCTCCGCTCCGAGAGAAGGGCCGCTCATGAAAGCCGGACGCAAACAGTGGATCGGACTGGCCGTCCTGGTCCTGCCGGTGTTGCTGATCTCCGTCGACCTGCACGTCTTGTCGTACGCGCTGCCGTTCATCAGTGCCTCCCTGGCACCGAGCGGCTCCCAGCTGCTGTGGATCATCGACATCTACCCGTTCATGCTCGCCGGGCTGCTGCTGCCGATGGGCACGCTCGGTGACCGGGTCGGGCGGCGGCGGCTGCTGATGGCCGGGGCCACCGCGTTCGGGGCCGCCTCCGCGGTCGCCGCGTTCTCTCCCAGTGCCGACCTGCTGATCGTCACCCGTGCCCTGCTCGGGGTGGGTGGCGCCACGTTGATGCCCTCGACGCTGTCGCTGATTCGCAACATGTTCCACGATGACGGCCAGCGCCGCGTCGCGATCGCCATCTGGACCGGCGCGTTCGCCGGCGGCGCGATGCTGGGCCCGCTGATGGGGGGCGCGTTGCTGGAGCACTTCTGGTGGGGCTCGGTGTTCCTGGTCAACCTGCCGGTCATGGCGCTGCTGCTGATCCTGGCGCCGCTGCTGCTGCCCGAGTCGCGTGACCCGCGTCCGGGCAGGTTCGATCTGCTCGGCGTGGCCCTGTCGCTGGGCGCCATCCTGCCGACGATCTACGGGATCCAGCACATCGCCCAGGACGGCCTCGGCTGGGCGCCGGTGCTGGCCATCGTGGCAGGGCTGACGCTGGGGGCCGCCTTCGTCAGGCACCAGCGCTCGATGGCCGATCCGATGCTGGACGTGCGCCTGTTCGGCAGCCGCGCCTTCACCGCCTCGATCGGCGCCAACACCCTCGGGGTCTTCGCGATGGTTGGCTCCAGCCTGTTCACGACGCAGTACTTGCAGATGGTCATGGGTGCCAGGCCGCTCGTCGCCGGACTGTACGCGCTGCCGTCGGCGGGCATGGCGATGTTCGCCGCCGGGCTCGCGCCGGTGCTGGTCCGCAAGGTCAGGCCGGGACTGGTGGTCTGCGCCGGGCTGCTCGTCGGCGCGAGTGGGTTCATGCTGCTGTCCAGGCTGGACGTGACGGGACAGAGTGGTTTGCTGATCGCCGGGATCATGCTGATGGCCGGGGGCGTCACGCTCGTCCTGACGGTCTCCTCCGACCTGATCATCGCCACCGCTCCGCCGGAGCGCGCGGGCTCGGTCGCCGGGCTGTCGCAGGTGGCCACCGAGTTCGGCGGCGCGCTCGGCATCTCCCTGCTGGGCAGCATCGGCGCCGCCGTCTACCGGGGGCACCTCGGTGAGACGGGCGCTCCGTCAGCGGCGCTGGACACCCTCGGCGGCGCCCTGGAGTCGGCGCGGCACCTGCCGGAACCGGCCGCGACCTCGCTGGCCGCCGCCGCCCGCGAGGCCTTCACACAGGGTCAGCACTACGCCATGCTCGCCGCGGCCACCGCGTTGTGCGTGATGGCGGTGCTCGCTCCCGTCATGCTGCGAGCCGTACGGCAGGCGAAGGGCACCCCGGCGCCGCCACAGGACCAGCACGCCGGCCGCCACGCGATGCGCTGAAGAGGCCGCGTGCCACGGCAGGCGGAACGGGGCGGGCCGGAACGAGGTGCGCAGAACGGGGACGCTGGGCGAGGAGCCTGGAGTGGGGCGGCTGAAGCGGTCAGGCGGGTGCCGCTTCTCCGCCTCCCGCCGCCTGGACGACCGCGCGGAGGCCGGTGGCCAGGTCGCGGGCCGTCGGGGCGCTGTCGGGGTCGATCTGCCACCGCACCAGCAGCCCGATGAACAGCGTCAGCAGCACCTGGGCCCCCGCCTCGTCGTGCCCGGGCAGGCGCGCGCTCAGCTCCCGCTGGGCCAGCGTCTGCCCCTCGGCCAGCCGGGCCCGCACATCAGGCAGGTGAGCGGCCTGTGCGAGCGTCTCGACGTTGGCCCGCCAGACGGTCGGGTTGGTGCGGAAGGACTCGATCAGCTCACCCCAGAAGGCTTCGAACCACTCCTTGGAGTCGCCGGGAAAGGCCTTGAGGATCTCCGTGACCGCCTCGCCGGTCACCTCGATCATCGCCTGGGTGAGCAGCGCGTCCTTGGAGCGGAAGTGGTAATTGATCGCGGCGAGGTTGCTGCCGGAGACGGCGATGATGTCGCGCACCGTCGTGCGGGCGTATCCGCGCTCGGACAGGCACTGCTTGGTTGCGGCCAGCAAATCCTCAGGAACTCCCACGTGATGATCCTACCAACGCCGCAAACAAGTGTTTCAAACAGCCGAAGACCCGCCCGCGTCGGCTGCGGGCGCGGGCAGGACGGTGGTGGCCTGTTGATGCTGGGCGGGGTCGGTCTGCTGGGCGTGGTCACCGCCTCATTCGCCTCGTGGTTCGTCTCCCGCTTCGACGACCCACACGACCGACCCCAGACCCCGAAATATCAACAAATAGCGGGGTGTATCACTCGACCGGCAGCAGCCCGCGCTCGGCGAAGACCTTCTTCGCGGTGAGCGTCGCGTTCAGCGCCCGGGGAAAGCCGCAGTAGGCCGCCGATTGCAGGAACGCCTCGATGATCTGCTGCGGCGTCAGCCCGACGTTGAGGGCGGCGTTGATGTGGACGGTGAGCTGCGGCTCGCAGCCGCCGAGCGCGGTCAGCATCCCGAGCGTGACGAGCTGCCGGTCCCGGGGTTCGAGACCGGGACGGGAGTAGATCTCGCCGAACCCCCACGCGACGATCTGGTGACCGAGCTCCGGGGCGACGTCCTTGAGCGACTCGATGACGTTCGCGCCGGCCGTGCCGTCCACGGCGTCGAGCATCGCCAGCCCGTGCTCGTAGCGCTCCTCGCGGGTCGTGCTCTCACCCATGGGAACTGCCCCCTTCTTCCTGTTCCGTGCCCAAGCCCTACGTGACGCCGGGACCGTGCCCCTGCCCTCACCTGGGAGAGTCCGGCGCTTCGGCGACCCCTTGTTCGCCACATCGAACAGGCTAGAAGTTAGAGCGCGCTCTAAGTCAAACCCTTCCCCCGAAAACCCCACAAAGTAGCACTAATTACGCAATCAGCGACATTCTCCCGAATCGACGCACCACAGAGACCCGTCAACCCCTGACCGATATATCCCATTTAGGTAGGAAAAAATACGAAGTGACTTATCGGAGGGAAAGTACTGGTATCAGGCGCGCCATCACCTAACTCCTCGTGCCGTTCTCGTTTTTGCCGGCGCCGCCCGCCGTCCGGCGTGGCATGATTATCACTCTCAGACCTTGCAATGATTTTCATAATCAGATTGGATCGTCGTCGTGAGGGTGGCTTTCGTCGGTAAGGGCGGCAGTGGGAAGACGACCGTGTCGGCGCTGTTCGCACGTTATGTGGCGAGCCGGGGGCTGCCGGTCGTGGCGATCGACGCCGACATCAACCAGCACCTGGGCATGGTGCTGGGG